>NZ_JBBEUD010000003.1:0-297497 GCF_037402475.1 Caulobacter sp. CCG-8
CCGCCGCCGCCCAGGCCGCCGCGCCGGAAGTCGCTTCCGTGACCGCCAAGACGGTGAAGGCCGCCGAGCCGAAGACCGCCTCGACCACGGCGACCGCCGTCGCCGCCGCGGTGGCCGAGGCCGCCGCCGAACCGGCCCACGGCCCGGTCGTCGCCTCGGCCCACGCCGCGACGACGGGCGAGGGTTCGACCCAGGGCGGCGCCCAGGACCAGGCCAACGCCCAGGGCTCGCCCCTGAAGGAGGCCGCGCCGATCGTCGCCCAGGCCGACGCCCCGGCGACCGGCCCGACCTTCGTGGCCCCCGGCACCGCCGCCGCCCCGGCCCCGGTCGTCGCCGCCCAGCTGCCCAAGGCCGGCCCCGAGACGGTCAGCCACCTGACGACCGAGATCGCCAGCAAGGCGGTGGTCGGCAAGACCAGCCGCTTCGACGTGGTGCTGCAGCCGGAAGGCCTGGGCCGCGTCGACGTGCGCATCGAGATCGCCAAGGACGGCAAGCTGACCGCCGCCCTGAACTTCGACAACCCGGCCGCCGCCGCCGACATGCGCGGCAAGTCGGGCGAGCTGCGCCAGGCCCTGGCCGCGGCCGGCTTCAACGTCGCCGACAACGCCTTGAGCTTCGACAGCTCGAGCCAGAACCAGAGCGGTCAGAGCCAGAACGCCTTCTTCAACTTCCAGAACCAGCAGGGCGGCGACGGCCGTCAGGCCTTCCACGGCCGCGCCTTCCAATCGGCCCTGGCTGAAGACATCCCGCTCGCCCCGTCCGCCCTGCTGCCCGGCCTCCGCGTCGCCGAGGCCAGCGGCGTCGACGTCAGAATCTAGGAGAGCCGCCCATGGTCGCCGCCACCAGCAGCACCGGCACTAGCATCACGGACAAGATCAACAACTCGCGGAACTCGCTCGCCAACAACGAGCAGACGTTCCTCAAGCTGCTGACCACCCAGCTGAAGAACCAGGATCCGCTGTCGCCCACCGACACGACCCAGATGACCAGCCAGATCACCCAGATGACGGGGGTCGAGCAGCAGCTGGTGACCAACGACCTGCTGACGGCCCTGGTGGGCATGAACACCAGCGGCGGCATCAGCGACGCCGTGAACCTGATGGGCAAGCAGGTGACCGCCGAGACCGACAAGTCGGTGCTCAAGGACGGCAAGGCGACCTGGAGCTACACCCAGAGCCGCTCGGCCACCGGGGTCAAGATCGAGGTCATCGACAAGTTCGGCAAGACCATCCGCACCCAGCTGCCGGACGACATGTCGGGCGGCGACCACACCTTCGAGTGGGACGGCAAGAGCGACGACGGCACGGTGCAGCCGGCCGGCGGCGCCTACACCATCAAGGTCACGGCGACCGACCCCGAGGGCTCGAACATCACCACGACCTCGAAGGGCCGCATCGACGGCATCGTCACCAAGGTCACCAACGAGAGCGGTCAGAACATGGTCTGGATCGGCGACACCAAGGTGCCGATCGACTCCGTGATCGGCGTCACCGACGCGCCGGCCGCCAGCAGCTAGGCCGACCAACAAGATGATCGGGCGTCAGAATGACGCCTCTGGGACCCCCGCGGGGGTCCGAACGCAAACCGCGCTGAACCCTCAAACCCTTTCCGTTTTGAATTTCATCGCAGGATCACAGTCATGAGCATCAACAGCGCCATGCTCGCCGGGGTTTCCGGCCTGATCTCGAACTCGTCGGCCCTGGCCGCGATCTCGGACAACATCGCCAACGTCAACACCGTCGGCTACAAGCGCAGCTCGGCCAACTTCTCGACGCTGGTCACCTCGCAGAGCAAGAACGCCACCTACAGCGCCGGCGGCGTGAAGGCCCAGACCCACCAGTTCGTCAGCCAGCAGGGCCTGACCCAGGCCACGACCTCGAACCTGGACCTGTCGATCGCGGGCTCGGGCTTCTTCGTCGGCACCGAGAAGCCGGAAGGCCTGACCGCCACCGACACCCGCTCGTTCACCCGCGCCGGCTCGTTCCAGCTGGACAACCTGGGCTACCTGCGCAACGACGCCGGCCTCTACCTGCAGGGCTGGCTGGCCGATCCGGTGACGGGCACGATAACGCCCGACCCCTCGGACCTGACCCAGTTGTCGTCGATCAACGTCGGCACCGTCGGCGGCACCGCCGAGAAGACCACCCGCGTCGGCGTCAACGCCAACCTGCGCTCGGAACAGCCGGTCTCGGCCGCGGCCAACGCCGTGTCGACCAAGACCGCCCTGGTCGACAGCAGCGGCGCGACCAACAACTACTCGATCTACTACAGCCCGACCGGCAACGGTAACGAGTACGCCGTCGAGATCCGCCAGGCCGGCGTCGCCGTCGCCAAGGGCGTCAACACCTACGACCCGATCACCGGCCTGCTGACGGGCACCACCCTGCCGGGCACCGCGCCGAACGTGCAGATCGCCGCCGGCCCGCCCGCGGTGACCCTGACCCAGACCCAACTGGGCCTGAACAACAAGACCGACGCGGTCAACAGCGGCGCCTACGACCCGGCGACCCGCTCGATGTCGGACTACGCCGAAGACCCGACCACGGGCGTCAAGCCGGACTTCGAGATCCAGATCCCGGTCTCGGACTCCAAGGGCGGCCAGCGCACCGTCACCCTGTCGCTGCTGAAGGGCCCCGGCCCCAACGAGTGGTTCGCCGAACTGCGCGCCAAGCCGGGCGACCTGGACAACAACACCAACGGCCTGATCAGCTCGGGCAAGGTCACCTTCACCACCGACGGGAAGCTGGCTTCGGTCGGCAACCTGTTCGGCGGCGTCACCCCGACCGCCATCAACATCGGCGCGTCCGACCCGGCCGTGACCAACCTGGCGCCGCCCGCCGTGACCCCGCCGCGCTGGGCCGACGGCCTGGGCATCGACGCCCAGGACATCCAGATCGACCTGGCCAGCGCCGCCGGCGGCCTGACCCAGTACAACAGCCAGTCGGTGGTCCAGTCGGTGAACACCAACGGCACGGCCTTCGGCAACCTGACCAACATCGAGGTCGACGACCAGGGCTACGTCTCGGCGATCTTCGACAACGGCGTCACGCGCCGGATCGCACAGGTTGCGATCGCCACGTTCTCGAACCCCAACGGATTGAAGGGGGTGAACGGAAATGCATATCGCGTCACCAACGAAAGCGGCACCTATAGCTTGAAGACTCCGGGACAGGGTGGAGCGGGCGTGATTGCTCCGTCCACGCTGGAAGCTTCGACGGTCGACCTGTCGACCGAGTTCACGGGGTTGATCACGACGCAAAGAGCCTATTCGGCTTCGTCGAAGATCATCACCACCGCTGACCAGATGCTAGAAGAGCTTCTGAGCATTAAGCGGTAATTACAGGTCTTAACTGACCTTAATTACCCTGTGTCACATTGATACATCACAGGAGTAGGGAGAAAGCCTCGTGTTTCAGTCTTTCTTTACTATTGGAATTAAGCGCCTGTTATTTCCCGGCGCGTATGTTCCTCTCCAACAGTGATGGTTGTGGGAAAGGCGTAAAGCCATGTTGCAGCAGCAGCGCACGAACAGCCGGGGTGAGAAGTACGTGATCGGTCCGACCGGCGCGCCGCTGACTCTCTCCGACTTGCCGCCTCCGGAAACCCAGCGTTGGGTGATCCGGCGCAAGGCCGAGGTGGTGGCCGCCGTCCGCGGTGGTCTCCTCTCGCTCGACGAGGCGTGCGATCGGTACAAGTTGACCAACGAGGAATTCCTCGCCTGGCAACAATCGATCGACCGTCACGGCCTGGCGGGTCTTCGGACCACGCGGCTTCAGCAGTACCGCTAGTCGGCGGGCGTTGAAGCGTAAGGGAACGCCGGGGTTTCACCCCTCCGGCGAGCCCAGTTGTACAGATCGGCGGCCGCGTTCCCCTGGGACGCGGCCGCGACCTTTTGGCGCCCCCGCCACCCCCTTGGCGCCCCCTTTTGTAAACGACCCGTTTACCTTGCACTGGGTAAATCCTGCCTAGCGACGGCGTGCTCCGGCGCGTGTGGCTAAGCGTCCTCGTCGGGAGGCCGTTCAGGGTTTGGGGCGTAGGTTGGACAAGTTCCTCGGTGCGATTCAACGATTTGGCGTCGGTCGTCTGGCCGCCCTGATTGGCGTCGCCGCGGGCGCGATCGCCGTGATCGCCGCCGTGATGATGATGATGAGCAAGCAGCCCAACGAGCTGCTGCTGTCGAACGTCGACCCCAAGGAATCCGCCGCCGCCACCGCCGCCCTCGACCAGGCGGGCATCAAGTACGAGACCAAGGCCGACGGCGCGACGATCTATGTCGCCCGCGACAAGGTCAATTCCGCCCGCCAGCTGATCTTCACCAAGGGTCTCGTGACCTCGGGCTCGGTCGGCTACGAAATCTTCGACACCTCCAGCGCCCTGGGCCAGACCGACTTCGTCCAGCAGCTGAACCGCCAGCGCGCCCTGCAGGGCGAGCTGGAGCGCACCATCCAGGGCTGGGACGGCGTGCGCGCCGCCCGCGTCCACCTGGTGATCCCCAAGCGTCAGCTGTTCGAGGAAGACGCCGAGAAGCCGACCGCCGCCGTCACCATCAGCATGGGCCGCGAACCGTCGGCCGACATGGTCCGCGCTGTCCAGAACCTGGTGGCCGGTTCGGTCGCCGGCATGAAGCCCGACGCCGTCAACGTCATCGACCAGCACGGCAAGACCCTGTCGGCCGGCAGCGACGAGAGCCTGGCCGGCAAGCTGGCCCAGGACGCCAAGAGCGAGGCCGAGGCCCGCATCGCCAAGACGGTCAAGGACATGATCGACGGCGTGCTGGGCCCGGGCAAGGCGCGCGTCAACGTCACCGCCGACCTCGACCTGAACCGCGTCACCACCCAGGAGCGCAAGTTCGATCCGGACGGCCAGGTCATCCGCTCGGAAAGCACCAACGCCAACGACGCCAGCGAGACCAAGAACGACGACACCGGCGGCGTCACCTCGACCCAGAACATCCCGGGCCAGACCCCGAACGGCTTCCAGCCGCTGGGCTCCAAGTCCAACAGCAACGAGAGCGTCACCAACTACGAGATCTCGGAAAGCACCACGACCACCGTCCAGGAGCCGGGCAAGGTCCGCAAGGTCGCCGTGGCCGTGGCCGTCGACGGGATCGTCGCCCCTCCGGGCAAGGACGGCAAGCCGGGCGCCTACACCCCGCGCACCGCCGCCGAGATGGCCCAGCTGGAGCAGCTGGTGAAGACCGCGGTCGGCTTCGACGCCTCGCGCGGCGACCAGGTCTCGGTGGTCAACGTCCGCTTCCCGCAGCCCGAGGACCAGGGCCTGGGCAAGGCCGGCCTGCTGGACGGCATGGACAAGAACGACCTGATGCGCATCGCCGAGCTGGGCGTGCTGGCGGTCGTCGCCCTGCTGATCCTGCTGTTCGCGGTCCGCCCGTTCCTGAAGAGCCTGATGAGCCCGCCGCCGACCCCGCTGGGCATGGCCCTGGCCACGCCGCAGGTGACCCGCATGGTCACCCTGTCGGACGGCACCACGCAGGAAGTCGTCATCGACCAGTCGGGCGAGGCCATCGCCATCGCCGGCCCGGTCAGCGACATGGACCAGCGCATCGACATCGCCAAGATCGAGGGCCAGGTGAAGGCCTCGTCGATCAAGCGGGTCTCCGAGTTCGTCGAAAAGCACCCCGAGGAATCCGTCGCGATCCTCCGCTCCTGGCTGCACGAGTCGGAGTAAGCGATGAAGACCTCCGTCAACGACGTGAAGAAACTCGCCGGGCCGGAAAAGGCCGCGATCGTGCTGCTCGCCCTGGGCGAAGAGCACACCGCGATCTGGGAAGCCCTGGACGACGAAGAGATCAAGGAAGTCTCCCAGGCCATGGCCGGCCTGGGCACGGTCTCGGCCTCGGTCGTGGAAGAGCTGCTGGTCGAGTTCGTCTCGGGCATGAGCTCGACCGGCGCGATCATGGGCTCCTACGAGCAGACCCAGCGCCTGCTGGCGTCGTTCATGCCGCAGGAGAAGGTCGACCAGCTCATGGAAGAGATCCGCGGTCCCGCGGGTCGGACCATGTGGGACAAGCTGGGCAACGTGAACGAGGCGGTGCTCGCCAACTACCTGAAGAACGAATACCCGCAGACCGTCGCGGTGGTGCTGTCGAAGGTGAAGAGCGACCACGCCGCGCGCGTGCTGGCCTCGCTGCCGGAGGACTTCGCCCTGGAATGCGTCACCCGCATGCTGCGGATGGAGCCGGTCCAGCGCGAGATCCTCGACAAGATCGAGCAGACCCTGCGCACCGAATTCATGTCGAACCTGGCGCGCACGTCCAAGCGCGACAGCCACGAGATGATGGCCGAGATCTTCAACAACTTCGACCGCCAGACCGAGGCCCGCTTCATCGCCGCCCTGGAAGAGCGCAACCGCGAGGCGGCCGAGCGCATCCGCGCCCTGATGTTCGTGTTCGAGGACCTGTCGAAGCTGGATCCGGGCGGCGTCCAGACCCTGCTGCGCGCCACCGGCAAGGAGCAGCTGGCCCTGGCCCTGAAGGGCGCCTCGGACAAGCTGCGCGAGATGTTCTTCTCGAACATGTCGGAACGCGCTTCGAAGATCATGCGCGAGGACATGGAAAGCATGGGCCCGGTCCGCCTGAAGGACGTCGACCAGGCCCAGGTCGCCATGGTGCAGGTCGCCAAGGACCTGGCCGCCAAGGGCGAGATCATGCTGGCCGGCGCCGGCGCCGAAGACGAACTGATCTACTAGGGGGATGGCTGAATGACCGACATGACCCCCCGCCGCTTCACCTTCGACACCGTGTTCGACGACCACGGCGGCATGACCGCGCCGGCGCGGGTGAAGAAGAACTTCACGCTGGAGGAGCTGGAGGCCGCCAAGGCCGAGGCCTACGCCGCCGGCGAGCAGTCGGCCGTCGCCCAGTCCGAGCGCGAGGCCGCCATGGCCCTGAACGCGATCGGCCAGGCGATCCACGGCGCCTTCTCGACCCTGACGGCCGTGGCCCACGAGCACCGCGAGGGCTCGGCGATGCTGGCCCTGGCCTGCGGCCGGGCCATCGCCGACGCGGCGCTGGACCAGTTCCCGGCCCAACCCGCCCAGGCGGCCCTGACGGCCCTGGCCCGCGAGGTCGAGGCCAGCCCGAAGCTGACCGTGCGGGTCGCCCCGCACCTGGTCGAGCGCACCCAGGCCGCCCTGGAGCAGACCGCCAACGCCATCGGCTTCCCCGGCCAGATCCTGGCCCGCGCCGACGCCCACCTGCCGGCCGCCGCCTTCGTCCTCGACTGGGGCGACGGCCGCGCGGCCTTCGACCCGACCGACGCGGCCGCCCGCGTCACCCAGGCCCTGGAAGCCGCGATCGCGGCCGAAGGGCTCCACGCCGAACCCCTTCTGCCTAGCGAAAGCTGACCGCCATGTCCGAAGACAACCTCACCCTCGACGAATTCGGCGGCACGATGCTGGCCTCCGAGATGCCGGTCGAACTCAGCGACAAGATCGCGTCCGACCTGGCGCCGGTCTTCGACGTGCCGGTCAACATCTCGGCCGTGCTGGGCCGGGCCCACATGTCGGTGGCCCAGCTGCTGCAGCTGTCGGCCGGCTCGATCCTCGAGCTGGACCGCAAGGTCGGCGAGGCGATCGACATCTATGTGAACAACCGCCTGGTGGCGCGCGGCGAGGTCGTCGTCGTCGACGAACGGCTGGGCGTGACCATGACGGAAATCATCAAGGACGGCGACGCCGCCGGCTGACCGTCGGCGACGTCGAGTACCGCTTAACCAGTTGAACTGCCGGGGCGGCATAGCCCCAACGGAGATAGAACGATGCGCCTCCTGGTCGTCGGAAAACTGAACGGACAGCTCTCGGTCGCCGTGAAGATGGCGATGAACACCGGGGCCAAGGTCTCGCACGTCGAGACCACGGAAGCGGCGACCCACGCGCTGCGGGCCGGGCAGGGCGCGGACCTGATGATGGTCGAGTACACGCTCGACATCGCGGGCCTGATCGCCACCAACGAGTCCGAGCGGATCCGGGTGCCGGTGGTGGCCTGCGGCGTCGACGCCGACCCGATGCGGGCCGCCGCGGCGATCAAGGCCGGGGCCAAGGAGTTCATCCCGCTGCCGCCGGACGCCGAGCTGATCGCCGCCGTCCTGGCCGCCGTCACCGACGACAACCGCCCGATGATCGTCCGCGATCCGGCGATGGAGAACGTCATCCGCCTGGCCGACCAGGTGGCCCCGTCGGAAGCCTCGATCCTGATCACCGGCGAAAGCGGTTCGGGTAAGGAAGTGATGGCCCGCTACGTCCACGCCAAGTCGCGTCGGTCGAAGGCCCCCTTCATTTCGGTCAACTGCGCCGCCATCCCCGAGAACCTGCTGGAAAGCGAGCTGTTCGGCCACGAGAAGGGCGCCTTCACCGGCGCCGTGGCCCGCCGGGTCGGCAAGTTCGAGGAAGCCAACGGCGGCACCCTGCTGCTGGACGAAATCAGCGAGATGGACGCCCGCCTGCAGGCCAAGCTGCTGCGCGCCATCCAGGAGCGCGAGATCGACCGCGTCGGCGGCCAGAAGCCGGTCAAGGTCGACATCCGCATCCTGGCCACCTCCAACCGCGACCTGGCCCAGGCCGTGAAGGACGGCACGTTCCGCGAGGACCTGCTCTACCGCCTGAACGTCGTGAACCTGCGTCTGCCGCCGCTGCGCGAGCGCCCGGGCGACGTCATCACCCTGTGCGAGCACTTCGTGAAGAAGTACTCGGCCGCCAACGGCATGCCGGAAAAGCCGATCTCGGCCGAGGCCAAGCGCCGGCTGATCGCCCACCGCTGGCCGGGCAACGTCCGCGAGCTGGAAAACGCCATGCACCGCGCGGTGCTGCTGTCGCCGGGCGCCGAGATCGAGGAATTCGCCATCCGCCTGCCCGACGGCCAGCCCCTGGCCCCGGCGCCGGACGTGGCGGTGGCCCGCGGCGCCCAGATGGCCGCCGACGCCGTGTCGCGCACCTTCGTCGGCTCGACCGTCGCCGAGGTCGAGCAGCAGCTGATCATCGACACCCTGGAGCACTGCCTGGGCAACCGCACCCACGCGGCCAACATCCTGGGCATCTCGATCCGCACCCTGCGCAACAAGCTGAAGGAATATTCCGACGCCGGCGTCCCGGTGCCGCCGCCGCAAGGCGGCGTCGCCGCCGCCTAATGGAAAGTCTTGGGCGGGGTGGCCGCGGCCTGATCTGGATGAACTCCGTTCGGGGGCCGCGACCATCGGTCCGGCGCCCGACATGGCTAATTTCGATTAAGACCCTGGCGGGTTCGCGCAAATCGCTTCATCGCGGATTCAAGCTCCACTACGGGATCTAGGATTTGAATGGCTGACGCCGCCGTCCCCAAGGCCGCAACCTCCATCCCCAGCCCCAAGGCGCTGTGGGAAGGGATCCTGCGCGGCGAAATGGGACTGGCCCTGGGCGTCGTGGGCATCATCGTCCTGCTGATCATCCCGGTCCCGCCGATGCTGCTGGACCTGCTGCTGGCCATTTCGGTGACGGGCTCGGTCCTGATCCTGATGACGGCGGTGCTGATCAAGAAGCCGCTGGAATTCACCTCGTTCCCGACCGTCCTGCTGGTCGCGACCCTCTATCGCCTGGGCCTGAACGTGGCCTCCACGCGCCTGATCCTCGGCCATGGCCAGGAAGGCTCGCACGGGGCCGGCGCGGTCATCGCCGCCTTCGGCAACCTGATGATGCAGGGCAACTTCGTCATCGGGGTGATCGTCTTCATCATCCTGGTGGTGGTGAACTTCATGGTCGTCACCAAGGGTTCGGGCCGGATCGCGGAAGTCGCGGCCCGCTTCACCCTGGACGCCATGCCCGGCAAGCAGATGGCCATCGACGCCGACCTGTCGACCGGCCTGATCGACCAGGACACCGCCAAACAGCGCCGCAAGGACCTGGAGGCGGAATCGACCTTCTTCGGGGCCATGGACGGCGCCAGCAAGTTCGTGAAGGGCGACGCGGTCGCCGGCCTGATCATCACCGGCATCAACATCGTCGGCGGCATCCTGATCGGCGTCGTCCAGCACAAGATGCCGATCGGCGAGGCCTCGGCCTCCTACACCATCATGACCATCGGCGACGGCCTGGTCAGCCAGATCCCGGCCCTGATCATCTCGATCGCCGCCGGCATGGTCGTGTCCAAGGCCGGCGTCGAGGGCAGCGCCAACAAGGCCCTGACCACCCAGCTGGCCATGAACCCGGTCGCCCTGGGCATGGTCTCGGCCTCGGCCGGGGTGATCGCGCTGATCCCGGGCATGCCGATCATCCCGTTCGCGGCCCTGGCCGCCGGGGCCGGCTTCCTGGCCTATCGCCGCGCGACCAAGGCCAAGGAGCCCGAGCCCCTGAGCCCGGCCGAGCTGGAAGCCGCCGCCGCGGCGGCCGAGCCCGAGGAGGAGCCGATCAGCGCCTCCCTGGCCATCGACGACGTCAAGATCGAGCTGGGCTACGGCCTGCTGACCCTGATCAACGACCTGGACGGCCGCAAGCTGACCGACCAGATCCGCGCCCTGCGCAAGACCCTGGCCACCGAGTTCGGCTTCGTCATGCCGCCGGTCCGCATCCTGGACAACATGCGCCTGGCCAACCAGGGCTACGCCATCCGGATCAAGGAGATGGAGGCCGGGACCGGCGAGGTGCGCCTGGGCTGCCTGATGGCCATGGACCCGCGCGGCGGCCAGGTGGAGCTGCCCGGCGAGCACGTGCGCGAGCCGGCCTTCGGCCTGCCCGCCACCTGGGTCGAGGAGGCCATGCGCGAGGAGGCCACCTTCCGCGGCTACACCATCGTCGATCCGGCCACCGTGCTGACCACGCACCTGACCGAGATCCTCAAGGAGAACATGGCCGACCTGCTCTCCTACGCCGAGGTGCAGAAGCTGCTGAAGGAGCTGCCCGAGGGGCAGAAGAAGCTGGTCGACGACCTGATCCCCTCGGTGGTCAGCGCCACGACCATCCAGCGCGTCCTGCAGGCCCTGCTGAAGGAGCGCGTGTCGATCCGCGACCTGCCGCAGATCCTGGAGGGCATCGGCGAGGCCGCGCCGCACACCGGCTCGGTGGTGCAGCTGACCGAGCAGGTCCGCGCCCGCATCGGCCGTCAGCTGTGCTGGGCCAACCGCGGCGAGGACGGCGCCCTGCCGATCATCACCCTGTCGGCCGAATGGGAGCAGGCTTTCGCCGAGGCCCTGGTCGGTCCGGGCGAGGACAAGCAACTGGCCCTGGCCCCCTCGCGCCTGCAGGACTTCATCCGCGGCGTGCGCGACGCCTTCGACCGCGCCGCCATGGCCGGCGACAGCGCGGTGCTGCTGACCAGCCCCGGCGTGCGGCCCTATGTCCGCTCGATCATCGAGCGCTTCCGCGGCCAGACCGTGGTGATGAGCCAGAACGAGATCCACCCCCGCGCCCGCCTGCGCACCGTGGGGATGGTCTAGGCAAGGCCGGGGACATGCGCTTGCGCGTGTCCCCAACAGGAAGCGCTGCGCCAGACTTGGGGGCACGCACAAGTGCATGTCACCGGCCGCCCGTGTCGCGAGCCGCCCTCAGGCCTTTCGCCCAGAAATCGCCTGGAAACGCCCAGAAATGGTCACGGGTTGTTACTGACTATTTCGGAACCGTTGCCGATAGGTCGCGTTCGTTTTGCCAAGGCGGGGGCCTTCACGACGGAGCGCTACTGATGAAAACCAAGATCGCCATGTTCGCCGCCGCCGCGACTGTTTCGCTGGCCGGCGCCGCTTTCGCCCAATCGACGGCCCCGGCTCAGACGCCGCCCGCCGCGACCACCTCGACCACCACCACGACCACGGCTCCGGCCCAGTCGACCGCGCCGGCCGCCCCCGCGGCGACCACGGCTCCGGCCGGTCAGGCCGCGCCCGCCGCGGCCCTGCCGGGCGCGCCGACCCAATCGACCACCAGCAGCACGACCAGCACCACCAGCACCGCCGCCGACGCCGACGCGGCGGGCACGCCGTCCTCGGCCAACGTAGCCCTGGACCTGAAGGTCGGCTCCGAGGTCAAGGACCCCTCGGGCGCCGTCGTCGGCACGATCGCTGGCACCACCACGGGCGCGGACGGCGCCACCAACGTGGTCGTGACCAGCGGTGAGAAGAAGTTCGCCCTGCCCAAGGCCAGCTTCAGCGCGGCCGCCACCGGCGGCCTGCAGACCACGGCCACCAAGGCGCAGATCGACGCCACCCTGGCCGGCGCCAAGCCTCAATAGGCTAGCGTCGTCCCCAACGATCGTCGGCTGACGATCAGCGAGCCCGCTCGGCATTGCCGAGCGGGCTTCGCGCTGCTAGCGATGGGGTCAGTACCCGGCGGAGCTCCCGCTGACATGAGGGGTGTCGGATGGCTCCGGCCAGAAATTCCAGGACGAGTGGTTCGAGCGGTCTGTTCTGGGACCTGCTGACCTTCGACCGTCTCGTCACCGGGCCGGTGATCCACCTGATCTACTGGGCCGGCCTCGGGGTCGTGGCCCTGTTCGCGTTCTCGGTGGTGGGCGCGGCCGTCGGCCTGGCCCTGAAGGAGCCCGGCCTGCAATCGCTGCTGCTGGCCTTCCCCGTGCTGGTCGCGGGCCTGCTGGTGGCCGCCGCCATGGTGCTGCTGTGGCGCGCGTTCTGCGAGTTCTACGTCGCCATCTTCCGCATCAGCGAGGACCTGCGCGCCCTGCGCCAGGCCAGTGACGCCGACCACGCCGTGGCCTCCGTCACCCGCCCCCCGAGCTCGGCGCCGGCTCCCAAGCCTGCGACCGAATAACGCGGTATACGAAAATTCACCCTCAAGCTTGAGGGCAGGGGTCTTCCCCGGCGTCTAAGCGTCGAGGAGGCGTATTTCGTCTCCTGCTGGAGACGCATGTTGGCCGCTGATCAAGAACCCCACCTCGTCGACGTCCACGTGGGCGGCCGCATCCGCATGCGCCGCAAGGCCCTGGGCCTGAGCCAGACCCAGCTGGCCGACAGCGTGGGCATCACCTTCCAGCAGCTGCAGAAGTACGAGCGCGGGACCAACCGCGTCAGCGCCTCCAAGCTCTACGGCATGGCCGTGACCCTGCAGACCTCGGTCGCCTGGTTCTTCGAAGGCATGCCGCCGCTGGAGACCGATGACGGCGACCGCCGCGCCATGGCGGTGCGCCGCTTCATGGCCACCGAGGAGGGCGTGGAGCTGGCCTCGCTGGTGCCGCAGCTGCCGATGGCCCAGCGCCTGCAGATCCTGGCCCTGGCCAAGACCCTGAGCGTCGACAACGACGACGACCGCGCCGCGGGTTAGGCGCGGAACGCCGCGACCAGCGCCGCCGCGCCCGCCTTCGGCCGCCCGGCGTTGTCGAACACGGCCGGCGCGTCGCCGGCGTTCTCGGCCGTCAGCCACGAGTCGCGGTCGCGCAGGCCCCACAGGGTGAAGGCGAAGCGCTGGCGCTGCGGCAGGGCCATGAAGGCCTCGGCGGTCTCGGCGTAGACGGCGGTCTGGCGCCGCAGCAGCTCGCCGCGCGACAGCAGCTTATTCTCCGACCGGGTCAGCGAGACGTCCAGTTCCGACACGTGGATCGGTAGGCCTAGGCTCGCCAGCTCGCGGATCATGCGGGTGATCTTGCCGGGCGCGATGTCGGCCGCCACGTGCATCTGGGTCCCCAGGCCCGTCAGCGGCGCTCCCGAGGCCAGCAGCCGCTCGGCCAGCTTCAGGAAGGTGGCGCGCTTGGTGTCGTTGTATTCCAGATTGTAGTCGTTCAGCAGCAGGGTCGCCTGGGGATCGGCCTCCCGCGCGGTGCGATAGGCCAGGGCGATGTGCTCGAAGTCGCCCAGGCGCTCAGACCACAGGCTGCCCCGCCAGCCGTTCCCGTCCTCGGCCACCGCCTCGTTGACCACGTCCCAGCCGACCGCCAGGCCGCGATAGCGCTCGACCACGGCCAGGATGTAGTTGCGATAGGCGTCGGCGAAGCCGATGCGGTTCTCGTCCAGCCGCTGGAAGGCCTCGGGCGCCTGGGCGTACCAGATCAGGGTGTGGCCCAGCAGGCCCATGCCGTGGGCGCGGGCGAAGGCGGCGATGCGGTCGGGGGCGTCGAAGCGGAAGGAGCCGTCCGGCTGGACGATGTACTCCATCTTCATCTGCCACTCGGCGGTCAGCTGGCTGGCCTGGCGGGCGATCAGGGCCGCCAGGGCCGGGTCGTCCAGGTGCAGGGCCTGGACGCAGGTTCCGATCCGGAACGGGGCGACGGTCTTCAGCGGCGGCAGGTCGGCGGGGACGGACTGGCCCCCAGGGGACTGACCTTGCGCGTCCTTGGCGCCGCAGGCGGACAGGGCCAGGGCCGAGCCGACGACGGCGCGGCGGGAGTAGAGCCCGCTAGCGGCCACCGACCGCCGCCCGGCGCAGGCCCAGCTCGTCCAGGGCCGCGGTCTCCAGCTTGCCGACCAGCTTGGCTTTGGCGACTTTGGCGGCCTCGGCGACGTGCTCGTACTTCTTGAGGTTCTCGAAGGCGTGGGCCAGGGCGTCGCGGGCGCCGGCCTCCTCGATCAGGATCTGGTCGATTTCGAGCAGGGTCTGGTCGCGGCGGATCTTGGAGCCCTGGCGGAAGCCGATCATGTACCAGCCGGCCTCGACGTCGCCCTGGGCCTGCATGGCCTCCAGCTCGGACTCCGCGTCGATGGTGGCCACCTTCATCTCGGCCGCCTGGCGGCGCTCGACGATGTCGGCCAGCCGCTTCTGCAGGGTCTCGACCTCGTGGTTCGAGATGCGGATCAGGGAGTCGGCCCACTTGGTCATTACGCGGCTTCACTCTGCAGGATGTGGGCGAGGTGGCCGAAGCTGTCGTCGAGGCTGGTGGCCTCGTCGGGGCTCTGGCTGAGGAAGGCCTCGACGGCGGGGTTCAGGCGGATGGCGCGGTCGATGATCGGATCGGCCCCGGCGCGGTAGGCGCCGATGCGGATCAGTTCTTCCATGTTCGAATAGGCCGCCAGGCTCTGGCGGGCCATTTTGACCACCTCGCGCTCCTCCAGCGTCTGGCAGCCCGGCATGGTCCGCGAGATCGACTTCAGCACGTTGATGGCCGGGAATCGGCCGCGCTCGGCGATCGATCGCTCCATGACGATGTGGCCGTCCAGGATGCCTCGGGCGGCGTCGGCGATCGGCTCGTTGTGGTCGTCGCCGTCGACCAGCACCGTGAACAGGGCGGTGATCGGGGCGGCCGTGGTGCCGTCGGCGCGGATCGGACCGGGACCGGCCCGCTCCAGCAGCTTGGGCAGCTCGGTGAAGACGGTGGGGGTGTAGCCCTTGGTGGTCGGCGGTTCGCCGGCGGCCAGGCCGATCTCGCGCTGGGCCATGGCGAAGCGGGTGACCGAGTCCATCAGGCAGAGCACTTCCTGGTCCTGGTCGCGCAGGAACTCGGCGATGGCCAGGGTCATGTAGGCGGCCTGACGGCGGGTCAGGGCCGGTTCGTCCGAGGTGGCGACCACGACGATGGCGCGCTTGAGGCCTTCCTCGCCCAGGGTCTCCTCGATGAACTCGCGGACCTCGCGGCCCCGCTCGCCGATCAGGCCCACCACGACGGCGTCGCAGGTGGCTTCTTTGGCCAGCATCGACAGCAGCACCGACTTGCCCACGCCCGAGCCGGCGAAGATGCCCAGGCGCTGGCCGCGGCAGGTGGTGGTGAAGACGTTCATCGACCGCACGCCCAGGTCCAGGCGCTCGCCGACGCGGCCGCGGGCGTGGGCCGGCGGCGGCGGGGTCTTCAAGGGGTAGGGGACGTCGCCCTGGGGCAGCGGCCCCAGGCCGTCGATCGGCTCGCCGAAGGCGTTGATGATGCGGCCCAGCCAGGCCTTGGTCGGACGGACCACGGCGCCCTCGGGCATGATCTTGATCACCGCGCCGGGGGCCACGCCCTCGACGGGGCCGAACGGCATCAGCAGGGCGCGGGTTTCGCGGAAGCCGACGACCTCGGCCGGCAGGGTCGGCAGGTTCAGGCGCTCGATCTCGACCCGCGCGCCGACGGCGAGACGGGTCAGCCCGCCGCGCGCCTCGATCAGGAGGCCGTTCACGGCGGCGACGCGACCGAAGACGGTCAGCGGATCGATACGTTCGACGGCGGCGATCAGGCTACGCAAGCACAACTCCCGACGGCTCGAAGCCAAGCTTTGGGCCTCTCGCGTTAATGGGGAGTGAAGTAGAGGCTTATGGTTAATCGGCTCTTGAGGATTGTGGTTAGGCTGGGGCCTGCGTCGTTATGACCGACCCATATTCTGACCCGCTCATCCCGGCGAACGCCGGGACCCGGATCCCATGGCGGTGTGGCGGATTGGAAGAGCGCTGAGTTCATGGCGTCAGCCTCCAAGCCATTCCATCTGGGTCCCGGCATGCGCCGGGATGAGCGGGTTGTGAGGGTTAGGGCTTGGTCCCCAGCTCGGCCTTGAAGAACCCCACCACCTTGGCGTCGAAATCCCTGTGGAAGGCCGTGCGGTCGAAGTCCGGGGCGCTGTTGCAGATGGCCGGGACGTTCTTGCGGGTCCAGGCGTCGCAGGGCGCCAGGAAGTCGAAGTGCCGGGCCCCGGGCACGAGGTGGAACTCGGTCGAGGCGGCGGGCAGGGCCTTCAGCACGGCCGTGGCGTGGAACGGGTCGGGCAGGATCTCGTCGTCGGACGCGCGCCACAGCTGGACCGGGGCCTTGAGGCCCGCCAGGGTCTGCTCCCGGAAGGCGTAGCCCAGGGCCGGGGCGGCCGAGACCACGGCGCGGATGCGGCTGTCGTGCACCCAGGGCGCGGCGGCCTGGGCGGTGTTCATCGGGACCTTGGCCAGCAGCTGGCAGTCATAGTGCGTGGGATGGTCCCGGCAGTGGCTCGGGATGCGGCCGAAGTCCAGTTCGCCGCCGGCCGCCGCCAGCACCGTGAAGCCGCCCGACGAGAAGCCGAAGGCGCCGACCCGGTCCGGGTCCAGCCGGGCGTGGTCGCTCCAGTCGGCCAGCATGTAGTCGATCAGCACGTGCAACTGGCGCGGGCGGTCGACCAGGTCGGTGGCGTGGCTCTGGTCCTTGTAGTTGTCGCCGGTGTGGGTCAGGGCGGCGACGACGAAGCCGGCCTTGGCCAGGGCGACGGCGGTGTCCCAGTGGCCGCCGAACCAGCCGCCGTTGCCGTGCGACATGACGACCAGCGGCAGGTGGTCGCCGGCCAGCGGCGCGCCGAGCGCCAGGGGCTGGTCGCCGAGATTGGGCGGCGGGGCCTTGGCCGGGGTGTCGGTGGGGTACCAGACCCCGACTTCGATGGGCGCTCCCTTGGAGTCGGGCACGGAGACCGTCTTGAAACCGACGTCCGCGGCGGCGACGGCGGGCGAGGCCAGGCAGGCGAGGGCGAGGAACAGGACGGTGAGGCGTGGAAGCAGGCGGGGCATCGGGAGCTCCGAAGTGGAAGGAAGACCCCTCGGATGCGGCGGCCCGCGAACCTTCGCCATGCCCGATGCGTGAACGGGCGAATGGGTTCGCGAACCGGCGATCGGTCGGTATAGAAGCGGCATGACCTCCAAGGCCGCGCTCTTCGGCGCTCCCCGAGACTGGGCTGTCGACATCGCCGTGGCGACGGCGGTGGGCGCCTTCCTGGGCGTGGTCGGGCCCTACGGCAGCTTCTTCAACGGGCCGCTGATCGTGCGGCTGGCCTATTGGATCACCGCCATGTGGATCGGGGTGGCGGTGTTCGGGGTGGGCGTGCGGCTGGCCCTGGCGATCGGCTGGCGCTTCGGCCTGCCCGCCTGGTTCATGGCGGCCGTGGCCGCCCTCGTCGGGGCGGCGGTCCAGACCCTGATCGTCTCGCGCATCGCGGTGTGGCTGTGGCCCCAGCTGTCCGACTTCACCCCGATGGTCTGGTTCGGCCAGTGCCTGGCGATCTCGATCCCGCTGGTGGGCGGCTACATCTTGCTGCGCCCGCGCCTGCTGGGCTCAGAGGTCGGGCCCGCGCCGGGGCCGGTCGCCGTCGAGGAGGCCCCCGCGCCCGTCGTCGGCCCGGTGCTGTGCCTGCGCATGGAGGACCATTATGTGCGGATCTGCACGCCCGGCGGCTCGCGTCTGGTGACCGGCCCGTTCGAGCGCGTGATCGCTGGCATGGCCGAGGAGGGGATGCGGGTTCACCGCTCGTGGTGGGTGGCCCGGGCGGCCGTCACCGGGGTGGTCGCGGACGGCCGCAATCTGCGCCTGACCCTGAAAGGCGGCCTCACGGCGCCGGTCTCTCGCGCCTCGGTGGCCAGGCTCCGGGAGGCCGGTTGGCTGGCCCCGGAACCCGTCGGCGAAAAATAGGGTGAAACCCGCCGCGACCGGACGTCGCGGACCGCCGATGGCCAGCTCGCGGCGACGCTCCGAAGCCTCCTGTGAAGCCTGTAAATTTCTCGCGACAGAACGCCGCAATCTCGCCTCATAGGTGAACGGCGAAGCCATCCTGGAGGGGTGAAAGCGGAGCAATCTGGCCCTTTACAAGTCCGGGAAATCAAGCAGTTCTGGCCAAAAGGAATCGTCTTGACGGACTGTCCACAGGCCCCTGCGACCAATGTGCCAACCGAGTCGTTGACCGCTTGCGCCCGATTCGCAAATCAGATTAACCATTTCTCCAACGAGATCGTTCACCAATTAACCTGTCTTAAATTAACTGTCCGGCAGAGTGCAGGACGGGTTTCACCGGCGGATTCCGCCTAGCTGTCGAATATTGCCGCCGAAGGGCGGGGAGGGCTGCATGCGCGTACTGTTGATCGAGGATGACAGCGCCACCGCGCAGACCATCGAGCTGATGCTGAAGTCTGAAGGCTTCAACGTCTACACGACGGATCTTGGCGAAGAGGGCGTGGATCTGGGCAAGATCTATGACTACGACCTCATCCTGCTGGACCTGAATCTGCCCGACATGAGCGGCCTGGATGTTCTGCGCACCCTGCGGGTGGCGAAGGTGAACACGCCGATCATGATCCTGTCGGGCAGCGCCGAGATCGACACGAAGGTGAAGACCTTCTCGGGCGGCGCCGACGACTACATGACCAAGCCCTTCCACAAGGACGAGATGATCGCCCGCATCCACGCGGTGGTCCGTCGTTCGAAGGGTCACGCCCAGTCGGTCATCAAGACGGGCGACATCATCGTCAACCTGGACGCCAAGACGGTGGAAGTGAACGGCAACCGCGTTCACCTGACCGGCAAGGAATACCAGATGCTGGAGCTGCTCTCCCTGCGCAAGGGCACGACCCTGACCAAGGAGATGTTCCTCAACCACCTGTACGGCGGCATGGACGAGCCTGAGCTGAAGATCATCGACGTCTTCATCTGCAAGCTGCGCAAGAAGCTGGCGGCCTCGGCCCAGGGCAAGCACCACATCGAGACGGTCTGGGGCCGCGGCTATGTGCTGCGTGACCCGAACGAGCAGGTCAACGCGGCGTAATCGCCAGCGGAAGAAACCCGAAAAGTTGAGCGCCCGCCTCTCCGGAGGCGGGCGTTTTCCTTTGTGAAGACAGGGCTTTAACCCTGTCCGTGACAAATCGCCCGAAGCACCGAATAGTCCTTGCCCGAACCTGGCGTCATCCGCCATTTTCCGGCGCGAGGTTTGCTGGGGGGCATCCCGGCCGTGTCATTTTGAACGTGCGCGGCATCAGTACCAGTCGGGGCTTACCAGTCGGGGGCTTGATGCAAGAATTCGATCCGAGGCGGCCGACCCTGCGTCTGGCCCCGAAAGTCTTCACCGCGATCGCCGGTCTGGCCGCCCTGGGCCTGGGCTGGAAGCTGACCGCGACCGACGCGCCGGTCCAGGTGGTCCAGGCGCCGCTCGACGCCAACGCCCTGGCCGCCCTGCAGCACGCCGCCTTCGCCAGCGCCGAGGCCCAGCCGGGCTTCGAGCGTCCGGAATCGATCCCGGTCAAGGTGCGTCCCGGCGAGACCCTGGAAGGCGCGGTCCTGCGCACCGGCATCGCCCCCAACGACGCCCACCAGGTGGTCACCGCCCTGCAGGGCGCGATCGACACCGTCAACATCAAGGCCGGCATGGCCTTCGAGGCCGCCGTGGCCGAGCGCCGCAACGGCCGCGCCGGCTCGGCCCGCCTGATCGGCCTGAGCATGCGCACCGGCCCGTCCTCGACCCTGACCGTCTCGCGCACCTTCGACGGCGCCATGAAGCTGCGCGAGCTGGAGGAGAAGGTCACCGACGAGACCAAGGTCGCCTGCGGCAAGATGGAGGGCTCGTTCTACGAGAGCGTCTCCGACGTCGGCGGCACGCCGGCCATCGTCAGCCAGGCCGCCCAGCTGTTCTCGCACAAGATCGACTTCTCGCGCGACATCCACGAGGGCGACCAGTTCTGCCTGGTGTTCGGCCGCAAGGTCACCGAGAGCGGCCGCACGGTCGAGGCCGGCGACCTGGAATACGCCGAGGTGAAGGGCCAGAAGTTCTACGCCTTCGACCGCGACGGTCCCGACGGCAAGCCGCAGTTCTTCGACGAGCTGGGCAAGAACATCAAAGGCTTCCTGCTGCGCACGCCGGTCGACGGCGCCCGCATCACCTCCACCTTCGGCCAGCGCAAGCACCCGGTGCTGGGCTACACCCGCGCCCACCAGGGCGTGGACTTCGGGGCCGGCACCGGCACCCCGATCCTGGCGGCCGGCGACGGCGTGGTGCTGGAGGCCCGCCGCTGGAGCGGCTACGGCAACTGGCTGCGCATCCGGCATTCGGGCCAGTGGGACACCGGCTACGGCCACATCTCGCGCTACGCCCCCGGCATCCGCCCCGGCGTGCATGTGCGCCAGGGCCAGGTGGTGGCCTATGTCGGCGCCACGGGCCTGGCGACCGGCCCGCACCTGCACTACGAGGTCTGGCTGAACGGCAAGCGCGTCAATCCGATCGGCGCCAAGGTGCCCCAGGGCACGATCCTGGCCGGCGGCGAGCTGACCCGCTTCAAGGCCCAGCGCGCCCGCATCGACCACCTGCTGGCCGCCGGCGGCGACGCCGTCGAGGACAAGGCCGCCCCGAAGCTGGCCATGGCCAGCCTGGACAAGGGCAAGGGCCCGGCGCTGCGCTAGGGCTTACTGGAGGACGGGCATCCAGACGCCGTCCAGGCGCTGTTTCAGTTCCATATTGCCAAGCCCGTCGCGCCGATCGGCGGTTACGGTATGGGCGTATCGGGAACCGTCGGAGTCCAGGACGCAAACGCGATAAGGCCGCCCCGCCTCCCTGGGCAGGCCTTCTCGCATGCGCCAGGGACCGAACCATAGCTTCCTGACCTCAACGAGACGCTGATCCCGGTTCGCCGCGAACCGGTTGATGGCCGCCAGATCGTCGGACGGCGCAGGTCTGGACATCCGCCAGATCGTCGGGCCGACAAGCAGCGCGACAAAGGCGATGCAACCGCCTGGAAAGACCAGCCAGGAAAGGATGTCGGCGAGGAGGGCGTCCATTCGCCCAATGGTGACGGTTCGCGGGACCTCTGCCAACCCCGACGGCCAGAGCTTGACCATCGCCGCCGCCCGCCGCATCCCTGGACGATGAAGTCACTGCCCGCCCTCAAGCCCGACTCCGAGGACATGCTGCACCTCGACGCCCTGCGGATCGTCGGGGCGCTGATGATCGTGGTGTTCCACTTCAACCGCTACATCAACCTGGATGGGCGCTGGCAGGTGGCCGACGACATGATCAAGGGCTTTTCCCTGATCGTGGACCTGTTCTTCCTGATCTCCGGCTATGTCATGGCGGCGATCTATACCGGCCGGCTGACCAGCTGGAGCAAGTACGGGACCTTCCTGAAGAAGCGGGTGGCGCGGCTGGGGCCGCTGCATTGGGCCACGATGCTGGTGTTCATCGGCGTCTGGGCGGCCGGCGCGATGCACTGGGGCGGCGACGTCGATCCCAAGCGCTACGACCTCGCCTGCGTCGTCCCCAACGTGCTGTTCGTCCACGCCTGGCATACCTGCCATAGCCAGACCTGGAACTTCGTCAGCTGGGCGATCAGCGCCGAGATGGGTCTCTACCTGGCCCTGCCGCTGCTGTTCTGGATCACCGGGCGCGGGCGGATCGTGACGGCCGCCGTGGCCGTCGCCAGCTTCGTGGTCCTGCTGCTCAATCCCGACGGCGAGATGCCCTTCCACCAGTGGACCTGGAACTTCGGCGTGCTGCGCGCCGTGCCGGGCTTCCTGCTGGGCATGCTGGCCTTCCAGCTGCGCGAGCCGCTGGGCAAGCTGCCCTTCGCGCGTTTCTGGATGTGGGGCCTGCTGGCGGTGTTCCTCGTGGCCTCGACCTTCCGGATCGAGCGCACCCTGCTGCTGCTGATCGTCTACGCCCTGGGCCTGGCCGGCGTGGCGGCCGACGCGGCCGGGACGCAGGGCGGGATCAGCCGCCGGCTGGCCCCCTGGGCCCAGCTGAGCTTCAGCCTCTACCTGCTGCACCCGATCGCCCTGAAGATGGGGATCAACTGGGTGGGCGTGGCGGCCTGGGGCCTGACCGGCGACGCCCTGCGGCTGTGGGTGCTGTTCTGGGTGCTGGCGCTCATCCCGGCGGCCTATCTGTCGCTGGTGCTGTTCGAGCGGCCGGCCCGGGACTGGATTTCCAACCTGCCCCTCTCCCGGAGGGAGAGGGAGGGGCCCGCCGCGTAGCGGTGGGAGGGTGAGGGTTAGGAACGGTTGACGGCGTGCCGGCACGCCGGTCGAGGGTGTAACCCCTCATCCTCCCACGACTTCGTCGCGGGCCCCTCCTTCTCCCTCTGGGAGAAGGTTACTTCAGCCCGTCCACCCAGCCCGGCAGCTCTGAAATCGACCCCAGCTCGACATACCGCTGATGCTCCTTAGGCGCCGTCGCCGCCTCGTGGGCCCAGACCAGCGGATACGGGATCAGGGCCGCCCAGGCGCCGGCGTCCAGGGCCGGGATGATGTCGGACTTCACCGAATTGCCGGCCATCACCGCCTGCTCCGGCCCCGAGCCGTGGCGGGCGAAGACCCGGCGGTAGGTGTCGGCGTCCTTCTCCGAGACGATCTCGACCGCGGCGAACAGGTCGCCCAGGCCCGAGGCGGCCAGCTTCTGCTCCTGGTGCAGCAGGTCGCCCTTGGTGATCAGCACCAGGCGGTAGCGCTCGGACAGCGTCGCCAGGGCCTTCTCGACGCCGGGCAGGGGCTCGACCGGCTCGGTCAGCATCTCGCGGCCGGCGGCCAGGATCTGGCGGATCACGCCGATGCTGACCTGGCTGTCGGTCAGGTCCATCGCCGTCTCGATCATCGACAGGGTGAAGCCCTTCGCCCCGTAGCCGTAGAGCCGCAGGTTGCGCTTCTCGGTCTCGGCCAGCTTGGCGTCGATCTGGGTCTCGTCGCCGTAGGGGGCCAGCAGTTCGACGAACCGCTTGTGGGTCAGGCGGAAGATCGTCTCGTTGTGCCAAAGGGTGTCGTCGGCGTCGACGCCGACGGTGGTGACGGGCATTGGGGCTCTCCGGGTCGAAGCCGGGTGATACGCCGCATCGGGCGTCCAGGCCAAGACGTCGCGTGCGGCCGTCGCGGCGCGCGCGTCAGCCTTCCTCGCCTTCGCCCTCGCCGTCCTGGGCCAACTCGCCGTCGCCGCGGAACGTGCGCTCTTCCAGCTTGAGGCGTTCTTGCTCGAACCGGTTGGTCAGGTGGAGCATCTGCTCCGTCAGGTTCGCCGACACGGCCGAGGCCGGTTCTTGGGCGGGATCGTCATAGGAATCCGACATGCAGGCTTACAGACACAGTTAGGGCGCCCCCGCCCATGCATCAGCAAACGATGTCGGCTGCCCGACGTTCCTAGGGTCAAGCTAGGTTTTTCGGCCTAGAACCACTGCGCCACGAAGATCGCCGCGCTGACCGGCACGGCCGCCACGAGCATCACGCGCAGGCCCGTCTCGACCAGGCCGAACCAGCCGGCGGCGGGAACTGGGGCGATGCGGGCGACGAGGGTGCTCATGGGTCTGCTCCTTGGAGCTTGACTGTAAGCTCCAAGAGATTAACGCGCCGCCGTCGCCGACGGATGCGTTCCTGCGACAAGTTGTTCCAGCTGTGGCGCCGAAGCGACGGCCAGGGCTTAGGCGAAGGTCTCAAAGCGTTGTCATCCCGGAAAGCGCGCAGCGCTTGTCCGGGACCCAGGGGCGGCTGCACGGCTATTGCCCAGTCCCCTGGGTCCCGGACAGCCTCTGCGAGGCTTCCGGGATGACAAGCTTTTTGGAAACGCACCCCTCCCGAAAGGGCGAAGCGACGGCTAGACCCAGGACGGCGGCGACTGCCGGGTGTCCGGCGCCGCCGGGCGGGCGGCGTAGACCCGGTGGCCCTTGTAGACGCGGCGCAGCGAGGCGGGGAACCGGTGCAGGGCCCCGGCGGGACGGATGGGCCGGGCCGAGAAGTCGCCGCCGCAGTCGGGGCAGACGCCCGAGAATCGCGTTTCCACGCACGCGATGCAGAAGGTGCTCTCGAAGGTGCAGATCCGCGCGTCCGGGCTGTCGGGCGGCAGGTCGCGATCGCAGCACTCGCAATTGGGACGCAACTCGAGCATGGGCCGTCCTCCCGTGTTCTTGTGCTTATTGTGGCGCTTAGCCCTTCCAGCATAAGGGCTCGGGGCGCTCCCGCGCGAGGGGACTCTTTCACCGATCACGGGAATGTGGGGCCAAGCTCCGACTCCCGTGATCCAGGGGGTTGACCCCCCCGTCATACCCCCCTAGACACGCCGCCGTTTGCGCGGCGGGTTGGGGTTACTCCCGGCCCGCCTTTTTGCGAGAATGACCGGCCATTCTGGCCCCGCGTTTAGGAGGCGCTTTCCGAGATGTCCCAAGACCTTCTCCCCCCTCCTGTTTTGCTTAAGGGCGTCACCGGTATCCTGGCCCTGGCCGACGGCACCATCCTGCAAGGCGTGGGCTGCGGCGCGACCGGCGATGCGGTCGGCGAGGTGTGCTTCAACACCGCCATGACCGGCTACCAGGAGATCCTGACCGACCCCTCCTACATGGCCCAGATCGTCGCCTTCACCTTCCCGCACGTGGGCAATGTCGGCACGAACGTCGAGGACATCGAGCAGATGGCCGGCGGGGCCGAGACGGCCGCCCGCGGCGCGATCTTCCGCGACGCCCCGACCGACCAGGCCAACTGGCGCGCCGACAGCGACTTCGACGGCTGGATGAAGCGCCGCAACATGATCGGCCTGGCCGGCGTCGACACCCGCGCCCTGACCCGCAAGATCCGCGAGACCGGCATGCCGCACGGCGTGATCGCCCACTCGCCCGAGGGCCAGTTCGACATCCCCGCCCTGGTCGCCAAGGCCAAGGCGTGGGCCGGCCTGGAAGGCCTGGACCTGGCCAAGGACGCCTCGACCACCCAGACCTTCACCTGGGACGAGGGCCTGTGGTCGTGGCCGGAAGGCTACGCCAAGCTGGACAAGCCCAAGTACGAGGTCGTGGTCCTGGACTACGGCGTCAAGCGCAACATCCTGCGCGCCCTGGCCCATGTGGGCGCCCGCGCCACGGTGGTGCCGGCCAACACCTCGGCCGAGGACATCCTGGCCCGCAATCCCGACGGCGTGCTGCTGTCCAACGGCCCGGGCGACCCGGCCGCGACCGGGCAATACGCCGTGCCCGAGATCAAGAAGCTGGTGGAGAGCGGCAAGCCGGTGTTCGGCATCTGCCTGGGCCACCAGATGCTGGCCCTGGCGGTGGGCGCCAAGACCGTGAAGATGGAGCAGGGGCACCATGGGGCCAACCACCCGGTGAAGGACCTCACGACCGGCAAGGTCGAGATCGTCTCGATGAACCACGGCTTCACCGTCGACAGCGCGTCGCTGCCCAAGGCCGTCACCGAGACCCACGTCTCGCTGTTCGACGGCACCAACGCCGGCATCGCCCTGACCGACAAGCCGGTGTTCAGCGTCCAGCACCACCCCGAAGCCTCGCCCGGCCCGACCGACAGCCTCTATCTGTTCGAGCGCTTCGCCGGCCTGATGGACGCGGCGAAGTAGGCTCGGCCCCTAAGGCTCAGCTTACACAAAACGACTTCCAGACTGTCATGCCCGCATCACGCTCCCCGCCGGGGAGCGTGATAGCGTCTTCGCGTTCCGGTTCACCTGCGACCCTTCCGCGAGGATCCCATGACCTATGAACGCATCGGCGGCGAGGCGATCGCCAACGCCGCCCTCGACGACTTCTTCCAGCGCGCCCAGGAAGACGACCTGCTGGCCCATCTGGTCGGCCCGGTGATCTCGCCCGGCGTGCGGGCCTTCATGGCCGCGGCCCTGGACCTCGACAACAACGACGAGGCCCGCCTGACGCCGGCCCTGGCCTGGCTGTCGGAAGAAGGGCTGGAGGACGACGACCTCGACCACATGGTCGGCCATCTGGTGCTGGCGCTCGAGGCGCGCGGCCTCGACGACGACCTGACCGCCGAGATCGCCGACCGCGCCGAAGCCCTCCGCGACGCCGCCCTGGGCGTCTGGCCCGAGGACGACGACGAGGATGAGGACGAAGAGGACGAGGTGGCGGCCTGATCCTCCCCCTGTGGGGGAGGTGTCGGCGCAGCCGACGGAGGGGGGAGTGGTCGGCAAGCGACCACAACCCGGACCTTCGATCCTAGTACTCCCCCCACCGATCGCTGCGCGATCGCCTCCCCCACAGGGGGAGGGACCTAAGTCCCGAACTGCGTGAACGGGACCTTGTTGAACAGCTCGCGCTCGGCCCCGCGCGGGTCGTCCTCCAGGCGCGAGACGGTGTCGAACACCATCGTCTGGCGGCGCGGCAGCTCGTAGGGCTGCCAGTTGGGCAGGGACGAGGTGTTGGGGTTGCCCGTGCGGGCGAAGGCGATGAAGGCGTCGGCCAGGGTTTCGTGCATGGCCACCGCGTCGGGGCCCGAGCCGGTGATCACGCCGGGGGCGTCGAAATTGCCGAACACCAGCTGCATGTCCAGCGTGTGGGGCGCGCCCCAGAAGCCGCCGTCCTTGGGCGCGCGCCAGTTCAGCTGGTAGGCCCAGGCGGGGGCGCCGGCCTTGGCCCGTTCCTCGTCCTGGATGATCGCCGCCTTCCAGGAGCGGCCGGCGGTGGCCGCCGCGAAGTAAACGTCCGAGGGCGTGTAGTCCGGATAGATCTTGCGGTAGGCCGCCACCACCGTGGCCGGGTCGATGTCGACGCGGGCGTTGAACTGGTTGGGCAGCTTCTGGATCACCTGCTCCCAGGTCAGGTTCATCAGGCTCTTGTCGTAGCCGACGAAGCCGCGGACCTCGTCATGGGTGTTGCCGCACATCATCGGCACCGACAGGCCCTCGGGGGCGGCGTCGGGGAAGAACGGGTGGCGGGTCAGGGTCCGCTCGTCCAGCACCGGACCCATATAGACCCCGCCGCTGCCGGCGATCGGGTCGACGGCCTTCAGGCCGTTCAGGAAGGTCTCGGCGGGCAGGGCGCGCAGGGCGGCCAGGTCCTTGATCCCCAGCTTGTCGATGAAGCCCTTGGCGCGCTTGGTGGCGTTGAACGGGCCGGCGGCGGTGACCTGCTGGCCGCTCATGGTGGCGGCGCGGTGGAACAGGCCCTTGGCCGTCGGCATGGCCATCAGGGTGGCGATCTTGGCGCCGCCGCCCGACTGGCCGAACAGCATGACATTGCCCGGGTCCCCGCCGAACGCGGCGATGTTGTCGCGCACCCACTGCAGGGCCAGGACCAGGTCCATCTGGCCGACATTGCCGCTGTCGGCCACCGACGGATCGTCGAACAGGCGGGCCAGGTACAGGTAGCCGAAGGCGTTGAGCCGGTGGTTGACCGTCACCACCACCACGTCGCCGCGCTTGGCCAGCTTGGTCCCGTCGTACCAGGGGCTGGCGCCCGAGCCGGTGTTGTAGGCGCCGCCGTGGATGTAGAACATCACCGGCCGCTTCACACCGTCGGCCAGCCCGCCCTTCTTGCCGGCTTTGGCGGGGGTCCAGACATTGAGGAACAGGCAGTCCTCGCTCTGGCTCTCGCCGTCCTCGCCCTTGCCCTGAGGGCAGGCCGCGCCATAGGCCAGGGCGTCGGCGACGCCGGTCCAGGGCTTGGGCGGCTGGGGCGGCATGAAGCGTCCCGCGCCGCCGGTGTCGGCCCCGTAGCGCAGGCCCTTGAACACCTGGACGCCTTCACCCGTCGCGCCGCGCACCTTGCCGTAGGTGGTGGTCACCACCGGACCCGGCTTGGCGCTCGCGGCCTGGCCCAGGCTGGGCGCGAGGCTCGCGGCGGCCGCCGCGCCTCCGGCGATCAGCAGCTGGCGACGGTCGAGGTCGTTTGGGGCGTCCATGGGCTTCCTCCGGCGTCTTGGCGGCGCACTAGCGGGATAGAAAATGACACCGGTGACAAGGTGCGAAAACCCATTTTCCGCATACCCCGTGACGAGCGGATTTGAGATAGGTCAGCCCTTCGCGTGGGTCGCCACCCAGTCGACGATCACCGCCAGGGCCGCCGACGCCATGGTCTCCTCGATCGCGCCATAGCCGGGAGCCTGGCCGGGCGGCACGGTCTGCAGCAGGTGGTTCAGGCCCGGCAGCTCCTGGATCGTGGCGTCGGGATTCTGGGCCAGGGCGGCGCGCATCGGCGGCAGGTTGATGGCTGGAATGACGTTCAGGTCCTGGCCGCCGTTGACGTCCAGCACCGGGCATTTCAGCGCCTTCAGGTTCGGGACCGGATCCGCCGCCAGGAAGTAGCGCATCCAGGGCAGGGACAGGAAGGCGGCCTTGCGCTCGGCGGCCGGTTCCGGCGTCCCGCCAGCCACGAACAGCGCCTTCAGCTTGGCGGCCGCGGCGGCCTGGTCGGGCTCGGCCTTGACGATCTCGTAGGCGGCGCGGTTCTCGGTCGAGGCGGCGTCGACCTTGGCCAGCGGCGCGCCGTGGGCCAGCATCAGGGCGCGGGTCTGGCTCAGCAGCACCCGCTCGCCGTTCACGCCCGGCCCGCCGATCATCGCCACGAAGGCGATGCGCGGATCCTTGGCCGCCACCATCGGGGCGATCAGCCCGCCCTCGCTGTGGCCGATCAGGCCGACGCGGCCGGGATCGATGTCCTTGCGGGTCCGCAGGAAGGCCACGCCGGCCTCCACGTCGGTGGCGAAGTCGGCGCTGGTGGCGGCCATCAGCGTCTTGCCGGCTTCCGAGCCGCCCACGCCGCGGTCGTCGACCCGCAGCACGGCCACGCCCCGACGGGTCAGGGCGTCGGCGATCAGCAGGAACGGCTTGTGGCCCTCGATGGTCTCGTCGCGGTCCTGGCTGCCCGAGCCGGTGATCATCAGGGCCACGGGGAAGGGGCCGGCGCCCTGCGGCAGGGTCAGGGTCCCGGCCAGCTTCAGGCCCGAGGCCGGATTGACGTAGGCGACCTCTTCGGCGCGATAGGGGAAGGGCGGCTTGGGCGTCTGCGGACGCGCGGCGGCCGCCGGCGCGGTGCGGGTGAAGGTCAGGGGCGCGGAGCCGCCGCCTTGACGCCAGGCGCCCGCCAGGCTGGCGCCGTCGGCCGCGACGGTCCCTTCGAAGCGGGCGGCGGGGCTGGTCAGCACCACCGTCAGGGACGAGCCGCTGAGGCTGACGGTGGCCGGCAGGCCCGACGCCCCCTGGGAAGGGCTGTCGATGCTGCCCGTCCCGTCGGCCTGGACGTGCAGCACCAGCGGCAGCTTCACCCCGACGTTCAGCGTCCCGTACCAGTCGCCGAGGATCGGCGTCAGGTCTTGGGCCTGGGCGGTCGCGGGAGCCGCGAGGGGGGCGATCATGGGGATCGCGGCGAACAGGGCGACCAGCGCCGGACGAACAAGCTGAGCCATGATCCCCGAACCGTGTTTCGACGGCGGCAGCATAAGCATGGCCAAGCCTGGCTGGGGAAGGGCCTGATGCTAGAGCGCCGCCACCGCCCTGGCGTGGTCGCGGATGACGGCCAGGGTCGAGGCGTCGGCGTCGAACACCCCGAACAGGCCCTGCTCCTCCTGCGGGGGATCGCCGACATAGGACCGGTCGCCCATCTTGAACCAGGCGTCGGCGTGCTGGGCGCGGCCCTCGCCGTTCCAGGCCCAGAAGTTGGTCCCCGCCAGCGGCCCGTCGGCCTTCATGTCGGCTTCGACCAGGCCGAACATCATCCGGTAGAAGCGGTCGCGATGGGTGGTCGGGCCGCCCGGGGTGAAGGCGCGATCCTCGCGGATCAGGCCGAACTCCTCGATCACCAGCGGCTTGTTCATCTGCTTGGCGATGGCGATGTGCCTGGCGACGTAGTCGCGGCACTTGGCCTCGCCGGCCTCATAGGTGGCCGGCTGGTTCTTGAAGTCGATCCAGCCCCAGTTGTTGGGCCAGACGTGCAGGGTCAGGTAGTCGATGCTGGCCGGCCTGTGGGCCTCGACCACGCAGGCCTCGCGCTGCAGGCAGCCCATGGCGCCCTCGCTGCCCGTCGTGACCAGGTGGTTGGGATCCAGCGTCTTGATCAGGGCCGAGGTCTGCGCGATCCAGCGGTAGTAGGTGGGCAGGTTGGGGACGCCGAAGGCGTCGCTGCCGCCCGGGCGCGGCTCGTTGGCCAGCTGCCAGGCCATGATCGTCGGATCGTCGCGATAGGGCTTGCCGGTCACGTTGCTGACCCGGCCGACCAGGGCGCGCAGATAGTGGCGGAACAGGTCCTGGGCCTTGGCGTCGCCGTAGAAGCGGGCGGAGTAGTCGGCGAATTCGGGCCAGGGGTGGGCGGGATCGCCCTGCTGGAACCACTGGCCGTTGCCGGTCCAGCGCAGATAGGCCGGCATGCCGCCCGACCAGTCCCAGAAGTTGTTGACGTAGATCACCGCCTTCATGCCGCGCCGGGCCATTTCGGCCAGCAGCACGTCCAGGCCCTTCAGCAGGTCCTGGTCGTAATCCTCGCCCGGGCCGCGGAAGGTGGGGTCGATGGCCACCTTGGCCGGCGAGCGCTCGCCGGCGCCCAGGACGCGCAGGTTGGTCACGCCCAGGGCCTTCAGCCGGTCCAGCTCGCGGCCCAGCCGCGCGCGGTCGCCGGACACGCCCGGCGAGCCCAGCCAGGCCCCGTACCACAGGTTCGCGCCGATGAAGCGGTAGGGCTTGCCGCCCAGGCTGAGGCGGCCGTCCTTGACGGTGACGAAGGTGGAGGGCGGCGCGGCGCTCCAGGCGGCCCCGGCCGAGCCGGCGGCCACGGCGGCGGTCCCCGCGACCAGCAGACGGCGTCTCGACAGCATGCTTGCCTCCCCTTGTTTTGTCCCAGCCTAGCGGACGGCGGCGGGGCGAGGAAAGGGATTAAATAAATTTGTTTTCTGAATACCCGCGACCGTCCCGCATCGCCGGGCGCGGAAAAATGCTGTCCTGTGTCGGGGCGCGGGTTCGCCGCGCGTCCTCGGGACAACGAAGGCGATGCGGGAGATCATCGCCGTGAGCCACCGGAGAACGCCATGACCTCGCCCCGCCCCACGATCACCGCCTTCAAGGCCTCGCCCGACCGGGGCCAGGGCCTGGCCCGCGACATGCGCGTGCGCTGGGCGCTGGAGGAGGTGGGCCAGCCCTACGACGTCCGACTGGTCACCTTCCCCGAGATGAAGGCGCCGGCCCATCGGGCCCTGCATCCGTTCGGCCAGATCCCGACCTACGAGGAGGGCGACCTGGTGCTGTTCGAGTCCGGCGGCATCGTCTTCCACATCGCCGACACCCATGCCGGCCTGCTGCCCGACGAGCCCAAGGCCCGGGCGCGGGCGATCACCTGGATGTTCTCCGCCCTCAGCACGGTGGAGCAGTCGATCGTCGAGCTGCAGTTCGTGATGTTCGCCGAGCGCGACAAGAGCTGGCACGGCGAGCGGCAGGCCATGGTCCACGACCGCATCCGCGCGCGGCTGGGCGAGCTGTCCGACCGCCTGGGCGACGCAGACTGGCTGGACGGCGACTTCAGCGCCGCCGACCTGATGATGGCCTCGGTGCTGCTGCGGGTGCGCGGCGTGGGCCTGCTGGGCGAGTATCCCAACCTCGCCGCCTACGTGGCCCGGGCCGAAGCCCGGCCCGCCTACAAGCGCGCTTTCGCCGCCCAGCTCGAGGTCTTCCATGCGTCGCAGGCGCAGGGCGCCTAGACCCCTGTTGCATAACGCCGATGTCTGGGCTACATACTGAACCAAATGGTTCAATATTCATCAGATCGCCTCGACGCCTCCTTCGCCGCGCTGTCGGACGCCACCCGCCGTGGGGTCCTGGAGCAGCTGGGACAGGGGGATGCGTCGATCACCGAGCTCGCCGACCGGTTCCACATGACCCTCACGGGCATGAAGAAGCACGTCGGCGTCCTGGAGCAGGCGGGGCTGGTGACCACCGAGAAGGTCGGGCGCGTGCGGACCTGCAGGCTGGGTCTGGCCGGGCTCGAGGAGGAGGCGGCCTGGATCGAGAGCCGCCGCCGCATCTGGAAGACCCGCTTCGACATGCTGGACCATGTCGTCGAGGCCTTGAAACGGAAGGAAGAGAACGATGGGCGAAAGAATGGGTGACGGCCGCACGGCGGTCGAACGGACGTCCGGGCGCGAGCTGGTCGTGACGCGGGTCTTCGACGGCCCGGTCCGTTTGGTCTACGACGCGTGGACCAAGCCCGAGCTGTTCCAGCTGTGGTGGGCCCCGAAGTCGAGCGGGGTGCCGATGCTGTCCTGCGAGATGGATGTCCGCACCGGCGGCGGCTATCGCGTGGTGTTCGGCAAGGACGCCGCCAACTCCATGGCCTTCTTCGGCAAGTACATCGAGGTCGTGCCGCTGGCGCGCCTGGTCTGGACCAACGACGAAGGCGACGGCGGGGCCGTCACCACGGTGACCTTCGAGGACAAGGGCGGCAAGACGCTGCTGGTCCTGCAGGAGCTGTATCCCACGCAGGAAGCGCTCGACGAGTCCTTCATCGGGATGGAGGACACCACGCCCGAGCAGTTCAGGCAGCTGGACGACCTTCTGGCCAGCCTCGGCGCCAAGGTCTGACGGTCGGGTCGGCCCCCTCCCGCCGGGAGAGGGCCGAGCGGCCTTACAGGTTCAGCAGCGACGGGTCGCCGCCCTGGGCCGTGATGTTGATGCTGAGCGCGCGCTCGACGGCGTAGCGCATCAGGGCGTGGGGGCCGCCGGCCTTGGGACCGGTGCCCGACAGGCCCTCGCCGCCGAACGGCTGGACGCCGACCACGGCGCCGGTCATCGAGCGGTTGACGTAGCAGTTGCCGGCCGGGACCAGGCGCTGGACGTCGGCCGCGAAGCTCTCGATCCGCGAATGGACGCCCAGGGTCAGGCCGTAGCGGCGGGCCGCCAGGGCGCCGGCCACCTGTTCCAGGTCCTCGGGCTTGTAGCGGACCACGTGCAGGATCGGGCCGAACACCTCGCGCTCCAGGAAGTCGGCGGCGGGGATCTCGGCCAGGACCGGGGCGAAGAAGGTGCCGGTCTGCGGCGCGCCGATCGTGTGCAGAACCTTGGCTTCGTGCTGCAGACGGTCCAGGTGCTTGACCAGCGCGGTCTTGGCCTCGGGATCGATCACCGGGCCGACGTCGGTGACGGCCAGGGCCGGGTCGCCGATCACCAGGGCGTCCATCGCGCCTTTCAGGCCGTCGATGATGTGGTCGGCGGTGTCTTCCGGCAGGAACAGCAGCCGCAGGGCCGAGCAGCGCTGGCCGGCCGAACCGAAGGCCGACAGGATTACGTCGTCGATCACCTGCTCGCGCTGGGCGGTGGTGTCGACGAACATGCCGTTCAGGCCGCCGGTCTCGGCGATGAACGGCACGATCGGGCCCTGGCGCTGGGCGAGCGTCTGGTTGATCCGCCAGGCGGTGTCGGTGCCGCCGGTGAAGGCCACGCCGTCCAGGCCCTCGTGGGCGGTCAGGGCCGCGCCGACGGTCTCGCCGCGACCGGGCAGCAGAGCCAGCAGACGGTGGTCCAGGCCCGCGGCGTGGTACAGCTTCACGGCTTCGTAGGCGATCAGCGGGGTCTGCTCGGCCGGCTTGGCCAGCACGGCGTTGCCGGCCGCCAGGGCGGCGGCGATCTGGCCGGTGAAGATGGCCAGCGGGAAGTTCCACGGGCTGATGCAGACGAAGACGCCGCGCCCGGCCAGGCGCAGGGTGTTGGTCTCGCCGACCGGGCCGGTCAGCACCTCGCCGGCTAGGCCGAACTGCTCTTCCGCCAGCTTGGCGTAGTAGCGGCAGAAGTCGACGGCCTCGCGCACCTCGGCGATGGCGTCGGGGCCGGTCTTGCCGGCTTCGCGCGAGAGGATGGCGCACAGGCGCTCGATATTGGCCTCCAGGGCGTCGCCCATGGCGCGGAGGACCTCGGCGCGGGCGGGGCCGCCGGCCTGGTCCCAAGCGGGCTGGGCGGCGCGGGCCAGGCGGAAGGCCTGGTCGATCTGCGGCAGCTGGGCTTCCGACGCCACGCCCACCACGCGGTCGTGGTCGGCGGGGCTCTGCACCGGCATCGGCGGGGCGCCGGCCGTCAGCTTGCCGCCGATCAGCGGACCGGCCTGCAGGGTCAGGCCGTCCAGCTCGGCCACGTGGGCGGAGAGGCGGTCGCGGTCGGCCTTGGTCGACAGGTCCAGGCCGGCGCTGTTCCTACGGCGCGGACCGTAGACGTCGATCGGCGTCGGAATCTTGGCGTGGCGGTCGGGGTGGGCTTCCACCGCGGTGATCGGGTCGACCACCACCTTTTCCACCGGCACCCGCTCGTCCAGCAGGGCGTGCACGAAGCTGGTGTTGGCGCCGTTCTCCAGCAGGCGGCGGACCAGGTAGGGCAGCAGGTCCTCGTGGCCGCCCACTGGGGCGTAGGCCCGCAGAGTGACGCCGTCATAGAGGTCGTCGGCGGCCTTGTAGAGCGCCTCGCCCATGCCGTGCAGGCGCTGGTGCTCGATCTTGACGCCGGCGTTCTTGGACATCCGCACCACGGCCGCCAGGGTGTGGGCATTGTGGGTGGCGAACTGGGCGTAGAGGTGCGGGGCGGCCTCGATCAGGGCCTTGGCGCAGACCAGGTACGACAGGTCGGTGGCGGGCTTGGTGGTGTAGACCGGATAGTCCGGACGGCCGGCCACCTGGGCGCGCTTGATCTCGCTGTCCCAGTAGGCGCCCTTCACGAGGCGCACCATCAGGCGGCGGCCGGTTTCCTGGGACAGGGCCGTCAGGCGCTTGATCACCTCGGGGCAGCGCTTCTGGTAGGCCTGGACGGCCAGGCCCAGGCCCGTCCACTGGCCCAGCTCGGGCTCGCGGCACAGGCGATCCAGCAGCTTCAGCGACAGGGCCAGGCGATCGGCCTCTTCGGCGTCGATGGTGAAGTTCAGGTCGTGCTTGGCGGCGATCTTGGCCAGGCGCAGGACGCGCGGATAGAGCTCGTCCCAGACGCGGGCTTCCTGCGTGGCCTCATAGCGCGGGGTCAGGGCCGACAGCTTGACCGACACGCCGTGGCCGGCCTCCGGCCCCGCCCAGGCGCCGTTGGCCCGCGACAGCTTGCCGACCGTCTCGATGGCGTCGGCGTAGGACTTTTCATAGCGGGCGGCGTCGGCGGCGGTGCGGGCGCCTTCGCCCAGCATGTCGAAGCTGCAGATGTCGCCGTCGTTGGCGGCGCGCTTGATGGCCGCCTCGATGGTGCGGCCCAGCACGAACTGCTCGCCCATGATGCGGATGGCCTGGCCGACGGCGGCGCGGATCACCGGCTCGCCCAGGCGGCCGGCGATCTTCTTGATGAAGCCGGGCAGGTCGCGCTTGGCGTCCTCGTCGGGCTCGACGATCTTGCCGGTCAGCATCAGGCCCCAGGTCGAGGCGTTGACGAACAGGCTGTCGCTGCCGCCCAGGTGGCTGGCCCAGTCGGCCGAACCGATCTTCTCGGCGATCAGCTTGTCGCGGGTGTCGTCGTCGGGGGTGCGCAGCAGGGCCTCGGCCAGGCACATCAGGGCCAGGCCTTCGCGGGTGCCCAGGCTGAACTCCTGCAGGAAGCTCTCGACCACGCCCTGCTTGCGGACGCTGCGGCGGGCGCCGCGCACCAGGGCCTCGGCCTCGGCGCGGACCGCGGCGCGGTCCTCGCTGCTCAGGGGCTGGGCGGCCAGCAGGTCGGCGATCACCGCCGCCTCGTCGCGATACTTGCCGTCGTCCAGGGAGTCCCAATCGGTCATGGTCGCCTCGTTATAGGATATCGTCGCTATATCGCCGGCTTGTTCGAAGGTGCTTCGTTTGTTGGGCGTGGAAGGTGTATGATCTTCGGTAGAAACGCCGATTTTCGTCGTCGGCTCCAGCTGTTCGCGGACATGCGGCAGGCCGCCGCGCGCGCGGACGGGCGGAGCATGATCGTGCTGGACGGGATGGGGAAGGGGAGAGGTGGGAAGGGACGCGATACGGGGGGAGGTCGCGCGTCCCTTCCGCTCTCACACGGCGCCTACGGGGGAGAGGGCGCCGCGTCTGCGCTCCGCCGGGGGGAGTGGCGGAGGCTGGTCCTGCCCGACCGGGCGCCGAGGGGGGAGTGGCGTGGCCGGTTGGCTAGGACGATCGAGGGTATAGTTCGAGTTGCGTCGAAGGTGCTTTGTTTGTTGATGTCAATTTCCGAACGATCTTCGGCAAAAATGGAGAATGGCCATGTCTGCTCTGGATGATACCGATCGCAGGCTTCTGAAGGTTCTGCAGGCCGACGGCCGCATCACCAACGCCGAGCTGGCCAAGCGCTGCAACCTGTCGCCGGCCGCCACCTTCGACCGCGTGCGGCGGCTGCGCGAGCGCGGCTTCATCACCGGCTACGCGGCCTTGCTGGACCCGGCCAAGGTGGATCGCGCCCTGCTGATCTTCGTCGAGGTGGTGCTGGACCGCACGACGGGCGACGTGTTCGAGGAGTTCGGCGCGGCCGTGCGCCGCGCGCCCGAGATCCTGGAATGCCACATGGTGGCCGGCGGCTTCGACTACCTGATCAAGGCCCGCGTGCGCGACATGGAGGCCTATCGCGGCTTCCTGGGCGACATCCTGGTCAAGATGCCCGGCGTGCGCGAGACGCGGACCTATGCGGTGCTGGAAGAGGTGAAGAGCACGGTGCAGCTGCCGCTGTAACTTCCAAAAACCCGCTCATCCCGGCGAATGCTGGGACCCAGATGGAATGGCGGTGGGGCTGACGCCAAGAACTCAGAGCCCTTCCAATCGGCCTCCCCGCTTTGGGATCTGGGTCCCGGCATTCGCCGGGATGAGCGGAACTAGGCGGATCGCTCCCGCGCCCTGAACCCCGCCGCCTTGGCCTTGTTCCCGCAGGCGCTCATCGAGCACCAGCGGCGCTCGCCCTTGCGCGAGGTGTCGACGAACAGCACCGCGCAGGGCGGGCCCTCGCACTGGCGGATGCGGTGCGAGAAGTCGCCGCCCAGCAGCGACACGCCCTCGCGCGCCAGTTCGGCCAGCAGGCCCCGGACGTCGCCGGACAGGTGGGCGCGGCCGTCGGCGCCCAGCTGCAGCGGCGCGGCGGGCAGGGCGGCGAAGCCGTTCAGCAGGTCGCGGTCGGCCTCGGGCAGGGCGGTCCCCTCGGCGCGCGACAGGGCCAGGCGGTAGAGCGCCTCGCGCAGCGACCGGGCCTGGACCAGGTTGCCCTCGGTGGCGCCGGGCGCGGCCGGGGCCAGCTCGGCCGCGACCAGCCAGCGGTCCAGGTCGGCGGGCGCGGCCAGCAGGTCGCGCGGCGCCGCGCCCAGCCGGCCGGTCACCGTGGCCGCCAGGTCCAGCGACGGGCTGCCGCCCCGGAACTTGAAGCCGTCGCGGATCTCCGCCTTCGTCATGTCGCGCTCCAAACCTGATTGACAGGTTATTCTGCTTCGGGGAAGTTCGGCAAGCTAACCTGTCAAATAGGTTATTGAGCGGAGCGTGACATGACATCGATCCCTGGACGCCGCCTCGGCGCGGGCCTGGCCCTGGCCGTCGCCTTGACGGGGACGGCCGCGACGGCGGCCGAGCCCGCCCTGACGGGAACCTGGACCCTGGCGGCGGCCGACCGCCTCAAGCCCGACGGCACCCGCGCGCGGGACTACGGCCAGCACCCGAAAGGGCGGCTGATCATCGACGCCCAGGGGCGCTACAGCCTGCAGATCTTCGACGGCGACCGCCCGCGCATCGCCTCGGGCGACAAGGCCACGGCCACGCCCGCCGAACTGACCGGCGCCGTGATGGGTTCGTCCACCCACTACGGGACCGTGGCCGTCGACAAGGCCGCGAACGTGCTGGTGTTCAGGATCGAAGGCGCGTCGTTCGCCAACTGGGAGGGGACCGAGCAGCGGCGCAAGTACGTGCTGACGACGGACACCCTGAGCTACCAGGTGCCGACGCCGCGCCCCGACGGCTCGATCCCGATCTCGGAGTGGAGAAGGGAGAAATGAGGTTTCCCTCCCCCTTGTGGGAAGGGTGGCCCGCGTAGCGGGTCGGGTGGGGGATCGGTGCAGGGTGTCGGACGGGAGATGACTTGCGGGGTCAGCAGGCCCCACCCGACCCTGGCTCCGCCAGGGCCACCCTCCCCACAAGGGGGAGGGAAGGTCGAGCTACGGCTTCACCGCCGCGATCCACGCCCGCTCGTTGGCCAGGTCCAGGGTCACCACCCACTGCTGGAGGGCCGGCACGCCGATGTTGCCGTCCAGGATCATGTCCTCGACCAGGACCTTGCCGCTGATCTTCGGGCCGCCGACCAGGGTCATGTCCACGGACTGACCCTTCTGGATCGCCGGGTCCAGGCCCACCAAGTCGGCGACGTGCTTGCCAATCACCAGGGCGCCGGTGCTGCCGCAGTCCAGCTCCAGCCAGATCCGGCCCTTGGGCGTCGGGGCGGCGACGAACGGCGTCAGGGCCAGGCCGGTGGCCTCGCGGCTGAAGCGGACCGGCACCTCGACGCCCTGGGCGGCGCGGACCTTCAGGCTGGCGGGCGTCTCGACGATCAGCCGGCGGCCGGCCAGGTCCAGGGTGACGGCGCGGCCGGCGAAGGCGTCCAGGGCCACCGAGCCGTCCAGCGGCGGGGCGTCCTTGGGCAGCAGGGTGGCGAAGTCGATGACCCCGGCGGTCGGCGCCGTCAGCGGCAGGCCCGCCGCCTTCAGGCCGACGTCGTCGCAGCGCGGGACGTCCACGCGGTCGCCGCGCATCCGGAAGCCCGTGACCCGGCCCCAGGGCTTGCAGCCGATGGCGTCGGCGAAGGGCTGGGCGATCACGGTGATGCCGCCGGCGGTGTCCAGCAGGAAGCGGCGGGGCTTGCCGTCGACCTCGCCCTGGAACGACCAGAGCACGCCCAGATAGGGCTCCAGCGGAATGACGACGGGCTTGGCCGGCGGTGCGGGGCGGACGGGTTCGGCGAGCGCGGAGCCCGAGACGAGGGCCAGGCCGATCGCGGCCAGACCACCTAAGGAACGCAAGACCGCGCGCATGTTCCGAACACCCCCTGATGCGGACGCCGTGACGCGCGTCCCTGCGCCTTTGGTCGCCGTTCCCGGCCGGGCGGTAAAGTGAACTCGCGGTCATTCGCGGCGAACCGCGCGGGGTGCGCGACGAGCGGTCATCCCCCCTCCCCAAGAAAGGGTTGGAAGGGGCGCGCGGGATTTGGGGGGAGCGCGCCCCTTCCGGCTGGAGGCGTCGGGGGGCGACGCCGCCAGCGCTCCCCCGCTGGGGACGGGGGATGGATGCCTCAGCGCGCCGCGGGAGCGCCGCCGCCGAGGGCCTTGTACAGCGTCGCCAGATTGGTCTCCCGCGCCAGGCGGGCGACGATCAGGGTCTTCTGCGAGGTGTAGAGCGTGCGCTGGGCGTCCAGCACCGACAGCGAGCTGTCGATCCCGGCGCCGTAGCGGGCCTGCGAGAGGCGCACGGTGTCGTTGGCGGCGGCCACGAGGCGCTCCTGCGAGCCCACCCGTTCCGTGATCGTCGACTGCACGGCCAGGCCGTCGGAGACCTCGCGGAACGCGGTCTGCACCGACTTCTCGTAGTTGGCCACGGCGATGTCGCGACCGGCCTTGGCGCTGTCCAGGTTGGCCACGTTGGCCCCGCCGGCGAAGATCGGCAGGTTGATGCGCGGCGCGAAGGTCCAGGCGCCGTTGCCGCTGTCGAACAGGCTGTCGAGACTGTTGCTGGCCACCCCGGCCGAGCCCGTCAGGCTGATGCTGGGGAAGAAGGCCGCGCGGGCCGCGCCGATATTGGCGTTGGCCGCGGCCAGCTGGTGCTCGGCGGCCAGGACGTCGGGACGACGGGTCAGCACGTCGGACGGCACGCCGGCCGGCAGGTCGCGCAGGATCTGGGCCGTGACCAGGCCGCCGGCCGGCAGCAGGTCGTTGGGCACGTCGGCCCCGACCACCAGGCGCAGGGCGTTCTTGTCCTGCTCGACCAGGGCGATGGCCGTGGCGACGTCGCTGCGGGCGGCCTCGATCAGGGTCTGGGCCTGGCTGACCTCGAGCTGCGAGATCGCCCCGGCCTCGAACCGGCGCTGGATCAGGCCCATGGTCTCCTGGCGGGTGCGCAGGGTTTCCTGCGACAGGGCCAGCAGGTCCTCGTCGGCGGCCAGGTTCAGCCAGGCGCTGGCCGTCTGGGCGATCAGGCTGACCTGCACCGAGCGGCTGGTCTCCTGGACGGCCAGGTAGTTCTGCAGGGCCGCGTTGCTGAGGCTGCGGACGCGGCCGAACAGGTCGATCTCCCAGGACGAGACGCCCAGATTGGCCGTGTAGACCTCGACCGAGCGGTCGCCGCCGGCGATCACCTGGGCGGAAGAGCTCTGGCCCTTCGTGGCGGTGCCGGTGGCGTCGACGGCCGGCACGAGGGCCGCCCGCTGGATGCGGTACTGGGCGCGGGACTGCTCGATGTTCAGCACCGCCACGCGCAGGTCGCGGTTGTTGGTCAGGGCCAGGTCGATCACGCCCTGCAGGCGCGGGTCGATGAACACGTCGCGCCAGGCCAGGTCGGCGGCCGAGGTCGTCGAGCCGGTGTTGGCGGCCGCGATCGGCCAGGCGTTGTCCACGGCCAGGGCCGGCCGCACGGTCTTGGGCGCCAGGGTGCAGGCGCTCAGGGCCGAGGCGGCCAGCAGGGTGAGGGTCAGGTTACGCAAAAGCATCTCTAGTGGCCCTCGGCCGGAGTCGTGACGGCGCCGTCGTGAGGACGCCGCGGCTTGGGTTTGAAGACCCGCTCGACGATCACGAAGAACAGCGGGACGAAGAAGATCGCCAGCAGGGTGGCCGACAGCATGCCGCCGATCACGCCGGTGCCGATGGCGTGCTGGCTGCCCGAGCCGGCCCCGTTGGAGATCGCCAAGGGCAGCACGCCGAAGACGAAGGCCAGCGAGGTCATGATGATCGGGCGCAGACGGATGCGGACCGCCTCCACCGTCGCCTCGACCAGCTCCATGCCCTGCTCGTGCAGGTCCTTGGCGAACTCGACGATCAGGATGGCGTTCTTGGACGCCAGGCCCATGGTCGTCAGCAGGCCCACCTGGAAGTAGATGTCGTTGGAAAGGCCGCGCAGGCTGGTGGCCAGCAGGGCGCCGACGATGCCCAGCGGGATGACCATGATCACCGACAGCGGGATCGACCAGCTCTCGTAGAGGGCCGCCAACAGCAGGAACACCACCAGGATCGAGATGGCGTACAGGGCGGGCGCCTGGTTGCCGGACTCGCGTTCCTGGGCCGACAGGCCGGTCCATTCGAAGCCGATGCCCGGCGGCAGCTGGGCGGCGATCTTCTCCATGGCGGCCATGGCCTGGCCCGAGCTCTTGCCCGGGGCGGGCGAGCCCTGGATGTTCAGCGACGACAGGCCGTTGTAGCGCTCAAGACGCGGCGAGCCGTAGATCCAGCGCGTGGTGGCGAAGGACGAGAACGGCGCCATCGTGCCGCTGCTGGTGCGGACGTACCAGCTGTTCAGGTCCTCGGGCCGCATGCGGAAGGGCGCGTCGGCCTGGACGTAGACCTTCTTCACCCGGCCGCGATCGATGAAGTCGTTGACGTACGAGCCGCCCCACGCGGCGCTGAGCGCGGCGTTGATGTCGGCCGTGGTCAGGCCCATCGCCCCGGCCTTGGCCTGGTCGATGTCGATCTTCAGCTGCGGGGTGTCGTCCTGGCCGTTGGGACGCACGCCGGCCAGGGTGGGATCCTGGGCGGCCATGCCCAGCACCTGGTTGCGCGCGGCGACCAGGGCGTCGTGGCCGACGCCGCCGATGTCCTGCAGCTGGAAGTCGAAGCCCGACGAGGTGCCCAGTTCCGGCACGGCCGGCGGCACGATGGCGAAGACCATGGCGTCGCGGATCTGCATGAACTTGCCCATGGCCCGGCCGGCGACGGCTTGGGCCTTGCGCTCGGGCGCCTTGCGCTCGTCGAAGTCCTTGAGGCGGATGAAGGCCAGGCCGGCGTTCTGGCCGGCGCCGGCGAAGCTGAAGCCGGCGACGGTGAAGACCGCCTGCACGGAGTCCTTCTCGTCGTTCAGGAAGTGGTTTCGCACCTGGGTCAGCACCGCCTGGGTGCGTTCCTCCGGCGCGCCCGGGGGCAGCTGGACGATGGTGAACATCGTGCCCTGGTCCTCTTCCGGCAGGAAGGCGCTGGGCAGGCGGACGAACAGGAAGGCCATGACCAGAATGATCACGCCATAGGCCACCATCCACCGGCCGCTCTTGCCCAGCAGGCCGCGGACGGTCCCCTGGTAGCGTCGGCTGGTGTCGTTGAAGTTGCGGTTGAACCAGTTGAAGAAGCGGTTGAACAGGTTGGTCACCGCGCCCAGCGCGCCCGGATGGTCGGTCCTCAGGGCCTCGCCGTGGCCTTGGGTCGCCGGCCGCAGCAGAGTGGCGCAGAGGGCCGGGGTCAGGATCAGGGCCACCAGCACCGACAGGCCCATGGCCGAGACGATGGTGATCGAGAACTGGCGGTAGATCACGCCCTGCGAGCCGCCGAAGAAGGCCATGGGCACGAACACCGCGGCCAGGACCAGCGCGATGCCGATCAGGGCGCCGGTGATCTCGCTCATCGACTTGCGCGTGGCCTCGACGGGACTGAGCCCCTCCTCGGACATCACCCGCTCGACGTTCTCGACCACGACGATGGCGTCGTCGACCAGCAGGCCGATGGCCAGCACCAGGCCGAACATGGTCAGGGTGTTGATCGAGTAGCCGAAGGCCGCCAGCACGCCGAAGGTGCCCAGCAGGACGACCGGCACGGCGATGGTCGGGATCAGGGTCGCGCGCCAGTTCTGCAGGAACAGGAACATGACGATGAACACCAGGACGATGGCCTCGACCAGGGTCTTGATGACTTCCTCGATCGACAGCTTCACGAACGGCGTGGAGTCGTAGGGGATCACGTAGCGGTAGCTGGACGGGAAGGTCTTCGCCAGCTGTTCGACCCGCGACTTGACGGCGTCGGCGGTGTTCAGGGCGTTGGCGCCGGGGGCCAGGCGGATGGCCAGGCCGGCGGCGGGCTTGCCGTTGTACTTGGCGCCGAAGCCGTAGCTTTCCGCGCCCAGCTCCACGCGGGCGACGTCGCGCAGGTGCACGATCGCGCCGCCGGGGCTGTTCTTGACGATGATCTCCTGGAACTCGGCCGGGGTGGAGAGGCGCGACTGGGCCGTGATCGTGGCGTTCAGGCCGATGCCCGGGATGTTGGGCACGCCGCCCAGCTGGCCGGCCGAGACCTGGGCGTTCTGGGCCTTGATCGCGGCGATGACGTCGGCCGGGGTCAGGCTGTAGCTGGCCAGCTTGGTCGGATCCAGCCAGATGCGCATGGCGTACTGTGCGCCGAACAACTGCACTTCGCCCACGCCGTCGACGCGGCTGAGGGGGTCCTGCAGGTTGCTGGCGATGTAGTCGGCCAGGTCAGTGTTGGTGGTCTTGGGATCCTCGGAATACATGCCGACGATCAGCAGGAAGTTGCGGGCCGACTTGGCGACCGTCAGGCCTTGCTGCTGCACTTCCTGCGGCAGCAGGGCGGTGGCCGTCTGCAGCTTGTTCTGGACCTGCACCTGGGCGATGTCGATGTTGGTGCCGGCCTTGAAGGTCAGGGTCGTGGTGGCCGAGCCCGAGCTGTCGCTGGTCGACGACATGTAGTCCAGGCCGTCCAGGCCCTTCATCTTCTGCTCGATGACCTGGGTGACGCTGTCCTCGACGGTCTTGGCCGAGGCGCCGGGATAGACGGCGTTGATCGACACCTGGGGCAGGGCGATGTCGGGATACTGGGCGATCGGCAGCGTGCGGATGGCCAGGGCCCCCGCCAGCATGATCACGATGGCGACGACCCACGCGAAGATCGGTCTGTCGATGAAGAAACGGGAAAGCATGACAGTCCGGCCTTACTGAGCAGCAGCGGGAGCGGCGGTGATGACGGCCGGCTTCACCGGGGCGCCGGGGCGGACCTTCTGCAGGCCCTCGACGATGACCTGGTCGCCGGGGTTCAGGCCCGAGCTGACCAGCCATTTGTCGCCCACCGTCTGGGTGGTGACGATCTGGCGGGGCTCGGCCGCGCCCTTGGCGCCGACCACCATGACGGTGGCGTTGCCCTTGGGGTCGCGGCTGACGGCCGCCTGCGGGATCAGCATGCCGCTGTTGGCCACGCCCTTGCCGAGCACGGCGCGGACGTACATGCCCGGCAGCAGGACGCCGTTGGGGTTGTCGAAGGTGGCGCGCAGGCCGACCGAGCCGGTGGTCGGGTCGACCGTGACGTCCGAGAACTCCAGGCGGCCCTGGATCGGATAGGTCGAGCCGTCTTCCAGCTTCAGGGTCACCTGGGCCGAGCCGCTGCGGCCCAGCTGGCCGCTGTTCAGCGCCGACTGCAGCTTCAGCATGTCGGCCGACGACTGGGTCAGGTCGACATAGATCTTGGACAGGTCCTGGACCGTGGACAGGGCGGTGGCCTGGCTGGCGGTGACCAGGGCGCCCGGGGTGACCGAGCTCTTGCCGATGCGGCCCGAGATCGGCGAGACCACCTTGGTCCAGCCCAGATTGATGCGGGCGTTGTCGAGGGCGGCCTTCTGGGCGGCGACGTTGGCGGCGGCCTGCAGGGCGGCGGCCTGGGCGTCGTCGTTGTCCTGCTTGGACACCGCGTTGATCTCGACCAGACCCTTGTAGCGGTCGGCCTTCAGCTTGGCGGCCGTGGCGGTGGCCTGGGCCTGGGCGAGGCCCGCGGCGGCGCTGTTGTAGGCCGCCTGATAGGTGGCCGGGTCGATCTGGTACAGCGGCTGGCCGGCGCGGACGTAACCGCCTTCCTGGAACAGCCGGGCCTTGATGATGCCGCCGACCTGCGGGCGGACTTCGGAGACCAGATAGGCCGAGGTGCGGCCGGTCAGCTCGGAGGTCAGGGTGACCGGCTCGGTCTTGGCGATAACGACGCCGACCGGAGTCGGGCCGCCGGCTCCCATGCCGCCGGCCCCGCCCTTGCCTTGGCCGCAGGCCGCCAGGGTTAGAGCGATGGCCGCCAGGGAGGCCGCCGAGAGGACGGCGCGAGAACGGTCGAGAGACATGCAGAAACCCCAGGAGCGACAGGGCGTCGCAGGCCTTCAGCCTTGACGACGCCCTGATGGTAACCAACATGAGAATGAACGTTCATTCTCAACGGGGCTGGACATAGGCACGGGGTTGTCGCAAGTCAACCGCCGGGGGTTCCGTCCAGCTTGACGTGACGGAAATTTAATTGGGAAGCGAAGCTTTCGATGATCGACGACGCCAACACGCCGCTTCGGCCGACACCTGAGGCGCGGCGGCAGCAGATCCTGGACGCGGCGTGCGACTGCGTGCGGCAGGCCGGGTTCCACGGCGCCAGCATGGCCGAGATCGCCAAGGCCGCGGGCCTGAGCGTGGGCCAGATCTACCGCTATTTCGAGAACAAGGAGGCGATCATCGCCGCCATCGTCGCCCAGGACCTGGCCGAGATGCGCGAGAAGTTCGCCGAGATGGAAAGCCGGCCGGGCAATCTGGTCGACGCCCTGTCCGAACACCTGCCCGAAGCCGTCGACAAGTGCTTCGACCTGGGCCGCGCGGCCCTGACGCTGGAAGTCCTGGCCGAGGCCAGCCGCAATCCCAAGGTCGCCGCCATCCTGCGCGCCGCCGACGCCCAGGAGCGCGTCTACGCCCAGGCCATGCTGGACCGCAGCCGCAAGCCCGAATGGACCGACGCCGAGTTCCAGGCCCGCTGCGAGGCCGTGGGCCTGCTGTTCGACGGCATGATCATCCGGGCGGTCAACCACCCCGACACCGATCGCGGCCCCTTGACCGAGGTCCTGCGCCGGACGCTCCGTCAACTGCTCAGCTAGGGTCGCGGGACGGCTCAAGGGCGTCTCCAAGGGGCGTGGTCGGGGCGACGTCGCGGTGGACAGCATCGCCGCGCCTTCCGTAACGTCAAGTCATGACGAAAAAACGCGCCGCCCCGATGTCGGAACCGCACGCCGTCCCACGTCCTTCGTGAGATCGCGCGCCTCGGATCGGGGACGGCGCACAGCAGGGAAGACGCCATGACCTATCCGACCGTTCGCCTGTCCTCCGTCCGGACCTACGCCGCCCTCCTGGCCGGCGCCGCCGCCCTGGCCCTGGCGGCCTGCTCGCCGCCGACCGCCAAGAAGGTCGAGGCCCCCGCCGCCGCGCCTGCCGCCCCGGCCGCCTCGGCCGACAAGTTCGTGATGCCCGACGTCCCGGCCGGCGACTACACGCTGGACAAGGCCCATGCGAGCCTGGAGTTCAAGGTCAGCCACATGGGCTTCTCGCGCTACACCGCGCGGTTCGCCGACTTCGACGCCAAGCTGAAGCTCGACCCGGCCAACCCGTCGGCCTCCAGCATCGAGGCGACCATCGATCCCAAGTCGCTGGCGCTGAACGCCCCACCGGCCGGCTTCAAGGAAGAGCTGACCGGCAAGGCCTGGCTGGACTCGGCCCTGTATCCGGCCATCACCTTCCGCTCGACCAAGATCGAGGTCACCGGCGCCAACACCGCCAAGGTCACCGGCGACTTCAGCCTGCACGGCGTGACCAAGCCGGTGGTTCTGGACGTCACCTTCAATGGCGGCTACGCGGGCCATCCGATGGACCCGCACGCCCGCGTCGGCTTCTCGGCCAAGGGCGTGTTCAACCGCTCGGAGTTCGGCATGGGCTTCGGCGTGCCCGCGCCCGGCTCGACCATGGGCGTCGGCGACGCGGTGGACGTGACCATCGAGGCCGAGTTCAGCGGCCCGGCCCTGGCCAAGGCCCCGGCGGCGGCTCCGGCTCAGTAGTATGGATCGGGGACATGCGCTTGCGCGTGTCCCCACGCCCAAACCCCGCTCATCCCGGCGAATGCCGGGACCCAGATCCCAGAACGGTGTGGATGACTGGATGAGCTCTGAGTTCTTGGCGTCAGCCTCAAAGCCCTTCCATCTGGGTCCCGGCGTTCGCCGGGATGAGCGGAACTTTTGTGTCTACGGAACCAGGTTCCGCGCCAGCGCGGGAACCGCCTTCACCAGCTCCCGCGCGATGATCTCCGAGCACGCCGCCGCGCCGACCGGCCCCAGGTGGGTGTAGTCGAACAAGGGCTCGAACCGGCCGGTGGCCGGCGGCGCGGCCGGGGGCGGCGCGGGCGGGTCCATGGGCACGGGGGCGGCGCCGGGGATCGGCGGCTCGTAGAACTTGACCCCCACCGTCGTGCCGCCGGCGATCGCCTTGGCCACGGCGGGCGAGGGCGGGGCCTCGGCCCAGTCGCCGGCCTTCAGCGCGCCCAGGGCCTGGGCGGCCGCGGCGCTGCGGGCGTTCAGGTCGACCAGCGGCGTGCCGGTCTCGGCGGCCACGGCGCGGACGGCGTCGGCCCACGGGACCAGGTCGTCGACCAGCCTGCCGTCCTTGAACTGCCGGCGCGACAGCGGCGTGACCAGCACAGGCCGGGCGCCGGCCGCGCGGGCCTCCTCGACATAGCGCTTCAGGTTGGCCGGGAACTCGGTCTTCAGGTCGGTCAGGCGCTCGGCCCGGCCGTAGGCGTCGTTGTGGCCGAACTGGATCAGCACATAGGTATCGACGAACGGCCCGCCCTTCATCTCGCCCAGGGCCAGGGTCCACGACCCCTCGGAGCGGTAGGTCTTGGTGCTGCGCCCGCCGCGTCCCAGGTTCACGCAGGCGACGTTCGAGGTCACCCGCGTGGCGCAGAACGCCCCGCCCCAGCCGCTGTTCACCGCCGTGGTCGAGTCGCCGACCAGCACGACCTTGGTCGCCTTGAACGGCGGCGGATCGGTCTGGGCGAGCGCGGGCGTCGCGACGAGGGCGGCGGCGAGGAGGAGGAGGGCGAGCATTTTCATGTCCTGGTCTTCCCAACCCATTTCGTTGTCATCCCGGAAAGCGCGCAGCGCTTGTCCGGGACCCAGGTGAACCGCACCGCCTTCGCCCAGTCCCCCGGGTCCCGGACAGCCTCTACGAGGCTTCCGGGATGACAACCCGTCGGTGCGTTTTGAAGGCGTCCTAGGCCAGCGCCCGGTACTTGAAGTTCCGGAACCGCGCCGAGCCCTTGCCCGCCGCGTAGAGGCCCGGCTTCAGCATCAGGAAGCCGCCGCGGACGTTGTGGTGGTAGCCCGAGACCTCCATGCCCCGGTCGAACCGCTTCCAGGTCTTCCCGCCGTCACCGCTGGTGTGGAAGGCCACGATGTGGCGGTCGTTGCGCAGCCGCATCAGCATCTTCGACCCGTACGGGTTCGAGGGGCGTCCGCGCTCAATGCCGTACTGGTGGGTGACGAAGTTCTTCGCGTCGAAGCCCAGGCCGCAATAGAGCTGGCGGTCGTAGAACAGGATCAGGCCGGCGCGGGTGTCGGGATCGATCTCGATCTCGCACTCGATCTCATAGGCCTGGTCGCCGTTGACGAAGATCAGCGGCGCGCCGGTGGACGGGGCCTCGCCCGAGCCCTTCAGGGTCAGGACGCCGCCCTCGCGCTTGATGCGGTCGCGCTCGCCGGGCTTGGGGTCGAAGAAGCTCCACTGCACGCCGTACTTGTCGGTCGAGAAGTCGTCCGACAGGGCCATGCCGTGCGGGCCCGGCTTGCCGCCCTTGGGCTTGGCCAAGGGTTTCGACAGATCGCCGCCGCCCACCTCGAACCAGCCGTCCTTCGTCCAGGTCACCGGGGCCAGCAGGGTCTGGCGGCCCAGGGTGTAGAAGCCGTTTTCGTAGCCGTGATAGACGGTCCACCAGTCGCCGCCGGGGCCCTCGACCAGGGTGGCGTGACCGCGCGACCACCACTTCTCGGAATTGTTCGTGGTGCGCACGACCGGGTTCTTCGGATCGTCCTCCCACGGGCCGGCCAGCGACTTGGCGCGGGCGACGATGACCATGTGGCCGGTCGGCGGGCCGGCCGTGCCGCCCACGGCGGTGACCAGGTAGTAGTAGTCGCCCTTCTTCATCACCTTGGGCCCCTCGGGCGAGAAGCCCTCGACGTCCCAGTCGTCCGGATAGCGCCATGGATTATAGACGTGCTGGGGCTCCCCCACCGTCGACAGGCCGTCGGGCGCCAGCTGGATGCGGTCGCCGCCCGACAGGAACAGCCAGCGCACGCCCTTCTCGTCGACCACGTGGCCGGGGTCGATGTAGCGCGGCAGCTTCAGGTCGACCGGCTCGCTCCACGGGCCCTCGATCCTGTCGGCCCAGATCACGTAGCTGGTGTTGTTGTCGGGGAACTTGGCCGGCAGGTAGATGTAGTAGCGGCCCTTGTGCTTGCAGAGCTCGGGGGCCCAGATCGAGCCGACATTGGTCTTCAGGGACGGGCCGACCGGCGACCAGTTCACCAGGTCCTTCGAACGCCAGATCAGCAGGCCCGGATAGGCGTCGAACGACGAGTGGGTCATGTAGTAGTCGTCGCCGTCCTTCAGGATCGACGGGTCGGGATGGTCGCCGGCCAGGATCGGGTTCAGGAAGGTCCCGTTCCCCAGGTCGGCGTTGCGCTGGCCCTCGATCCCCTTGACCCAGGTCGGCCCTTCGCCGGCGGCCGGGGCGGCGGGCAGGGTCCCCATCTGGGCGGCCCCAGCGACTTGGGGGGACGCGGCGGGAACGGCGGCGACGGCCGCGCCGGTCAGCAGCGAACCCAGCGCGCCGCGACGGTTGATATCGACCATGGGGTACTCCTCCCGAACTTCCGCGTTCTTGCCGTCACTTAGCGACAAGCCTGGCGCGATGTCCACCGGTGTCATATGCGGCAAAGCCCCATTTTTCCGGGGTTTTCCAGCGCAGGAACCTGGACCTTGAAACAACGCCGCCGGCCGCGGAAACCGCACAAAAAAACGCCCGGGAGGCAGTCCTCCCGGGCGTCTTCGTCTTCGGTGAGGGAAGGCCTTTAGCCTTCCATCGCCTCCAGTTCCTTGCCGCGCGTCTCCTGGATCAGCTTCTGGACCAGGAAGTACGAGACCAGGGCGCACAGGGCGTAGAAGCCGTAGGTGGCCGGCAGGCTGATCTTCTTCATGATCGGGAAGCTGAACGAGATCGCGAAGTTGGCGATCCACTGGGCGAAGCCGGCGACGGCCAGGGCCGAACCGCGCATCTGGTTGGGGAACATCTCGCCCAGCATGACCCACATCACCGGGCCCCAGCTGAGGTTGAAGAACACCACATAGGCGTTGGCCGCGATCAGGGCGGTCAGGCCCACATTGTCAGCCATGTGCAGCGAGCCGTTCACCGTGGTGGCGGTCGAGAAGCACCAGGTCAGCACGCCCAGGGTCACGGCCATGCCGGCCGAGCCGATCAGCAGCAGCGGCTTGCGACCGATCTTGTCGATCAGGCCGATGGCCAACAGGCAGGCCAGGATCGAGAGCGAGCCCGACAGGATGTTGATCTTCAGGCTGTCGTTCTCGGTGAAGCCCACCGACTGCCACAGCACCGAGCCGTAGTAGAAGACGATGTTGATGCCGACCAGCTGCTGGAAGACGGCCAGGACCAGGCCGGCCCACAGGATCGGGCGCAGCTTCTTGGTCACCGGGTCCAGCAGGTCGGACAGCTTGGGCTGGTGGTCGGCGGCCAGCGAGGCGCGGATCTCGGCGACCTTGGCGGCGCCCTGGCCCGCGCCGAACAGGCGCGACAGGATCTTCTCGGCCTCGACGTCCTTGCCCTTGGTCACCAGGTAGCGCGGGCTTTCCGGGATGCTCAGCAGGCACAGGAAGAAGATGCCGGCCGGGATGGTCTGCATCCAGAACATCCAGCGCCAGGCGGGCAGGCCCAGCCAGAACGGGGCGGTCGAGCTGCCGGCGGTGTGGGCCAGGAAGTAGTTGGCCAGGAACGCGCCGGTCAGGCCGGTGATGATCATGATCTGCTGCACGGACGACATGCGGCCGCGGATGTTCGCGGGCGTGACTTCCGAGATGTAGACCGGGCACAGCACCGAGGCCGCGCCGACGCCCAGGCCGCCGATCAGGCGGAACACGACGAAGACCAGCGAGGTATGGGCGGCGCCGGTGCCCAGGGCGCTGACGAGGAACAGCAGGGCCGAGATGATCATCACGGTGCGGCGGCCCCACACGTCGGCCAGGCGGCCGGCGGCGAAAGCGCCGAAGGCGCAGCCCAGCAGGATGGCGGCCACGTTCAGGCCTTCGCCCGCTTCGGTCAGGCCGAAGGCGGCCTTCAGGCCGTTCTGCGTGCCGTTGATGACCCCGCTGTCATAGCCGAACATGAAGCCGCCGATGGTCGCGACGGCGACGATGGCGGCGACGAAGGCCATGTTGACCTTCGCGCCGTCCGCGCTCATGCCGGCGCTCGGTCCGGCGTTCGATACAGATGCCACTTTGTTTTCCCCGATAGGCCCGAAGGCCGCGTTTGATCCCTAACGAGCCCTGGACTGGGGCCTTTGATTGGCTCGAACCTTAATGTTAGCGGTATCAGGTCGCAAGCGCCCTTAGATGTCCAGGCTTAAGGCGCCATGGCAACGTTGTCATCCGCCGAAGCGGCGATCTGGCGCACGAACATTGCCGAAAAGATATTTGCTTCGCGGCGCGAGTTGGCCTCTTTCGCGCTTCCAAGTCGTGGGCGAGCTTCGCCCTGTCGCACAAGTGTCCATCGGGGGATGTCCTTGCGTCTGAAAGTCCTGCTGCTCGCCGCCACGGCGATCCTGTCGCCCGGCCTGGCCCTGGCCCAGACGGCGCCAGCCCCGGCGCAGGCGCCGGCGAAGCCGGCCAAGCCGGCGGACGCCCCGACCGCGGTCGAGGGCGTGACGGTGACCAGCGACTCCACCGCCATGCGCACCTCGATCGACCGCCGCAGCTACAGCGTCGCCAACGACCTGTCGGCCAAGACCGGCTCGATCGCCGACGCCCTGCGCAACATCCCCTCGGTCGAGGTCGACGTGCAGGGCAATGTCAGCCTGCGCGGCGATCCGAACGTCACGATCATGATCGACGGCAAGCCGTCCAGCATGTTCAACGGCGACGGCAAGGCCGACGCCCTGCAGCAGTTGCCGGCCGACCAGATCGACCGCGTCGAGGTGATGACCAACCCCTCGGCCGCCTATCGTCCCGACGGCACGGCCGGCATCATCAACCTGATCACCAAGCAGACCCGCAAGCCCGGCGCGACCGGCTCGGTGAAGCTGAACATCGGTCCCAACGGCCGCTACAGCACCGGCGTCAGCGGCAATCGGGTCAAGGGCAAGCTGACCCTGTCGGGCGACGCCAGCTATCGCTACGACCGCCAGGAATCCTGGTTGGAGGACTCGCGGCAGAACCCGGTCACGGACGGCTCGACCCAGCAGGCCGGCGCCTACATGAACGCCGGCGGCGCGCTGAGCCTGCGCGGCGCCGCCGACTACGCCCTCACGCCCAAGGACCGGCTGAGCGGCGAGATCCGCTATCGCGACATGGACTATTTCACCGGCGGGCAGGAGACCTTCACCACCCTGGTCCCCGCCGCCGGCGCGGCCTATTTCCGCGACAGCGGCGCGAACCTTGACCGCCAGAACGGCGCGATCAGCGGCGACTGGCGCCACCAGTTCAAGGGCGCCGAGCACGAGCTGGACGCCCACCTGGAATACGAGGTCACCGACTTCAAGCGCAACGGCACGGCCTTCACCGACAACAACCTGAGCCCCGACTTCTACGAGGCCTTCGGTTTCGGCAACACGCAGGACCGCGCCAACTTCAAGCTGGACTACACGCGCCCGCTGCCCGGCGAGGCCAAGCTGAAGACCGGGCTGGACCTGGAGACCACCAGCAACGACTACGACAACCACGGCGCCCGGGGCCCGTCGACCGACAGCCTGGCCGTCGTGCCGGCCCTGACCAACCGCTTCCTGTACGACCAGGACGTCTATGCCGGCTACGTCACCTACGAGCGGCCGTTCGGCGACGACTTCACGGCCCTGGCCGGCCTGCGGGCCGAGCAGGTCGATATCCACACCAACCAGGTGACCTCGGTCCAGAAGGACGCGAACAGCTACTTCCGCCTCTATCCGTCGCTGCACCTGGGCTACACGCTCAGCCAGACCCAGACCCTCACGGCCAACTACAGCCGGCGGGTCCAGCGTCCGCAGCCGCAGGACCTGAACCCCTATCCGGTCTATATCGACCCCAAGAACTTCGCGGCCGGCAATCCCGACCTGAAGCCGCAGGTCACGGACAGCTACGAGCTGGGCTGGCAGTACCGCAAGGGGCCGAACTCGTACCTGGCCACGGCCTATTACCGCGAGAGCCGCGACGGCGTGACCAACGTGACGCGCGACCTGGGCGACGGCACGTTCCTGAACACCCGCGAGAACCTGGCCAAGAGCCGCAACGGCGGGCTGGAGCTGGTGGCCAACGGCAAGCTGACGCCCAAGCTCAGCTACAACATCAGCGGCAACGCCTATTGGAACGAGATCCAGTCGACCACGCCGGGGCTGGCGGGCACGCGCGAGATGACCACCCTGTCGGGCCGCGCCAGCCTCAGCTGGCAGGCCACGCCCAAGGACTTCTTCCAGCTGAACGGCTTCACCTCGGGCAAGCGCTTGACACCCCAGGGCTACAACGAGCCGATCTCGCTGCTGAACCTGGGCTATCGCCGCAAGGTCACCGACAAGCTGAATTTCGTGGTCACGGCCAACGACGTGCTGGACTCGTTCAAGAACGTGGGCGTGATCGACACCCCGACCCTGAAGCAACGGGTCGAGCGGACCGGCAATGTGCGGGCGGTGTTCTTCGGCTTCACCTACAGCTTCGGCGGCGGCAAACAGCGGCCCGAGCAGTTCGATTTCGGCACCGGCGCGGCCGGAGGGTAGGGGCTCGCGCCGCAGCCTCGGAACGCTCACCAAACAGTTGTCATCCCGGAAAGCGCGCAGCGCTTGTCCGGGACCCAGGTGAACCGCAAAGCCTCAGCCCAGTCCCCTGGGTCCCGGACAGCCCCTGCGGGGCTTCCGGGATGACAACGGATTTTACGTCCTGGACTTTGGGGCGTTTCGAGCGTCCCGGGCTTCGCGGCTACCTCAGCGTATAGCCGCGACCCGTCAGGCAGGCGGCGCGGGCCTGGTCGAAGGCGGCCTGCGTGCCGGCGACCGCCGCGGCGTTGGCCTCGTTCTGGGCCCGGGCCGCGCGCCGGTTCTTGCCGCGCCGGATGACGCCGCCGGCGACGGCCCCGGCCAGGGCCGCGTCGCCCGCGTCGCCGCCGGAGACCGCGCCGATGCCCGCCCCCACCAGCGCGCCCTTGGCCCGGGCGCCGCTGCCGGTGACCGGCGCGGCCTGGGCCTGGGCGGGCACGGGCGGATTGCGGGGATCGAAGCCGCTCTGCTGGGTGGCCCAGTCGGTGCAGGACGCCTCGTCCTTCTGCTGCTGGGCCTGGCTCTGGCCCTTGGCGGGATAGGCGTACTGGGCGAAGGCCGTCCCGGCCGTCGCCAGTTCGCCGACCAGCAGCGCGATCGCCAGGGTCGCTCGAAGTCCGGCAGCCATGGAACCTCTCCTCAGGAGGGGCCCGGTCCGCCGCCGCGGCGGGCAGGCCCCATCGACGACCTTCGCCCCGCCGTCGCCCCGTCGCCATCGGGCCATGGCCGCAGGCGCGACCGGGCAAAACCCCTAGGCCGACGGGCGGAGGAAGGTCGCGCCTAGGCCTGTCGAAAAATGAGAACAAAATAGGAACAAATGGCGTCCGAGTCTGACGTAGCGGCTGGCTATTCTCCGGACTGTCCAAGGCGTTCCTCCCGACCGGGAGGCAAGGCGGCGGACCTGCAATTTTGGCAGATATTTTTGAATTATTTGGAGAATTTAGAGATGACCAACTACGTTTTCGTCGATGACTACAGCCCCGCGCCCAACGGGGACTACGCGCCGGCCTTCGCGGCCGCGTTCGCCGCCTCGAACGAGGTGCGGATGCTGGCCAAGACCTATCTGGTCAAGACCCCCATCGTCCTTCCCGCGCGCAACAACATCGCGCTCCGGGGCGGCGGCATCGGGGTGACCAAGATCCAGTCCGACGCCTCGAACCAACCGGTGATCGTCATCAAGGCGGCCACCGATTTCGTCACCATGGCGGACTTCACCGTCGAGCACATCGTCACGCCCGTGCTCGGCGGCGACGGGATCAAGCTGGAGGTCGCGGCCAACTACAGCTGGGACAACGGCGTGATCACCAACGTTCGCGCCAACGCCAACTATATCGGCTGGAACCTGGGCATGACGGCCTACACGATCCTGGAGAACTGCGGCGCGTTGAACAACGTCTCGCACGGCTTCAGCTTCACCTCGAACGGCGCGTACGCCCAGAACCCGCTGCAATACTACCTGCACAAGTGCACGGCCTCGCTGAACGGCGGCGACGGCTACCACTACGCCAGCCAGGGCACGGCTCCGGCCACGTCGGTCGGCGCCCTGGAAGCCTGTGTCACCTACAAGAACACCGGCAACGGCGTGGCGGCCCTCGGCCTGTCGACCAACCCCATCGCCAGCATCCGCATCGACGGCGGGTTCTACGGCGAGGACGGCGGGCACGGGATCTACCTGGACACCTGGGGCTCCCAGCACCTGATCCGGCCGGGCTTCATCGAGCTGGAGGGCGACTGCGGCATCTACCTGTCCGACCACAACAAGCAGGTTCAGGTGGGGCCGACGATCGTCACCAACAACGGCAATGACGGCATCCTGGTCAACTGCCCGGACGTGACGATCACCGGCGGCCAGTTCATCGCCAACGGCCGTCTGCACAACGGCGGCCGCTCGAACGGCATCTACTTCTACACGGGCGGTTCGGGCGTCGTCAGCGGCGTGCGGTCGCGGTCGTGGGGCGGTCAGCAGGACTGGGGCGTGGTGACGAACGCCGACGTGCTGCTGGTCGGCAACGACCTGAGGAACAACAACCTCGGGGCCCAGACGGGCGTGACCAACCCGAACTCGATCGGCAACCGCGTCTAGCGCGCGGGCGTCGGAAGACAGGGAAGGGGGCATGCGGACGCGCATGTCCCCTTTTCGCGGCCCTAGGGGTCATGCCGTGGCGGCTTCGCCGCAAGGCGCTTCTCGTAGCGCCAGACCTCCAGCGGGAAGAGGCCCTCGGAGGTTTCGGTAGGCACGTTTTCGATCCGCGCCATCGTCCAGCCGGCCTTCTCGTAGAACCGCGCCGCCCGGGCGTTGCCGATCGCGCAGGCCAGCCAGGCGGTCTCGACGCCGGCCCGGGCCAGCCGCGCCTCGGCGTCGGCCATCAGCACCGCCGCCGCCCCGGTCCCGCGCGCTTCGGCGGCCAGGTAGAACTGATAGAGCTCGTCGTCCTTCATTAGGTGGAAGCCCAGCGGCGCCCCGACCGGGCCCAGGGTGCGCACCTTGGGCAGGGCGGCGGCCATACGCGCCTCGAAGCTTTCCAGCGTGCGCAGGCGCTTCAGGGCCTCGGGCAGCAGGCCCTCGTGCCCGTCGCGCCAGCCGGACCACCAGAGGTGGGCGAGGGGCTTCAGGTCGGCCGGCTGGGCGTCTCTCACCTCGGTCATCGTTTGGCTCCGTGGGATCACACTGACTTGCCCCACCTGACCGCTTCGCGGTCTGTCCGCCCCCGTAGGGGGCGGAGCCTCGCGCTCTTCCCCCTCCGGGGGAAGACGATCGCGAAGCGATCCGTAGGGGACAAGTGCTAGCCGCCGATCCCTTGAATCAAAAGGCCCCCGGATCACGCCGAGGGCCTTCCAGATCAGTGGTTGTGCCGAGGCAGCTTCGACGCCAGGTCCTGGTACTTCACGGCGAACTCCAGCACCCCGCCGGTCTCCAGCTGGCCCGTGTGGGCGCGGTAGATTTCCTGCCAGGGGGTCATGGTCGCCGGGACGGCCGGGATGCCTTCCTTCCTGCGCTCGGCGATCGTCGCCTCGTCCACCAGGGCGTCGCAGCGGCCGGTGTTCAGGTCGATGCGGATGGTGTCGCCGGTGCGCAGCCACGACAGGCCGCCGCCGATGGCGCTCTCGGGCGAGGCGTTCAGGATCGAGGGGCTGTCGGCGGTGCCCGACTGGCGGCCGTCGCCCAGGGTGGGCAGGCTCATGATGCCCTTCTTCAGCAGGTGGTCCGGCGGCTGCATGTTGACCACCTCGGCCGAGCCGGGCCAGCCGATCGGGCCCGCGCCGCGGATCACCAGGATGCAGTGCTCGTCGATGTTCAGCGCCGGGTCGTTGATCCGGGCGTGGTAGTCGTCCGAACCGTCGAACACGATGGCCCGGGCCTCGAAGATGTCCTCCTGGCCGGGCTTGCTGAGATAGCGGGCCCGGAAGTCGGCGCCGATGACGCTGGACTTCATGATCGCGAAGTCGAAAAGGTTGCCCTTCAGCACCAGGAAGCCGGCCTTCTCGGCCAGCGGCTCGGCGTAGGGGAAGATCACCTCGCGGTCCTTGGTCTCGCGACCTTCCAGGTTCTCGGCCATGGTCCTGCCGGTGACGGTCAGGACGTCGCCGTGCAGGCGGCCCTGCTGCAGCAGCTCCCAAAGCACGGCCGGCGCGCCGCCGGCCCGGTGGAAGCGCTCGCCCAGATACTTGCCGGCCGGCTGCATGTTGACGATCAGCGGGATGTCGTAGGCCGCGCGCCAGTCGTCGGCGGTGATCTCCAGGCCCGCGTGGCGGGCCATGGCGGCGATGTGCGGCTGGGCGTTGGTCGAGCCGCCGGCCGCCGCGACCAGGGCGATGGCGTTCTCGAACGCCTTCTTGGTCAGGATGTCCTTGGGCTTGATGTCCTCATAGGCCAGGTCGACGATCCGCTGGCCGGTCTTGTAGGCCATCTGGCCGCGCTCGCGGTACGGGGCGGGGATGGCCGCGCAGCCGGTCAGCGACAGGCCCAGGGCCTCGGCGACGGCGTTCATGGTCGAGGCCGTGCCCATGGTGTTGCAGTGGCCGGCCGAGGGGGCGCTGTCCGAGGCGCGCTGGATGAACTCCTCCTCGTTGATCTCGCCGGCCGCCAGCTTGCGCCGCGAGCGCCAGATCACGGTGCCGGAGCCGACCAGCTCGCCCTCGTGCCAGCCGTCCAGCATCGGACCGCCCGACAGGACGATGGCCGGGATGTTGACCGTGGTGGCGGCCATGATGCCGGCCGGGGTGGTCTTGTCGCAGCCGGTGGTCAGGACCACGGCGTCGATCGGATAGCCGTGCAGGGTCTCGACCAGGCCCAGATAGGACAGGTTCCGATCCAGCGCCGCCGTCGGGCGACGGCAGTTCTCGAAGATCGGGTGGACCGGGAACTCCATCGGGATGCCGCCGGCGTCGCGGATGCCGTCGCGGATCCGGGTCACCAGGTCCAGATGGATGCGGTTGCACGGCGAGATGTCGCTGCCGGTCTGGGCGATGCCGATGATCGGCTTGCCGCTGCGCAGTTCCTCGGGCGTGATCCCGTAGTTCATGAACCGCTCCAGATAGAGGGCGGTCATGTCGATGTGGTCCGGATTGTCGAACCAGTCGCGCGAGCGGAAGCGGCGGGGTTGGCGGTTAGGGGAGGTCAAGACGCACCTCGTATTGGGGCTGGCCCGCGACGGCGACAGGCAGGGCGAACAGGCCGCCGCAAAGCGGATAGGCGGCCAGCTGCTCGTCGCTGAGTCCCTTGCGGGCGGTGGTGAAATACAGGGTCTTCAGGTCGGGCCCGCCGAAGCAGGGCTTGGTGACGTTGATGGCGTCCAGGGTGACGCGGTCGACGATCTCGCCCTCGGGCGACAGGCGCAGGGCGCCGTGGCCGCCCCACAGGGCCGTCCAGACATAGCCCTCGGCGTCGACCACCGAGCCGTCGGGCCAGGCGTTCTCGATGTCCAGGCGGAAGAATTCGCGCTTGTTCGACAGCGCGCCGTCGGCGTCCAGGTCATAGGCCCAGATCACCTTCTCCAGGGTGTCGGTGTGGTAGAAGGTCTTGCCGTCGGGCGAGGCGCAGGGGCCGTTGGTGATGCAGACGCCGTCGTCGACCTTGATCGGCCGGCCGGCCTCGTCCAGGCGGTAGAGCGCGCCCGTCGGGGTCTCCTCGCCGTCGTGCATGGTGCCGAACCACAGTCGGCCCGCGCCGTCGACGGTGGCGTCGTTGGGACGGTTGTTGAGGGCCGCGTCCTCGATCTCGCCCAGGAAGGCGAAGCCGCTGTCGGGGTGGAAGTGGTGCAGGCCGCTCTTGAGGCCCGCCACGAAGCCGCCGCCCGCGCGGGGCGCCAGGAAGGTCACCTGGTCGGGCGCATCGAAGCTCTTGGTCTCGCCGCTGGCCGGATGGAAGCGGTGGACCTTGTGGCCCTTGATGTCCACGAACCACACGGTCTGCTCCTCGGCGGACCAGATCGGCCCCTCGCCGAGGGTGGCCTTCAGGTCCCAGACGCAGGTGGGGGTGGGCATGCGCGACGTCCTCTCGAGTTCCTAGCGCGGTATACCCTCTCGGCCGCCTCGCGACAGCACCTCCAAAGGTCGGAGATCGGCGCGGCGCCTTTCGAGCGCGCGCCGGGCGGGCAGGGGGCTACGCGCCGATCAACGCCAGCCGGCGTCGATCCAGTATTCGTGGCCGGTGCACAGGGCCGCGTCGTCCGAGGCCAGGAACAGCACCAGCGAAGCGACGTTGTCGGGCACCAGGCGGCCTTTCAGGGCCTGGGCCTTGACGATCTCGGCCTCGCCTTCCGGCGTGTACCACTTCTCCTGGCGCTTGGTCTTGATGTTGCCCGGCACCACGCAGGTCACGCGGATGTCGTCGGGGCCCAGCTCGCGGGCCAGGGCCCGGGTCATGCCCTCGATGCCGGCCTTGGCGGTTTCGTAGAGGACCAGGTCCTCCAAGCCCAGGTGCCAGCTGATCGAACCGAAGTTGATCACCGCGCCGCCGCCGCGCGCCTTCATGCCGGGGGCCACGGCCTGGGTGCAGAACAGCATGTGGCGCAGGTTCACGTTCATGCGCTCGTCCCAGTAGGCGGGCGTCACCTCGGCCAGCTTGTGGCGGTCGTCGTTGCCGGCGTTGTTGACCAGCACGTCGATGGCACCGATCTGGGCGAAGGTCTTGGCCACCGCGTCCAGGTCCATCAGGTCGCAGCGGATGTAGACCGGCGCGATGTCCGAGCCCGACAGCTGCTGGGCCAGGACCTTGGAGTCCTCGTCGGCGACGTCGAGGAAGATCACCTCGGCGCCCTGGCGCGCGAAGCCGGCCACGATGCCGGCCCCAATGCCCGAGCCGCCGCCGGTGACGACGACGCGCTTGCCCCGAAGGCTGGGATAGATGGCGGAGGAGGTGCTCACTTGCGGACGCTTCACTTCGATGTTCACAGCAGGCCTCGGCCGGCCAGGTTGCGGATCAGGGCGGAGACGCCGAACGTCCAGGGGGCGGCGAGATCGCAGGTGGTCACCTCGTTCTCCAGCACGCCCAGCTTGGGGGTGGCGACGCGGACGCGGTCGCCGACCTTGTGGGTGAAGCCTTGGCCGGCGGCGTCGCGGTCCTGGATCGGGGCGAACATGGTGCCCAGGAACAGGGCGAAGCCGTCGGGATACTGATGCTGCTTGCCGTAGGCCTGACCGGCCAGGACGGCGGGGTCGCGGCTGATCAGGCTCATGTTGCTGTGGCCGTCCAGCACGAAGTTGTCGCGGCCGGTGATCTTCAGCGTGACCTCGGCGTTGCGGACGTCGTCCAGGCCGAAGCCGTCGTCGAACAGGCGGAAGAACGGGCCGATCGAGCAGCTGGCGTTGTTGTCCTTGGCCTTGCTGAGCAGCAGGGCCGAGCGGCCTTCGAAGTCGCGCAGGTTGACGTCGTTGCCCAGCGAGGCGCCGCGGATGCGGCCCTGGCCGTCGCACAGCAGCACGACTTCCGGCTCGGGGTTGTTCCAGTGGCTGTCGCTGCGGACGCCCACGTGGTCGCCCCAGCCCATCGACGACAGGGTCGGGCCCTTGGTGAAGATCTCGGCGTCGGGGCCGATGGCCACTTCCAGGTACTGCGACCACAGGCCGTCGGCGATCAGGGTGGCCTTCAGGCGCGCGGCGCCTTCGGAACCCGGATTCACGCTGCGCAGGTCGCCGCCCATGCTGGCCGACAGCTGCTCGCGGATCTTCAGGGCGGCGGCGGCGTCGCCGCGGGCGCGCTCCTCGATCACCCGCTCCAGGGTCGAGACGGCGAAGGTGACGCCGGCGGCCTTCAGCACCTGCAGGTCGACCGGGGCCAGCAGCTTGGCGGCCGCGCCTTCCGGGTTCGCCCAGACCGGACGCACGTCCAGCGCTTCCAGCGGGCCCAGGTCCTCGCCGCGCGGGATCGCAGCGCCGGGCTCGAAGGCGTTCATCAGGTCGGAGGTGGTCGGGGCGATCTTGCTGACGTCCTCGATCCGCCCGCCGCGGATCAGGACGGGGGTCGGACCCTGGCCGAAGTCGATACGGCCCAGCAGGGTCGCGTCGCGCCAATCCTCGGGAAGGAACTCCACAATGCCCACCACGTCTTCTCCCTTGCCGAGCTGTGCGACCGGACCATGGTCACGCTCGTTCACGTCGGTTCATCTGTTAGCGCTAACATGCATGGTCGCGCAAGTCGGTGATTTGATATTACAATTGATGGACTTGGCGAGCGTAATCGGCGCGCCCAGGCGGGATCAGCCTTCGCTGGGAGCCGGGCCGGTCGAGTCGCGGACGATGACCGTGTGCGGGTGCATCAGCTGGCGGGGCTCGCCGGCCTTGCCGCGCTTGCGGCGAATCTCTTCCAGCACCAGGTCGACGGCGGCGCGGGCCATGTCGGCGATCGGCTGGCGCACGGTGGTCAGGGGCGGCCAGATGTTGGCGGCGATCGAGGTGTCGTCGAAGCCGACGATCGACAGGTCTTCCGGCACGTCCAGGCCCATGCGGTGGGCGACGCCCGCCGTGGCCGCGGCCATGTCGTCGTTGCCGGCGAAGATAGCGGTGGGGCGGTCGTCCTCGCCCAGCAGCCGCTCGGCGGCCTCCAGGCCCGAGCGGTAGGTGAAGTAGCCCTGCTCGACGCTGACGTTCGTGTCCGGCACGCCGCCCGCCTTCAGGGCCGCCAGGAAGCCGTCCAGGCGCTGCTGGCTGACCGTCTGGTTGGGGTGGCCCTTGATGACGCCGAAGCGCTTGTGGCCCAGGGCCAGCAGGTGCTCGGCCAGCTCGTAGGCGGCCGCCTCGTTGTCGATGCGGATGGTGGCCATGTCGGCGCTGGGCATGCCCGGGGCCACGGCGACGGCGGCGGCGCCGGCCTTCCTGACCTCGGCCAGGACCGTGGCGCTCTCGCAGAGGGGGGCGGGCAGGATCAGGCCGTCGACGCCGGTCTTCAGCAGGCGGGTCAGGGTGGCGCCGGCCAGCTCGGGCTCGGCGCACTTCTCGATGACCACCTGGGCGCCGGTGCGGCTGCTCTCGTCCAGGGCCCCGACCAGGAACTCCGACAGGTAGCCGGTCGAGGGGTTGTCGTAGAGCAGGCCGATGCGGAACGGGGCCGAGCCGGCCAGGCTGCGGGCGGCGGGGTTGGGCGCGTAGTTCAGGTCGCGGATCGCCGCGTCCACCAGGGCCTTGGTCTCGGACTTGACCGTCGTCTCGCGGTTGATGACCCGCGACACCGTCATGGGCGAGACCCCGGCCAGGGCCGCCACGTCGCGGATGGTCGCGCTCTGGGTCGTGCGGCGGCGTTGACGCTCGTTGCGGTCGTTCATCGATGGTCCGTCCCTTGATCGCGGCGGACACTAGACCGTTTTGGCCGTGTCTTGGAAGACGAGGCGCAAGTCTTTGATGGAGCACAGGGTCTGACAGCGCGATCAGGGCGGCGTCGTTTCCTGCTTTCGTCCGGACTCGTCGCGAGAAACAGGGATGCAGACGAGGAACTTTGTCTGACCTAGATTGACGCCATGACCCCCAGCACGACCCCATCCTCGATCCTATTTGGGGCGATCATCCTGACCGGCGGGGCCTCGCGCCGCATGGGCGCCGACAAGGCGGCCCTGGACTGGGACGGCCGCCGGGCGGTCGACCGCGTGGCGGCGCTGGCCCGCGCGGCCGGCGCGGTCCGGGTGCTGACGGCGGGACGCGACCACGGCCTCGAGCACGTCGACGACCCGGCCCCCGGGGCGGGACCGGTCGGCGGGGTGCTGGCCGGGGCCCGGGCCCTGGCGGCCCACGGCCTGGCGCGGGCCCTGGTCCTGGCGGTGGACGCCCCGACCGCAACGGCGGACGACCTGGCGCCGCTGCTGGCGGCGGGGGCGCCGGGGGCGGTCTATGAGGGTTTGCCGGTGCCGATGGTGGTGACCTTGGCGGCCCTGCCGGCCGACGCCGAGCCCGGCTGGCCGTTGCGGCGGCTGGTCGAGCGGGCGGGGCTGGCGACGCTGGCTTGCGACGAGACGGTGAAGCTGCGGCTGCGCGGCGCGAACACGCCGGAGGAGCGGGCGGCGCTTAGAGGCTAGCGCGGCCGGGGACATGCCCTCGCGGCGTGTCCCCATCAGCATCCACGGCGCCAAGACTTGGGGACACGCCGCGAGGGCATGTCCCCGGCTTCAGTACACGTCCCGCCGATACAGCCCTTCGTCCGTCAGGCGCTCCACCGTGTCCGCGCCGAGCACGGCCACGAGCACGGCGTGCACATCCCCCGACATGCCTTCCAGCGAGCCGCAGACATAGATCGCCGCGCCGTCGGCGACCCAGGCGCGCAGGGTGTCGGCGGCCTCCATCAGGCGGTGCTGGACATAGACCTTGCGGTCCTGGTCGCGGGAGAAGGCCAGGTCCAGGCGCGCCAGCACGCCGCCGGCCTGCCAGGCCTCGATCTCGCCGCGATGGAAGAAGTCGTGGGCCGAGGTGCGCTCGCCGAACACCAGCCAGTTGCGGTGACGCCCCGCGGCCGCCCGGGCCTTGAGGTGGGCGCGCAGGCCCGCCAGGCCCGTGCCGTTGCCGATCAGGATCAGCGGCCGGTCGTCCCGCGGGCCGTGGAACGACCGGTTGGTCCGCACCCGGGCGGCGATCTCGGCGCCCTGGGCGGCGAAGGCGGTCAGCCAGCCCGAGCCCAGGCCCGGCTTGCCGTCGGCCCGTTTCATGGCCCGGACCAGCAGCTCGACCCCGCCGTCGGCCGGCAGCGAGGCGATCGAATATTCGCGGTGGGGCAGGGGGGGCAGGGCGTCGACCAGGCCCTGGGCCGTCGTGGCCGGCGCGCTGTCGTGCGGCAGGCGGCGCCAGGACAGGACGTCGCCCAGGCGCGTCGCCTCGTCGGCGGTCACCGGCGCGGCGGGGTCCAGCCCCAGCCGGGCCAGCAGGGCGGCGACCTCGGCCGGATCGTTGCGCGGCCCGACCTCCAGGATGTCGCCGGCCTCCCAGGTGACGGCGTCCAGCGGCTCCAGGCGCAGGTGGAAGGCCGCGTCGGCGGGGCTGCCCGGGTTGAGGCGCCGGCGCTCGGCCAGCCGCCAGCGGCCGTAGCGGGGACGGGTCCAGTCGGGGGCGTCGGTGACCCCGGCCAGCAGGCCGACATGCGATTGCCAGTGGCGCAGGGCGGCCGGGTCGCCGTCGTCGACCTCGACCCGGTCGAACAGCGGCGCGGCGCCGTGGCGGGCCAGCCAGGCGTCCAGGGTCCGGCCGAAGGCGCAGAAGTGGGCGTAGCTGCTGTCGCCCAGGGCCAGGACGCCGTAGCTCAGGCCGTGAAGGGCGGGCTGATCGCGCATGACGTCGCGGATGAAGCGGCGGGCGGTGTCGGGGGCGTCGCCTTCGCCGGTGGTGCTGACCACGAACAGGGCGCGGCCCGCGCTGGACAGATCGGCGGTGGTGACCTCGGCCAGGCTCTTCAGCGTCACCCGCGCCCCGGCGTCGCCCAGCAGCTTGGCGGTGGCCATGGCCAGCTCCTCGGCGAAGCCGGTCTGACTGGCGTGGACGACCAGGACCGGCGCGCCGCTCCCCGCCGACAGGGCCTGGGCCGCGCGGCGGGCGGCGCGCTGGCGCAGGGCCTCGCGCACGGCGATGGCCAGGCAGAACAGCATGTAGGCGCACAGCACCAGGCCGGCGGTGGTCAGGCGGTCGGACGAGAGGGCTTCGAACGCGCTCATGCGTCGAGCATCGCCGACAGGGCGGGCGACAGGCGCTCCTCCAGGCCCGCCGGTCCGTTCGCCAGGATCATGGCGGCCAGGCCGTGCGCCGTCGCGAAGGCCAGGGCGGCGTCGGGCCGCATCACGGTCAGGGCCGTGGCCCAGGCGTCGGCCCGCATGCAGGTCTTGTCCAGCACCGTGACGCTGACCGTCGCGTGGTCCACCGGCGCGGCGGTGGCCGGGTCCAGGGTGTGGGCGTAGCGGCGGCCGTCGTGCTCGAAGAACCGCCGGTAGTCGCCCGAGGTCGCCGCCGACAGGCCGTGCAGGGCGACCAGGGTGCGCAGGCCGTCATTCGCGGTGGGCGGGCGCTCCAGCTCGACCCACCAGGGCTGGCCGTCGGGCTTGGCGCCGGTCCCGCGCAGTTCGCCCCCGACCTCGACCAGGTACGAGCGCGCGCCGGCGCGGTCGAGGGCGGCGGCCACCCGGTCGACCGCGAAGCCCTTGGCGATCCCGTTGAGGTCCAGCCGCAGGCCGCCGGGCTGGAACAGGCTGTCGCCGTCCAGCGTCACGCGACGCCAGCCGGCGGGCGCGCGGGCCTTGGCGATGTCCTGGGCTTCCGGCGGAGCGCCGGAGAAGGGGCGGGGGCCGAAGCCCCACAGGTCGACCAGAGCGCCCAGGGTCGGGTCGAAGGCGCCGTCGGTCCGCTCGGCGATCTCGAGGGCGCAGCGCAGCACCTCGGCGAAGGCCGGGGGCAGGGCGGCCCAGGTCCCGGCGGCGGCGCGGTTGTAGCGCGACAGGTCCGACAGGGGCTCCCACGGGCTCATCTCCGCGACGACGCCGTCCAGTTCGCGCCGGGCCATGGCGGTCAGGGCGTCGGCGTTCGCCGTGGGCGGTGCGACCAGCTTGACCGACCAGGTCGTGCCCATCGTCTCGCCGCCGAGCGCCAGCACCGCGCCGCCGATCGGGCGGGCGGGCGGCTCGGTCAGCTGGGGGACGAGGACGCGGGTCATTCTATGGATCGCAATCAGAGGAGGTTGTCATCCCGGAAGCGCGGAGCGCTGTCCGGGACCCAGGTGAACCGCACCGCCTTGGCCCAGTCCCCTGGGTCCCGGACAGCCTCTGCGAGGCTTCCGGGATGACGACGGATCTTACCTACGGCCGCTGGGCTTCGAGCGTGGCGGTGTAGCTGGCGCTCATGCCGTTGCCGGCCAGGGGCGTGGCGGGACCTTGCTGGCCGCCGCCGGGGCCGCCCATGCCGGGCATGCCGCCCATGCCGCCGCCCGGACCGCCCGGACCGCCCGGAGGGCCGCCCTCGGGACGTCGGCCGGTCTCGCCCGTGCGCACCACCGCGTTCATCCAGTACATGCCCGCTTCCGGGAAGGTGACCTTGAACGACCCGTCGGCGCCGGTCTTGACCTTGAAGTCGCCGGGCGTGGCGCGGTAGCGCGAATTGCCGGGGGCGAAGGTCACTTCCAGGTCGGCGGCCGGCTTGCCGTCCAGCAGGAACTTGAAGGTCGCCGCCTCGCCGGACACCACGTCGTTGGGGTGGGTCACCGGGACCAGTTCCAGTCCCTTGCCGGTCGGCGCGAACACCGTGGTGGTCGGCGCGTCGCGGGTGACGAAGGTCTCGTTGCGGTTCGAGCTCTTGATGGTCTTCAGGTCGGCGGCGCCGGCCGGGACCTGCTTGGCGAAGTCCTCGGGCGAGCCGCGGAAGCGCTTGACCTCGCCGTTCTCGGTCCAGCTGGCCATGACCGTGTTGGAGAACGAGCCGATCTTGTAGGTGCCCGGCTTGGACAGCGGCACGTCGAAGACCGAGCGGTACTTGCCGGTGAACGGGTTCTGGACCTTCTCGACCGAACCGTCGGGCGTGGTGACCGTGATGGCGTCCAGCCGCATGGCGTTGTGGTCGGCGTAGAACAGCTCGTTGGAGACGGCCGCGTCGACGCCCACCCAGGCGCTTTCGCCCGACAGCACGGTGGCCGAGGGCAGGATCCATCCGCGGTGGGCGTTGGCGGCGAGCGGCAGGGCCAGCAGGGCGACCCCGGCGGCGACGGCGAGAAGGCGCTTCTTGAAGGTCATGGCGTTTCTCTCTGTTGGCTTATTTGACGGCGACGGTGACGGCGCCGAGCTCGGTCGCGCCCTTGGCGGTGGCCGGCGCGCCCGGCTTGCCCCAGGTGAACGGGACGCGGACGGCTTCCTGGCCGCCCACCTCGCGGGCGGCCTCGACCACCAGGTTGTACTGGCCGGGCTTGAGGTCCTTCAGCGGACCCTTGGCGCCGCTGAACACCAGCTTCTGCGGGCCGGGCGCGCGGGTGGCGCCGCTGATCCCGTCGGCGGGGAAGCTCATGGTGCGGCCGGCCTTGCGCCACCACTGGCGCATGTCCTTCAGCCACTTGACGCCTTTGTCCTCCTTGGAGTCGGCGTCGTACCAGACGGCCAGGGTGCCGGCGGCGGTGGCGTCGGCCGGGTTCTCGATCCAGATCGAGACATAGGGCTTGTGGTACTCGGCCACCGTCAGGCGCGGCACCTCGACGGTGACGTTGAGGTCGGCGGCCAGGGCCGGCGTCGCGACGCCGGCGGCGCCGAGGGCCGAGAAGGTCAGCAGGGACAGGGATCGCTTCATGGCGGGACGCCTCACAGGTGGACGAAAAGGATGACGAGCAGCAGCGGGATCACCAGCCCGCCGGCCACCAGGGGCCAGGTCAGGGGGCGGGCCCGGGCGTGGAACTGCAGGAGGATCAGGCCGGTGACCGCGAACACCACGCAGGCCCCGGCGAAGACGTCGATGAACCAGCCCCAGGCCTTGCCGGCGTTGCGGCCCTTGTGCAGGTCGTTGAGCAGGCTGATCGCGCCGCGCGTGGTCTTCTCGTGCTCGACGGCGCCCGTGGCGCGGTCGATGCTGATCCAGGCGTCGCCGCCGGGACGGGCCAGGGCGACATAGACCTCTTCATCCGACCACTCGCCCTCGCGGCGGGCGATGTCGGCCTCGACGGCCTTGTCCAGCCAGGTCTCGACCCGGATCGGCAGCGGGCGCTTGCCCTCGGCTGGGCCCTTGGCGATCTCGGCCAGCAGGTCGGCGGGCAGGGTCGCCTTGCGGTCGACAACCTTGGGCTTGGCCTCGATCTGGCCGGCGTGGTTCAGGGTGAAGCCGGTGACCGCGAACAGCAGCATGCCGATCAGGCTGATCGCGGCGCTGATCCAGTGCCACTGGTGCAGCTGCTTGAGCCAGAACGAGCGGCTTTGCTGGGCGGGTGCGGTCTTCACGAAATCCAGGGGCGGGAGGCGGCGCGGGGCCTTGGTTGAGCTTCATGCCCATACTTGAGAACGACTTGCAAAAGCAAGCCTTCACGCGCAACCGCGATCACCCGGGGCGGCTTTCCGATCGGGTTAAGGATTCCGCGAGGCGCCGCATGCGACGATAGCGCGCGGAGACGGGCGCCGTGGGGGCGGCTAAATCTTCTTAATCAGTTGTTAAGCACGTCGGGGGCGAGCGGTGCGCAAGATCCTAGTGGCCGAGGACGACATCCTCCTGGCCACCATCCACGAGATCACGCTCAGCGAGGCGGGTTTCGACGTGCTGGTCTGCCGCGACGGCGAGCAGGCCCTGGAGGCGATGGACGCCTTCGATCCCGACCTGTTGATCACCGACTTCTCGATGCCCCGCATGAACGGCGGCGAGCTGATCAGGGCCACCCGCCGCCGCCGGGGCGCCCGCACGGCCGTCCTCCTGGCCTCGGCCCGCGACGAGCACCTGCTGAAGGACGACGAACGCGGCGACGCGCGGCTGGAAAAGCCGATCTCGCCGGCGCGCCTGCTGGGGGCGGTGCGGGACCTGGAAGCGCGCTGGGACCGCGCGGCCTAGGGGGCCGCGAAACCGTCACCGATCCGTAGCGGACGTCCGCCCTGGTGACTATCGTGCGGACACGACACTCCCGCCCATGGAGACCGCGTGCGAAATCGCAGATTCCCGCCCCTGCCGACGGCTCTGGCCAAGCAGCTTTCAACGATCAAGGCGACCGACGGCGGCCTCTATCGGCCCTGCGTGGCGACCTTGCGCGACGGGACCGTCCTGGACTGCGTGTACTTCGCCGAAGCCCAGCGCTGGTTCCGGTATTGGGGTGTTTGGCCGGACGAGGATCGGGGCAAGACGGCCCTGGATATCGAAACCGTGGCGAGCGTCGCGGACAGCCCGTCGCGGCTCCCCGCGCCCTTCGCCGACGCCCTGTACGAGGCCGGGGAAAGCGGCATGGGCTACACCGTCTTCACGGTGCAGTTCGAAGACGGGACCAGCGTCGCGGTGGGGACCGGCAACGCGGTCGACTTCATCGTCTATCCGCCGGGGCAATCCAGGGACACCGTGGTCAAGGTGCTTCCGCACGTGGGGCGTGGCGATCCGAAGATCACCGCCGCGCCGCCCTACTCCTGGTGCCTCTACGACGCCGGCTAGGCAGGCCGGCCAGGCTCGGCTCCCGTCTCGCCAAGGGGCGAGCGCCTGCCCGCCGTCTTGGGGTAACGCGGATCATCCAAGGACACCGCCTGCCCATCCGGCAAGCTCACCCCAAAAACTCGACCAACCGCCGCATCTCCGCGACACATGACCTCGACAAGCACGGCTTTAGAGGAGAAGTATGCCGCCTTTCGTCGCGGGAGCATGCCTGCGCGTCGCATTGGGGTCGTTTCTTGAAAACGCTGTTCTTTACCGCCTCCGCCCTCGCCCTTTCGCTGACCTTCGGCGCCGCCTCGGCCCAGGAGCGCGTGCCGGTCCAGGGGCCGCCGACCCCGCCGATCGCCGCGGCCCAGGACGTGGCCTATCCGGGCGTGCTGAAGCTGACCGTCGACGCCACCGACCTGGACCGCCGGATCTTCCAGGTCCGCGAAACGATCCCCGTCGCCAAGGCCGGCCCGATGACCATCCTGTACCCGCAGTGGGTGCCGGGCGGCCACTCGCCCCGCAACGACCTGGACAAGATGGCCGGCCTGGTGATCACCGCGAACGGCAAGACCCTGCCGTGGACCCGCGACCCGGTCGCCGTCCACGCCTTCCACTTCGACGTGCCGGACGGCGCGACCGAGATCCAGGTCAGCTTCCAGTTCCTCACCCCGGTGAAGTCGGACGTGGGCCGCATCCTGGTGACCGACGACATGCTGAACGTGCAGTGGCTGCAGCTGGGCTTCTACCCGGCCGGCTACTACACCCGCCGCATCCAGATCGAGCCGACCGTGAAGCTGCCGGAAGGCTGGGGCTTCGGCACGGCGCTGGAGAAGGCCTCGTCCAACGGCCAGTCGACCACCTTCAAGACCACCACCTTCGAGACCCTGGTCGACTCGCCGATGTTCGCCGGCCGCTACTACAAGCAGGTCGACCTGGACCCCGGCGCGGCCGTGCCGGTGCGCCTGAACATCGTGGCCGACAAGCCCGAGCTGCTGGAGATCAAGCCGGAAGCCCTGCAGATCCACCGCAACCTGGTGCAGCAGGCCTACAAGCTGTACGGCTCGCACCACTACGACCACTACGACTTCCTGCTGGCCCTGACCGACAAGATGGGCGGCATCGGCCTGGAGCATCACCGCTCCAGCGAGAACGGCGTGGTGCCCAAGTACTTCACCGACTGGGACAAGACCTTCGTCGGCCGCGACCTGCTGGCCCACGAATACACCCACTCGTGGAACGGCAAGTTCCGCCGCGGCGCCGACCTCTACACCCCGACGCTGAACGAGCCGATGCGCGACAGCCTGATGTGGGTCTACGAGGGCCAGACCCAGTACTGGGGCAACGTCCTGGCCGCCCGCTCGGGCCTGCAGACCAAGCAGCAGGGCCTGGAGTCGCTGGCCATGACCGCCGCGCTCTACGACACCCGCGCCGGCCGCAACTGGCGCAACGTGCTGGACACCACCAACGACCCGATCATCGCCAACCGCAAGCCGGCCTCGTGGACCAGCTGGCAGCGCAGCGAGGACTACTATTCGGAAGGCCAGCTGGTCTGGCTCGACGCCGACACCCTGATCCGCGAGAAGACCGGCGGCAAGAAGTCGCTGGACGACTTCGCCAAGGCCTTCTTCGGCGTCGAGAACGGCTCGTACGTGGTGCTGACCTACGACTTCGACACCGTGGTCCAGACCCTGAACGGCGTCGTGCCGTACGACTGGGCGACCTTCCTGAAGACCCGCATCGAGGGCCTGTCCGAGCACGCCCCGCTGGATGGCCTGACCCGCGGCGGCTACAAGCTGGTCTATACCGACACCCCGACCGAGTTCTTCAAGGCGGCCGAGACCAAGGGCAAGATCGTCAACCTCAGCTACTCGCTGGGGATCACGGTCGGGGCCGGCGGCGTGCTGTCGGCGGTCAACTGGGACACCCCGGCCTTCAAGGCGGGCCTGACGGCCGGCGAGACCATCGTGGCGGTCAACGGCACGGCCTACAGCGACGACCTGATCAAGGACGCGGTCAAGGCCACGGCCAAGACCGACGCCCCGCTGGTCGAGCTGCTGATCAAGGACGGCGAGCGCTACCGGACGGTCAAGGTCGACTACCACGGCGGCTTGAAGTACCCGCGCCTGGAACGCATCGAAGGCACGCCGCCGCGCCTGGACGACATCTACGCGCCGAAGAAGTAGGGTTTCGGTTCGTCACGACGATGAGGCCGCCGGCGGAAACGCCGGCGGCCTTTTTCTTGAAACACCCTCTCTCTTTGAGAGAGGGAGGGGCCCATGGCGAAGCCATGGGAGGGTGAGTGGTTACACTCTCTCCGGATGAAACACGGTCGTTCGATGGGTTTTCGGGGCGATGTCCTGTCCGCGTCGGCGGCCTTCGTGCACTCACCTGGCGTCAAAGGACACGGCTGCACGGCTCTGGGTTTGCCGGTTGGCGGCGAAACCACTCACCCTCCCACCGCTTCGCGGCGGGCCCCTCCCTCTCTCAAAGAGAGAGGGGGTTAGAGGGCGCGCCCCATCTCAGTCGATGCACAACGCGTCCATTGCGGCGTCGAGCGGCCTTGATGCCGCCACGGGTTCCGTGAAAGAGAGCCCAAGCTTCCGCTTCAGATGGACTGTCCTAGATGAACCGCACCGCCGCCCTGGTCCTGGGCCTTTGCCTGCTGTCGAGCCCCGCCCTGGCGCAGGAGGCTTCGGCCCCGCCGCAGCTGTCGGCCGCCGTCGACACCACCAAGGCCCTGGCCGAGGGCCAGGCCTTCCTGGCCCAGAACGCCAAGGCGCCGGGCGTGGTCACCACGGCCTCGGGCCTGCAGTACAAGGTCACGACCTCGGGCCCCAAGACCGGCAAGTCCCCGAAGCCGGGCGACATCGTCAAGGTGCACTACGAGGGCAAGCTGCTGGACGGCACGGTGTTCGACAGCTCGTTCCAGCGCGGCCAGGCGGCGATCATGCCGGCCGAGGGCCTGATCCCGGGCTGGCTGGAGGCCCTGCCGCTGATGCATGTCGGCGACGAATGGACCCTGTGGATCCCCGCCGACCTGGCCTATGGCGACCGCGCCACGGGCCCGATCCCGGCCAACAGCGTGCTGGTGTTCCGCCTGAAGCTGATCGACATGCTGGCGGTGGACTAGATTGAAGGCGCGGAGGCGGCGAACACTTGCCCCCTCCGCGCCTTCGGCGCTCCTCCCCCGTAGGGGGAAGATCCGCCCCCTATGGGGGCGGACAGGCGGCGAAGCCGCCAGGTGGGGGCAAGTGGGTGCCGGCGAAGCCGCCAGGTGGGGGCAAGTGGGTGCGCCTCAGACTCCCTTCCGCGACGTCATCAGCGGCTGGATCTTCGTCCCGAAGTTCTCCACCCCGGCCACGAAGTCGTCGAACACCAGCAGCACCCCGGCCGTGCCCTCGACGGCCGCGACCTCGTCCAGCATCCGCGCCACGCTCTCATAGCTGCCCACCAGCGTGCCCATGTTCAGGTTCACCGCCGACTCCGGCGCGGCCAACTGGGCGGTGTTGGTGGTCGCGCCCGCCGCGGCGTTCGGGGCGGCCTGGTTGGTCAGCCAGGCCAGGGCCTCCTGGTCGGCGCCGGCGCGGTAGGCCTGCCACTTGGCCATGGCCGCCTCGTCGGTCTCGTCGGTGATGATCATGAACAGGATGTACGAGGCCACGTCGCGGCCGGTCTTGTCGGCGGCGGCCTTGAGGCGATCGTTGACCCCGCCGAAGGCGGTAGGGGTGTTGGTGCCCTTGCCCAGGGCGAAGCTGTAGTCGGCGTACTGGGCCGTGAAGGCCAGGCCCTCGTTGGACGAGCCGGCGCAGATCAGCTTGGTGTCCTCGGGATGAGGGCTGACCCGGCAGTCGGTCATCTCGAAATACTTGCCCTTGAAGTTGCTGACGCCGGTGTCCAGCAGCTCGCGCAGCACGGTCGCGTATTCGGCCAGGTAGTTGTAGCGGTCGGTGTAGTGCTGCTCGCCCGGCCACAGGCCCATCTGGTCGTATTCGGCCTTCTGCCAGCCGGTGACCAGGTTGATGCCGAAGCGCCCCGGGGCGATCGAGTCGATGGTCGAGGCCATGCGCGCCACGATGGCCGGCGGGATGGTCAGGGTGGCGGCGGTGGCGAAGATCTTGATCTTCTCGGTCACGGCCGCCAGGCCCGCCATCAGGGTGAAGCTCTCGAGGTTGTGCTCCCAGAACTGGGTCTTGCCGCCGAAGCCGCGCAGCTTGATCATCGAGAGCGCGAAGTCGAAGCCGTACTTCTCGGCCTTCTGCACGATCTCCTTGTTCAGCGCGAACGACGGCATGTACTGCGGGGCCGCCTCGGAGATCAGCCAGCCGTTGTTGCCGATCGGAATGAAGACGCCGATTTCCATGGGTTTATCCCCCCTCTTGAAGGTCGCCGCCGAGGAAGCTCAGCAGGCGTGAATTGAAGGCCTCGGGCGCGGTGACCGTGAAGCCGTGGCCGCCCCAGGGCGCGATGTCGAGCACGGCGGCCGGCAGCCGCTCGGCCAGGCGGCGCGAGCAGGCCAGCGGCACCAGCATGTCGTCGGCGCTGGCGCTGACCAGCACGGGGCACGTGATGCGTTCCAGGTCCGCGTCGATGTCGAAGTCCAGCAGGGCCTGGATGCGGGCGCGCATGACGTCCGGGTCCGGGAAGCCGTGGATGTGGTGCACCTCCTCGGCCTCGAGGCGGGCGTTGTTGGCGCTGAGCCAGTCGGCCGGATAGAGGAACAGCGGCTGGGCGTGGACATAGGCGGCGATGCCGGTGTTGTTCAGCAGGGCCAGGCGGGTGTCGAAGCAGCGCTTGATGTGCGGGTCGGGCCGCGACCAGCCGTTGATCACCACCAGGCGATCGATGCGGCCCGGATGGTCCAGCGCCAGGGCCAGGCCGGCGTTGCCGCCCGCCGCGTGGCCCACCACGTGGGCGCGCTCCAGCCCCAGGGCGTCCATCACCTTGACGATGTCGTCGCCCATGGCGCTGACGCTGTAAGGACCGGCGGGCAGCTCGCGCACGCTGCGGCCCGTGCCGCGGTGGTCGTACAGCACCACCGGCCAGCGCGCGGTCAGGGCTTGCATCTGCGGCGCCCAGAACGCGCCCGAACCGCCGAGGCCCGACGACAGGAGCACGACGTCCCGGCCGGCTATCGGACCGCCATGCAGTTCGTAGTGGAGGCCGTCGACGATGCCCGAGGTCATGCAAAAACTCCGCGGGGAGGAGGCGTCATCACTTCTTGCCGATGTGGGCGACCGAGGCGATCTCGACCACGAAGCCGGGCTTCACCAGGCCGCACTGGATGCAGTAGCGGGCCGGCTTGTCGCCGGGGAAGTACTCGGCATAGACCTTGTTGATGGTCTGGTAGTTGGACCAGTCGGTCAGGAAGATGTGGTTCATGGTCACGTCGTCCATGGTTCCGCCGGCGGTCTCGATGACCGACTTGATGGTCTCCAGCACCTGGCGGGTCTGGGCCTCGGCGTCGTCGGGATTGGCGACGTTGTTGTCCTTGTCGAACGCCAGGGTGCCCGAGACGTAGACCACGCCGTCGGCCAGGGTCCCGGGCGAGAACGGGGCGATGGGCGTGCCCGTGCCGGGCGGGATGATGACGGTCTTGGGCATTTTATCTTCCCTTCCAATTTCAGTTGTCATCCCGGAAAGCGCGCAGCGCTTGTCCGGGACCCAGGTGAACCGCACCGCATCAGCCCAGTCCCCTGGGTCCCGGACAGCCCCTGCGGGGCTTCCGGGATGACAACGGTTTTGCGTTGCGTTCCTAAGCCTCCCGCTGCCCCACCGCGCCCTTGAAGTCAGCCGTGGTCGAGACCCAGCCGAAGAACTTCTCGATGTTGTAGAGGGCGGCCTGCTGCACGAATTCGGGTCCCGCCTGGTGGGTGGCGTCCTCGAGCACGGTGCCGAAATATTCCAGGAAGAAGCCGTCGCGCAGGGTCGACTCCACGCAGACGTTGGTGGCGATGCCCACGAACACCAGGTGGCGCACGCCGCGCGAGCGCAGCACGCTGTCCAGCTGGCTGTTGAAGAAGCCGCTGTAGCGGGTCTTGTGCAGCACGATGTCGCCGGGGACGGGCTTGAGGTCGTCGACCAGCTCGTAGTCCCAGCCGCCCTTGGCCAGCAGCTTGCCCTGCAGCTCGGGCCGGGCGCGCATAGTCTTCAGGGCGTTGGACTTGTGCCAGTTGGGCGAGCCGGGGCCGCCGGCCTCGACATAGTCGCTGTCCCAGCCGTTCTGGAAATAGATCACCGGCATGCCCGCGCCCCGGGCCACGTCCAGCACGCCCTTGATCTTGTCGATCACCGCCGCCGCGCCGCTGATGTCGAAGCCGGCCAGGTCCAGATAGCCGCCGGGCGAGGCGTAGGCGTTCTGCATGTCGATGACGATCACCGCGGTCTTGTCGACCGGCAGGGCGATCGGCTCGGGCCGGGCCGGCAGCATCAGGGTGTCGGGTGTGGTCATGCGCTCTATTCCACGAGGGTGAGCGACGCAGGTAAGACCATCGCGGAGCGGCGCGCAATCGACCAATGATCGCCGAACGGCGCCCGGGCGCGTTTTGCCCGGATCCTGTGCTAATTCAGAAACGACTTACTAATTTGGGAGCTGAACCCGCATCCGGCTCGTAAGGCGCAAAGCCCCAATCGTTGTCATCCCGGAAGCCTCGTAGAGGCTGTCCGGGACCCAGGGGACTGGGCGAAGGCGGTGCGGTTCACCTGGGTCCCGGGTCTACGGCCCGCTAGGCGGTCCTCCGCCCGGGATGACAACTAAGGTGGCCGTCCTAGTTCCCGACCGCCGGAGCGCCCGCCGGGAGGTCGGCCTCTTCCTTGCCGGTGCTGGGCAGGGACAGGGTCAGGACGCAGACCAGGCCGCTGGGGCGGTAGTCGAGGCGGGCCTCGCCGGCCAGGTCGGACTTCAGGCTGGCGGCGATCAGGCGCGAGCCGAAGCCCTGGCGGGCGGGCGGCGACACGCGCGGGCCGCCGCGCTCCTCCCAGTGCAGGGTCAGGCGGTGCAGGGCGCCGGGATCGACGTGCCAGACCACCGTCACCGAGCCCTCGGGAACCGACAGGGCGCCGTACTTGACCGCGTTGGTGCCCAGCTCGTGGAACACCATCGACAGGGCCAGGGCCGCGTTGGGCGTCAGGGCCACCGCCGGGCCGGCCAGGACGGTGCGGTCCAGATACGGCTCGAGGGTCTCCTCCAGGATCTCCTTGAGGTCGGCGCCCTCCCAGACGCTCTGGGTCAGCAGGTCGTGGGCCCGGGCCAGGGCCATGATGCGCTCGTTGAAGGCGTGCAGGCCGGGCGTGTCGGCGGGCCGGCCCAGGCTCTGGCGGGCCAGGGACTGCACGGTGAACAGGGTGTTCTTCACCCGGTGGTTCAGCTCGTTGATCATCAGCTGCTGGCGCTGGTGGGCGCGCTGTTCCTCGTCCTCGCGGGCCCGCAGCTGGTCGGCGGCGTCGTGCAGGGCCGCGCGCACCTCGGCGATCTCGCGATAGCGGTCCGGGACCACGGGGATCGGCTCGCCCGCCGCCATGGCCTTGGCGTCGGCGCCCAGGCCGCGCACGGCGGCGGCGATGTCGCGCGCCACCACCACGGCCACGGCCACGCCGATGACCAGCAGCAGCACGCTGGCGGCGGTCAGCCAGCCCACCGACGACCAGTTGGCCCGGCTCAGCTCGCGGCGCGGCACGCCGACGATGAACGACCAGCCGCTGGTCGACGACCGGCTGAAGGCCGACAGGGTGGCGGTGCCGTCCAGGGTGTGGCTCAGCGTCACCCCCTCGGGGCCCCGCGCCATCGCCTTGCGCATGTCCTCGCTGGCCGTGCGGCCCAGGAAGCGGTCGGCGTCCCGCGAGCGCGACACCAGCATGGCGTTGCCGTCGACGATGCTGGCCGTCCAGCTGGGCGGGATGTTCTGGCTCGCGAAGATCGACGAGAACGCCGCGGGCCGCTGCTGGTAGGCCAGGTCGTAGAGCCGGCCGTTCACGATCACCGGCATGTCGATCGACACGAAGGGCTGGAACTGTCCGGGCTTGGCGGGCCGCACCAGGTTCGACACCGTCGTGCGGCCGGCGCGGATGGTCTGCCAGCGGTAGTCGGGCAGGGCGTACGGCGGCGGAGCCTGCCCGGGCGGCAGGCGGGTGTTGACCAGCTGGCGCTGATTGTCCAGCAGCACGACCCAGCCCTCGCCGCCCTGCACGGCGGCCCGGGCCTGGCGCTCGAAGGCGGGGATGTCGCCGGCGATCAGGTCGGGCGAGACCGCCAGGGTCTGCAGGATGCTCTGGCCCTGGCCGATCTGGCGGTCGGTGGCCAGCACCAGGGCGCGGGTGGTGGCGATCAGCTGCCGCTCGTAGCGCGCCCGGCTCTCGCCGAACTCGGCCCGGGCCAGCAGGGCCATGAACAGGGTGGCGGGCACGACCAGGCTGAGGGCCATCAGCAGCAGGCGCCGGCGCACGGTGCCGGCGGCGGGCGGAGGCGGGGTCGTTGCGGGGTCGGGGGCGACCGGGTCTTGCAAGGGCGGGGGCTCATCCTTGGGGGACGCGCTCAAGTGAAGGCGACCGCCGCGTCGGGTCAAGCGGTTAAGGCGAACCCGGCGGCCGTCGTCGCCATGGGCAACCTTCGGTCGGGCTTGGGGTTCTTTTCTCCGCCCACGGCAAAGATGTCGGGGTTCATGGGAGACTTCACAGCATGCGTATCGTGACCATCGCGGCCGTCGCCGCCCTCGCCCTCGGCGCCGCCGCCTGCCAGCCCAAGGCTGAAAAGGCCGCCGACGCCGCCGCCGACGCCAACGCCGCCGCGGCCTCCAGCCAGCAGGCCGCCGACGCCGCCGCCCAGGCCGCCAACGCCAGCACCACCGCCGCCCAGACCGGCGACACGGCCACCGCCAAGGCCGCCGGCGACACCGCCGCCGCCGCGGGCGACCAGGCCGAAAAGGCCGGCGACCAGGCCAAGGACGCCGGCCACGACGCCAAGGACGCGGCGCACTAGTCGGCGCTCGAAAGCGCCTTCTAAACCGCTCGTCATCCCGGGCCTTGTGCCCGGGGCCCCTCTATCCGCCGCAAGTGCGGGAGGGGCGGTTCGCTGGCGAACCGCTTGCTCTTCACGTGCGAGCTGAACCAGGGGTCCCGGGCACGAGGCCCGGGATGACGGATGTTTGGAGGACGGTGGAGCGATAGGTGAGGGCGGCGCGTTCCCCCTCCATGCCCAGAACCCGAAAACCCCGCCGCAAGGCCGCCCCCGCCGACGCCTTCGCCCTGGCCACGGCCGGCGCCGAGCTGGCCCTGGCCTCGCTGCGGGTGGTCAACGCCCGCACGCCGATGATCGTCCAGGCGGTCAACGACCCGGCGCGCGGGAACTACGCCGAGTTGACCCGCATGGTCTCGGAAAAGCCCCTGGCCTTCGCGCGCGGCGCCCACGCCGCCGGACCGGCCTGGCTGGCCATGGCGGCGGAGTCCAATCGCTACCTCACCCAGGCCTGGAGGGCCCCGACCTGGGGCTTGGCGCCCGCCCTCAACAGCTCGTTGGACGCCTTGGCCTTCTGGGGGCAGATGATGTCGCTGGGCATGGCCTGGCAGTCGGCGATGCTGACCCCCGTGCACGCCGCCGCCACCGCCAACGCGCGCCGCCTGGGCGCCAAGGCTTGAGGCCAGCCTGCACGTCCGACGCTAGGGAAGGCGCGTTTTTTCCTAGCCGAGCGCCGGAAATGTCCGCCATCCTGGCGATCCTGGAACCCGAAGGCGGCGTCAGACCGCCTCGGACCGCGCGAGGAGACCTGTCGACCATGCCCGGATCCGCCGCCGTCGATTTCGACCGCATGACGACCCTGGGCGACGTCGCCCGCTATCACCGCGAGGTGCGCCCCGAGGCGACCGCCCTGCAGTTCGAGGGGCGCTCGACCACCTTCGCCGACTTCGACCGCCACACCGACCGCGTGGCCGCCGCCCTGCTGGCCGAGGGGCTGAACAAGGGCGACCGCATCGCCTATGTCGGCAAGAACAGCGACCACTATTTCGAGCTCTTGTTCGGGGCGGCCAAGGCCGGGGTGGTGCTGGCCCCGATCGGCTGGCGCCTGGCCCCGCGCGAGATCGCCTACATCCTGGGCGACGCCGAGGCGCGCATGGTGTTCGTCGGCCCCGAGCTCCTGGCCCACGTCCGCGACGTGGCCGTGCTGATGCTGGACCAGCCGGTGGTCGTCGCCATGGAAGCCAACGAGTACGGCCATCCCACCTTCGAAGCCTGGCGTGACGCCTGCCCGGCGGCCTCCGTTCCCGCGCCGGTGACCCCGGCCGACGTCGCCGTCCAGCTCTACACCTCGGGCACCACCGGCCGGCCCAAGGGCGCGATGCTGACCCATTCCAACATCCTGGCCACCCGCCGGCTGGCCGCCGAGGCCGACATGGACTGGAACCGCTGGGGTCCCGAGGACGTCAGCCTGGTGGCCATGCCCGTGGCCCACATCGGCGGCACCGGCTGGGGCGTGGTGGGGCTGGTCAACGGCGCCAAGGGCGTGGTCGCCCGCGAGTTCGACCCGACCAAGGTGCTGGACTTCATCGAGAAGGACCGGGTCTCCAAGATGTTCATGGTGCCGGCCGCCCTGCAGATCGTGGTGCGCCTGCCGCGCGCCCGCCAGGTCGACTACAGCCGCCTGACCCACATCCTGTACGGCGCCGCCCCCATCCCGCTGGACCTGCTGCGCGAGTGCCTCGAGGTGTTCGGCTGCGGCTTCGTCCAGCAGTACGGCATGACCGAGACGACCGGCACGATCGTCTATCTGCCGCCGCAGGACCACGACCCGGCCGGCAACGCCCGCATGCGCTCGGCCGGCCTGCCCATGCCCGGCGCCGAGCTGAAGATCATCGGCGACGACGGCCGCACCCTGGGGCCGAACGAGGTGGGCGAGGTGGCGGTGCGCTCGCCCGCCAACATGGCCGGCTACTGGAAGATGCCCGAGGCCACGGCCGACACTATCGATTCCGATAGCTGGTTGCGCACCGGCGACGCGGGCTACATCGACGAGGACGGCTACCTGTTCATCCACGACCGCGTGAAGGACATGATCATCTCCGGCGGCGAGAACATCTATCCGGCCGAGGTCGAGAGCGCGGTCTACGGCCATCCGCACGTGGCCGAGGTGGCGGTGATCGGCGTGCCCGACGACACCTGGGGCGAGGCGGTCAAGGCGGTGGTCGCCCTCAAGCCCGGCGCGCCGGAAGACCCGGCCGACATCATCGCCTTCGCCAAGACCCGCATCGCCGGCTTCAAGGCGCCCAAGACCATCGACTTCATCGACGCCCTGCCGCGCAACGCCTCGGGCAAGATCCTGCGGCGCGAGCTGCGCGACCCGTACTGGGCGGGCAAGACACGACAGGTGAACTGAATGGCCGGAAACCCGTCCGCCACCCCAACGGTTGTCATCCCGGAAAGCGCGCAGCGCTTGTCCGGGACCCAGGGGCGGCCGCACCGCGCTGGCCCGGTCACCTGGGTCCCGGACAGCCCCTACGGGGCTTCCGGGATGACAACGGTATTTGGTTTTCATCCCTAAGGAGGCGAGCAGGTGGCGGATGGCGGAAGTCGCACGGCGGGGCTGGTCCAGGGGCTGTATCAGCCCGAAGGCGCGCCGCGCGTCGATTTCCGCAGCCCTGCCGGCGAGCCCGCCCTGGCCCCGCCGGACTCGGTGTCGTGGCGGGTGTTCAAGAACCCGGTCTCGCTGTTCGTCGGCGGGGTGACGGCGGTGATCCTGGAGCTGGCCGAGCCGCGGGTGCGCACCGGGGTGTGGGAGCATTCCAGCTTCCGCCGCGATCCGCTGCCGCGCCTCAAGCGCACCGGCCTGGCGGCGATGGTCACGGTCTACGGCGCGCGCTCGACGGCCGAGAAGATGATCGCCGGCGTGCGGCGCATGCACGACAGGGTGACGGGCGACACCCCGGCCGGGGCGGCCTACCGCGCCAACGACGTCGAGTTGCTGGATTGGGTGCAGGCCACGGCCAGCTTCGGCTTCATGGAGGCCTATCACGCCTATGCCCGCCCGCTGAGCGCGGCCGACCGCGACCGCTTCTACGCCGAGGCCGCCCCGGCGGCGGCCCTCTACGGCGCGGTCGGGGCGCCGGCCTCGGTGGCGGAATGGGAGGCCCAGCTGGCGGCGATGCTGCCCAAGCTGGAGCGGCACGAGATCGTCTTCGAGTTCCTGGACCTGATGCGCAAGACGGCGATCCTGCCGGGACCGCTGGGCGGCCTGCAGGGGGCGCTGATCCGGGCGGCCGTGGCGATCACGCCGGCGGAGGTGCGGGCGGTGGTCGGGCTGGGGCCCGAGTGGGACCTGGGGCCGGTCGAGGGCCGGCTGGTGCGGTTGGCCGGCGCCGCGGCGGATCGGATACCCGTGAAGGGCACGCCGGCGGTGGAGGCTTGCCAGCGGATGGGGCTGCGGAGCGACTATCTGTATCGGCGGTGAGGCGAACACCTGCCCCCTACGGACCGCTTCGCGGTCGTCTTCCCCCGTAGGGGGAAGAGCCTAGGGCGCGAGGCTCCGCCCCCTACGGGGGCGGACAGACGGCGTAGCCGTCAGGTGGGGGCAAGTGGGTGTGATCCCACGCTAACCTCAATCCGTATTCCCCTGATGCTCCACATGCCCCTCGCGCACCTCGGTCCGCGAGAACACCTCCTCCTGCCCGTCCTGCAGCAGTTCCTCGGCGTCGGCCTTGTCCTGCTCGGCCTGGGCCAGGACGATGCGCAGGGCCTCGACCTCGGTCGGGGCCTCGACCACGACGCTGCGCAGAGGGGCTTCCGGCGGAGCGTCGCCGAGACGGACATCGATGCGCCAGCGGGTGGTCATGCAGCTTCTCCGAGGTTGAAGGCGTTGGTTCGCTCCTCAGGTAACGCACCATTGCACCGTGCGGCGTTTCTGGCGAGTTTGCGGATAGTTCAGTTGGGGAGTCTTCATGGCGATGGGCGGCGGGCGAGTGGGTCCTGGGCGGCAGGGCGTGGATCGGAGAGCGGTCCTGGCCGGCGCGACGGGACTGGCGGGATTCGCCCTGGCCGGGGCGGGCGCGGCCCGCGCCGCCTCGCCCCGGGTCGAGGCCCTGATCGCCCAGATGACCCTGGAGGAGAAGGCCGGCCAGCTGTCGTGCTATTCCGACATGATCCGGCCGCCCGTCGGCGACATCAATCCGCTGGTCAACCAGCGCAACACCCAGCAGATCCTGGCCGACCTGCGCGCCGGGCGGATCGGGACGCTGATGAACGGCGTCGGGGTCGAGGGGGCGCTGCTGGCCCAGACGGCGGCCGTCGAGCATTCGCGCCTGCGCATCCCGGTGCTGTTCGCCGCCGACGTGATCCATGGCTTCAAGACCGTCTATCCGATCCCCCTGGGCGAGTCGGCCAGCTTCGACCCCGGCCTGGCCGAGCGCACGGCGCGGGCGGCGGCGATCGAGGCCTCGTCCTACGCCAACCACTGGACCTTCGCCCCCATGGTCGACGTGGCCCGCGACCAGCGCTGGGGCCGGGGCGCGGAAGGCTCGGGCGAGGACGTGTTCCTGGGCGAGGTGATGGCCCAGGCCCGGGTGCGCGGCTTCCAGGGCCGTGACCTGACAGCGCCCGACAGCCTGCTCTCGACCGCCAAGCACTTCGCCGCCTACGGCGCGGTGGCCGCGGGGCTGGACTACAACACCGTCGATCTTTCCGAGGAGACCCTGCGCGAGGTGCACCTGCCGCCGTTCAAGGCCGCCTTCGACGCCGGCTGCCTGGCGGTGATGTCGGCCTTCAACGACATCAACGGCGTGCCCTCGACGGCCAACAAGCATCTGCTGACCGACATCCTGCGCGGCGAGTGGAACTTCAAGGGCGTGGTCATCTCCGACTACACCGCCGACCAGGAACTGGTGGCCCACGGCTACGCCGCCGACGACAAGGACGCCGCGCGGCTGGCCATCCTGGCGGGCGTCGACATCAGCATGCAGAGCGGGCTCTACAGCCGCTACCTGCCCGAGCTGGTCGCCCAGGGCCGGGTGCCGATGGCCACGGTCGACAACGCCGTGCGCCGGGTGCTGAACCTGAAGGAGACGCTGGGCCTGTTCGACCGGCCGTTCCGCTCGATCGACGCCAAGGCCCAGGCCGAGAACACCGCCACCCCGGCCATGCGGGCGCTGTCGCGCGAAGCCGGCGCGCGGTCGATCGTGCTGCTGCGGAACGACAACGCCCTGCTGCCCCTGCCGGCCAAGGGCAAGAAGCTGGCCCTGATCGGCCCGTTCGCCGAGGACCGCGCCAATATCCTGGGGCCCTGGGCCTTCTTCGGCGATCCCAACCTGGGCGTCGACCTGGCCACCGGGATCCGCGAGGCGATGGCCGACCCGTCGCAGCTGATCGTCGCCCAGGGCTGCGACGTCGAGAACACCATCCCCGGCGGCTTCGACAAGGCCGTCGCCGCCGCCAAGGCCGCCGACGTGGTGCTGCTGGCGGTGGGCGAGAGCCAGAACATGTCGGGCGAGGCCCAGTCGCGCACCGAGATCGGCCTGCCGCGCGTGCAGCAGCAGCTGGCCGAGCTGGTCGGGGCGGTGGGCAAGCCGACGGTGGTGCTGCTGCGCCACGGCCGGGCCCTGGTGCTGGAGGGGGCGGTCAAGGCCGCGCCGGCCGCGCTGGCCACCTGGTTCCTGGGCACCGAGACCGGCCACGCCGTGGCCGACGTGCTGTTCGGCAGGGTCAATCCGTCGGCCCGCCTGCCGGTCAGCTTCCCGCACGAGAGCGGCCAGGAGCCGTTCGCCTACAACCACCGCACCACCGGCCGCCCCGCGCCCCAGGCCGACGACAGCCAGGAATACAAGGCCCGCTGGCGCACGACGCGCAACGAGGCGCTGTACCCGTTCGGCCACGGGCTGTCGTACACCAGCTTCGCGCTCAGCGACGTCAAGCTGTCGACCACCCGTCTGGCCTGGAACGACAAGCTGTTCGTCACGGCCACGGTGACCAACACCGGCAAAGTCGCCGGCGAGCACGTGGTCCAGCTCTATGTCCGCGACCGCGTGGCCAGCCGCACCCGGCCCATCCGCGAGCTCAAGCGCTTCCTGCGGGTGGCCCTCAAGCCCGGCGAGAAGCGCGAGGTGCGCTTCAGCCTGGAGCGCGGCTCGCTGATGTTCGTCGGCGACAACGACCGCTGGATCGCCGAGCCGGGGATGTTCGACCTGTGGGTGGCCAACAGCGCGGTGGACGGGCTGGCGGCGAGCTTCGAGCTGCTGGGGGCGTGAGGCCGGGGACATGCCCTCGCGGCGTGTCCCCAGGACCTGGCTCGGTGGATGCTGGTGGGGACACGCCGCAAGGGCATGTCCCCGGTCGTTGACATCCCAAGCTCGACCGATCATTTATCCTACAAATAAAACTGCCAGAGTCGGAAACGCTTGCCCATGCCCACCGCCACCCCCATCCGCGTGGCCCTGATCGGCCTGGGCAAGATCGCCCGCGACCAGCATCTGCCGGCCATGGCCGGGAACCCGGATTTCGAGCTGGTCGCCATCGTCAGCCGCCACGCCGAGCAGCCGGGCCTGCCCAGCTTCCATACGTTCGACGAGCTCCAAGCCAGCGGCGTCGCCTTCGACGCGGTCGCCCTGTGCACCCCGCCCCAGGTGCGCCACGGCCTCGCCCGCCAGGCGCTGGAGGCCGGCAAGCACGTGATGCTGGAGAAGCCGCCCGGCGCGACGCTGAGCGAGGTCGAGGACCTGCGCCAGGTGGCCGAGGCCCACGGCGTCACCCTGCAGGCCACCTGGCATTCGCGCTACGCCCCGGCCGTGCAGCCCGCCCGCGACTGGCTGGCCGGCAAGACGATCACCGCCGCCCGCATCAACTGGCGCGAGGACGTCCGCGTCTGGCATCCGGGCCAGGACTGGATCTGGGAGCCGGGCGGCCTGGGCGTGTTCGACCCCGGGATCAACGCCCTGTCGATCGCCACCGCCGTCCTGCCGCGCCCGTTCTTCCTGACCGCCGCCGTCCTGCACGTGCCCGAGAACCGCCAGTCGCCGATCCAGGCCGAGCTGGACTTCGTCGACACCGTCGGCACGCCCGTCCGCGCCGAGTTCGACTTCCTGCAGACCGGTCCGCAGAGCTGGGACATCGAGATCGACACCGACGCCGGGCTCTTACGCCTGTCGCACGGCGGGGCCAGGTTGTGGATCGACGGCGCCCTGGTCCACGAGGCGCCCGAGGCCGAGTATCCGGGCCTGTACGCCCGGTTCGCCGAACTGATCGCGGCCGGCGCGTCCGACGTCGATGTCACGCCGCTGCGCCATGTGGCCGACGCCTTCCTGCTGGGCCGGCGGGTCGCCGCGCCCGCCTTCGTGGAGTAGCGGGCCGAGGAGCTCCACAGTTTCGCGTCACGACGTTCTTGCATAAAGGCGAGCCGCGACGTTAGGTACCACCCAGGGGCGTGAGACCTGCGTACGGCGACTGTGGCTGACGGGGAGGGGACGCGTCCGGGGAGAGACGCGTGAAGGTCCTGGACGCACCGCTGCCGCCGCCGCTCGTCGCCGCGCTCCGGGCCTGCCGCCCGCATCTCGTGGCCGCCGCCGTCTTCAGCGCGCTCATCAACATCCTGTTGCTGGCGCCGACCATCTACATGATGCAGGTCTACGACCGGGTCGTGCCCACCGAGGGCCGGCTGACCCTGCTGTACCTGACCCTGGTGGTGGCCTTCGCCCTGGCCACCCAGACGGCTCTGGAGTCGGTGCGCGCGCGCCTGCTGACCCTGGCCGGCCTGCGGCTGGACCGGCTGCTGGCCGGGGGCATCCTGCAGAAGCTGATGAGCGCCATGGCGCCCGGCTCGTCGGCCCAGGGCATGCGCGAGTTCGACCTAGTGCGCCAGGCCATGTCCGGTCCGGTGGCCACCGCGATCATGGATATCCCGTGGACGCCGATCTACGTGCTGGTCGCCTTCATGATCCACCCGGCGCTGGGCGCCATGACCGTGGCCGGCGGCGCCCTGCTGGTGGTGCTGGCGGTGCTGAACGAGCGGGCCACCCGCACCCGGGCGCGCGAGGCCTTCATGGCCCAGGCCCAGGCCTACGCCTCGCAGGAGGCCGCCGCCGCCAACGGCGAGGTGGTGCGCGCCCTGGGCATGCGCGGCGCCCTGCGCGAGCGCCAGCTGGCCGACCGCCGCACCGGCCTGGACCTGTCGGCCAAGGCCCAGTTCACCGGCGGCGGCTATTCGGCGGCCACCAAGTTCACCCGCATGTTCCTGCAGTCGGCCGCCCTGGGCCTGGGGGCCTGGCTGGCGGTGGACAAGCAGATCTCGGCCGGCGCGATCATCGCCGCCTCGGTGCTGATGAGCCGCGCCCTGCAGCCGATCGAGCAGCTGGTCGGGTCGTGGGGCCTGGTCGGCCAGGCGCGCGGCGCGCTGAACAACCTGATCAAGCTGTTCCCGCCCACCCAGGGGCTGGAGGTGTCGGGCACCCAGCTGCCGGCCCCGACCGGGGCGCTGTCGCTGGAGCAGGTGGCCGTGCGCGCGCCCGGCGAGGGCCCGGTGCTGCTGCGCGGCGTCGCCCTGAAGCTGACGCCCGGCGAGATCCTGGGCGTGATCGGTCCCAGCGGCGCGGGCAAGACGACCCTGGCGCGGGTGGCCGCCGGCGCGATCACCCCCGACGCCGGCACGGTGCGCCTGGACGGCGCCAACCTGGCCGACTGGGACGGCGACAAGCTGGGCCGCTATATCGGCTACGTGCCGCAGGACTCGGCCCTGCTCGCCGGCTCGATCAAGGACAACATCTCGCGCTTCGCCATCTGGGCCGCCCAAGGAAAAGGGGAGGGTGACCCCGCCATCGTCGACGCCAACGTGGTGGCCGCGGCCCAGGCGGCCGGGGTGCATGAGCTGATCCTGCGCCTGCCCAAGGGCTACGACACCCACCTGGGGGCGGGCGGCCGCGGGCTGTCGGCCGGCCAGGCCCAGCGCGTGGCCCTGGCTCGGGCCCTGTACGGCGACCCGCCCCTGCTGATCCTGGACGAGCCCAACTCGGCCCTCGACGCCGACGGCGAGCTGGCGCTGAACAACGCCATCCTGGCCGCCAAGGCGCGGGGCGCGACGATCCTGATCGTCGCCCACCGCACGGGCATCCTCAACATCGCCGACCGCCTGCTGGTGCTGCGCGACGGCCAGATGGAGCTGCTGGGCCCGCGCGCCGACGTCGTCGCCAAGATGGCCGAGGCCGCCAAGGCCGGCGCCGCCAAATCCGCTTCCACCGCCCTGCAGGCCGCCAAGCCATGATCGCCCTCAATCTCGACGGCCCCGAACAGACCCCGGAACCGGCCGCGGAGGAGACCCCCGCCAAGGTGCCGCCGCGCCTGTCGGACGATCCCACCCGGATGATCCGCATCGGCGCGGGGGTGGCGGGCCTGTTCTTCGTCGGCTTCCTGGGCTGGGCGGCCTTGGCCCCGCTGGACGCCGGCGCCTATGCGCACGGCGTGATCGCCGTGGCCGGCAACCGCCAGTCGGTCCAGAACCGCGAGGGCGGGGTGGTCACCGGTATCCGGGTCGTCGAGGGCCAGAGCGTGGTCAAGGGCCAGATCCTGGTCGAGCTGTCGGCGTCCGAGCTGCGGGCCAGCGAGCGCGGCATGACCGGCGAGGTCCTGACCCTGCTGGCCCAGCGCGCCCGCCTGATCGCCGAGCGCGACCGCCAGGCCGGCTTCGCCGCGCCGCCGGAGTTCGCCAAGCTGACACCCGAGGACCAGCCGCTGGCCGACGAGGCCCTGCGCCTGCAGCGCCAGCAGTTCCAGGCCCGCCGCAGCTCGCTGCAGACCCAGCGCGGCGTGCTGAACCAGCGCATCCTGCAGCTGAGCCAGCAGTCCAGCGGGGCCGAGCGCCAGCTGGACGCCAACCGCGAGCAGCAGAAGCTGATCGAGGAGGAGCTGGACGGGGTCCAGGAACTGGCCGCCAAGGGCTATGCGCCCAAGACCCGGGTCCTGGCCCTGCAGCGCAGCGCCGCCTCCCTGACCGGCGAGGACGGCGCCTACCGCGCCCAGATCGCCCGCTCGGCCGAGCAGATCGGCGAGACCCGCCTGCAGACCCTGTCGCTGGAGCGCCAGATGATGGAGGAGGTCTCGGGCCAGCTGCGCGACGTACAGGTGCGCCTGGACGACCTGCAGCCCAAGCTGCTGGCCGCGCGCGAGCAGCTGTCGCGGGCCACGGTCCGCGCGCCGTCGGGCGGCAAGGTGGTGGGGCTGAACGTCTTCACCGTCGGCGGGGTGGTGGCGCCCGGCCAGACCCTGATGGAGATCGTGCCCCAGGACCGCCGCCTGGTGATCCAGGCCAAGGTCTCGCCCAACGACGCCGACGACCTCAAGCCGGGCCAGAAGACCCAGATTCGCTTCACCTCGCTGCACGAGCGCGACCTGCCGCTGCTGAACGGCACCCTGACCGAGCTGTCGGCCGACAGCTTCACCGACGAGAAGACCGGGGTGCAGTACTTCCGCGCCGAGGTCGCCGCCCCGCCCGAAGAGCTGGAGAAGATCCGCAAGATCCGCGGCGCCCAGTCGGGCCTGCAGGCCGGCCTGCCGGTCGAGGTGCTGATCCCGCTGCGCAAGCGCTCGGCCCTGGCCTATCTGGTCGAGCCGATGTTCCAGACCTTCTGGCGGATGGGCCGGGAGCACTAGAAGGGAACCCCTCTCTCTTTGAGAGAGGGAGGGGCCCGCCGCGAAGCGGTGGGAGGGTGAGTGGTTTCACCGTGGCCGAAGAGTCTCGAGCCGTTCGGCTGCGTGGCTTGCGGCGTTCCGGGACGCTGGAGCCGTTCGACTATCCCGCTTTGAGTATTGCCGAAACAAGGCGGGGACGAGATCTCGTCCGTGTTCCCATCGGGAAGGCCGTACCCACTCACCCTCCCACCGCCTGCGGCGGCGGGCCCCTCCCTCTCTCCATGAGAGAGGGCGGTCGAACCGCCAGCGCTGTCATCGGGAAAATAAAAGGCGGGCCTCCCCCAAGGCCCGCCTTCAGTTTGTGGGTCCCCCTCGGGACGTGGGCGGCGCTGGTCGCGAGGGCCCCCCCAGGCCTGGCGGTACGCCGTTCTCCGAGCCGATGACGTCGCGTCAAAGCATCGGTGAATATGGTCCGGGACGATACTGATCACCGAGCAGTGTTCGTCCCGCGGGACCGACACCAGTAAGGCTTTGCGCGGCGTAACCATTACATGCCGGTCCCATTTTCTTGATCCTTTGTCTCAAAGGAAAAGGCCGCCCTCGCGTGGTGCGACGAACTCCCGCATTGGGCGAACAGAGTAAACGCGTAAATGTGCCTTGGGGGAGGCCTTATGAGTGAACCTTTCAACCCGCCCGGCGAGACCGTTTTCGAGCTCGGGCGGACGAACTTCAGCACCCGGAGCGTTCCGCCCGAGGAGCGACACGATTATTACCGACGTGAGGTGCTGGTCGCGCTGGACGCGCGCGATCCCGAACCGGGGTTCACGGCCAACATCACCTCGCTGCGTCTTGGGCCCCACGCCTTCTACGTGACCGAGACCGGCGGACAGACCATGTTCCGCACGCCGGAGATGGTCGCCGCCGACGGGTTGGACCACTACATCGTCCAGTTCAACATCGCCGGGTCGCACACCGGCGACTTCGACGGCGTGCCGTTCTCGTTCGGTCCGGGCGAGGTGGGGATCTGCGACCTGTCGCGGCCGATGCTGATGCATTCGACGGCGGTCAAGGTGCTGACCACCTTCCTGCCGCGCGAAGCCGTCGACGCGGTGGCGCCCGGCGTGGCGCTGCACGGCATGGTGCTGGACGGCAATCGCGCCGGCCTGCTGATCGAGCACCTGACGGCCGTGACCCGCTGGTTCCCCCAGCTGGTGCCCGAGACCCTGCCCGGGATCACCCGCGCCACCACCGAACTCCTGGGCGCCTGCCTGGCGATGGAGGCCCGGCGGGCCGACTTCGGCGTGCGCGAGTCGCCGGTGCTGATGCGGGCCCGCGCCTATGTCGAGCACAACCTGCTGGAGCCCGGCCTGAACCCGGCCAAGATCAGTGAGGCCCTGGGCGTGTCGCGCTCCACCCTCTATCGCCTGTTCGAGCCCCTGGGCGGGGTGACGGCCTATATCTGGGACCGCCGCCTGCACCTGGCCCGCGCCGCCCTGCTGGACCCCAAGCGGGCCCGGCGGATCAGCGAGATCGCCTTCCAGTGCGGGTTCTCCAGCGAGGCGCACTTCAGCCGCAGCTTCCGCAAGGCGTTCAACATCCGCCCCAGCGACCTGCGCTCGCTGCAGCCGGCCCTGGGGGACGAGCCGGACACGCCGTTCTCCAAGTGGACCGACACGGCGCGGGGGACTTAAGCGCTAGGGCGGCGGCTGCACGGAAACTGCACGCGAAACGCGTCGCGCCGCCGGTTGGCTCTCCACCTGACCCGGGCACTCAGCGGGCTCCCGAAGCCGGAGCCCCCCATGCCGCTTTCCCGTCCGCCCCGCGACCTGTCCTTCGCGTCCAAGGCCGGCGCCGCCCTGGCCCTGGTCGCGGTCGCCGACCTGCTGTTCTGGGGCCATGCGTTCGGCGCGACCCTTGGGGCCTTCGCCCTGCTGCTGGTGCTGGCCGCCGTCGCCCTGAAGCCGGCCGCCCGCCATGACGCCAAGGCCGTCTGGGCCCTGGCCGCCGCGGTCGTCCTGGCCCTGGTGCTGGGCTGGGCGCCCGGCCCCCTGGCCTGGCTGCTGTTCTGGGCGGCGCTGGGCCTGGCGGTGCTGCTGCCCCGCGCCCACCGCTTCGACGACGCCTGGCGCTGGAGCCAGCGCCTCGCCGCCCAAGCCGCCGTCGGCCTCTTGGGCCCCTGGCTGGACCTGGCCCGGACACGGCGCCTCCGACGGACGGCGCCGCGCTGGACGTTGCGCGGCCTGGCGCCGCTGCTGGCCCTGCCGGTGATCGGCGGCGCGGTCTTCCTGACCCTGTTCGCCCTGGCCAATCCGGTGATCGCCGACGCCCTGTCGGGCCTGAGGTTCCCGACCGTCAGCGGCGACCTGTTCTGGCGGGGGGTCTTCTGGCTGATGGTCCTGACCCTGGCCTGGAGCGTGCTGCGGCCGCGCCGCCGCCGCGTCCTGCCGACGGGGAAGGCCCGGCCGGTCGCCGCCATCGCCGGCGTCTCGGTCGCCTCGGTCACCCTGTCGCTGATCGTCTTCAACGCCCTGTTCGCCCTGCAGAACGGCCTGGACGCCGTGATCCTGTGGGGCGGGGCCGGACCGCCGGCCGGCCTGACCCTGGCGGAGTACGCCCATCGCGGCGCCTATCCGCTGATCGCCACGGCCCTGCTGGCGGGGCTGTTCGTGCTGGTGGCCCTGGACCCCCGCATGCCGACCGCCAAGGTCCCGACGATCCGCGGGCTGGTGGTGGCCTGGGTGGCCCAGAACCTGTTCCTGGTCGCCTCCAGCATCCTGCGGACGGTGGACTATGTGCAGGCCTATTCCCTGACCCGCCTGCGGATCGCCGCCCTGGTCTGGATGGGCCTGGTCGGGCTGGGCCTGGTGCTGATCTGCTGGCGGATGCTGCGCGGCAAGAGCGGGGCCTGGCTGATCAACGCCAACGCGGCCGCGGCCCTGGTGGTGCTGACCGCCGGCTGCGTGGTCGACCTGGGCGCCGTGGCCGCCGCCTGGAACGTCCGCCACGCCCGCGAGGTCGGCGGGGCGGGGCCGCGCCTGGACCTCTGCTATCTCGACGCCCTGGACGGCTCGGCGGCCGTGTCGCTGGTCCGGCTGGAGCAGGCCGCTGCGCCGGACCTGCCGGCCGACTATGTCGCGGCGTTGCGCGAGGAGGCGGTCGACCACCTGTGGGCCCAGCAAGGGGACTGGCGCAGCTGGAGTCCGCGCGCTGCGCTCCGCCTGGCTGCGATCAAGGCGCTGCAGGCCGGCCGTCCCGTGGCGCGCAGCGCGCCGGCTCCGGACGGCCGGGACTGCGGCGGCCGACCCCTGGGGATGTCCGCCGTCGATCCCGGACCGCCGCCGGTCGCCTATGACCCGCCCCCGGTTTGGCCGCCGGTCGTCTCGCCCCCGTTGACCCCAAGCCCGGAGCACTGAACATGAGGGCCATGCAGCAGCGCACGATCCTGGTCGTCGACGACGACCCCCACATCCGCCAGCTCCTGGTGTTCGCCCTGGCCAAGGTCGGGCTGGAGACCCGCGAGGCGGCCGACGGCGAGGCGGCCCTGGCGGCCGTGGCCGAGAAGGCGCCCGACCTGGTGGTGCTGGACATCAACATGCCGCGCCTGGACGGGCTGGAGGTCTGCCGCCGCCTGCGGGCCCAGGGCGACCTGCCGATCCTGTTCCTCAGCTCGCGCGACGACGAGATCGACCGGGTGCTGGGCATCGAGCTGGGCGCCGACGACTACGTGGTCAAGCCGTTCAGCCCGCGCGAGGTGACGGCCCGGGTCCAGGCGATCCTGCGCCGCACCGGCGGCAAGGGGACGGAGGCCGCGCGCGCCGACGGCCTGATCGTCCGGGGCAAGCTGACCCTGGACCCCGAGGCCTGGAGCGCCCAGTGGACGGGCGAGGAGGTGTCGCTGACGGTCACCGAGTTCACGATCCTCAAGACCCTGGCCGGCGCCCCGACCAAGGTGTTCAGCCGCGACGCCATCATCGACCGCCTGCGCGGCCCGGGCTTCGCGGTCACCGACCGCACCATCGACAGCCACGTGCGCAACCTGCGGGCCAAGTTCGCCGCCGTGGGCGGGCACGACGTGATCGAGACGCGGGCCGGGATCGGCTACCGCCTCGGGGCTTGTCAGGGCGCGACCGCCTGATGGACGCTTGGCTGCGGCGCTGGTGGCCGGCCCTGCGGCTGCGCGCCATCCTGCTGACCGTGCTGCTGTTCGCCGCCGCCATGCCAGCCATCGGGGCGGTGTTCCTGCGCACCTACGAGAACACCCTGGTGCGCCAGACCGAGGCCGAGCTGACCTCGCAGGGGGCGGCCCTGGCCTCGGCCGCCGCCAATCTGTGGCCCGGCGCCGTGCGCGACCTGACCCCGGCCGACCCCGACGCCCGCGACGACCCCGGCTACTACCGGCCGGAGTCCACCAGCGTCGACCTGCGCAGCTCGCCGCTTTTGCCCGAGCGCCCGGCCGCGACGCCCGGCCCCAAGGCTGATCCCCAGGCCGAGGCGGCCGCCGAGGTGCTGGAGCCGATCTTCGACCAGACCAGCCGCAGCACCCTGGCCTCGATCCTGATCGTCGACCGCCACGGGGTGGTGGTGCGGGGCCTGGGCCAAGGCGGCAGCCTGGCGGCCCTGCCCGAGATCAAGGCGGCGCTGCAGGGCCATTCGCGCACCGTCCTGCGCCGCAACGGGGCCTATCACCCGCGCTATTCGTTCGAGTGGCTCAGCCGCGCCTCGGCCGTGCGCCTGCACCATGCGCGTCCGGTGGTGGTCAACGGCAAGGTGGTGGGGGCGCTCTTGCTGTCGCGCTCGCCCCGGGCGCTGTTCCGGGGCGTCTACCAGGACCGTGGCAAGCTGCTGGTCGGGGCGGGGGCGACGATCGTGCTGCTGATCCTGCTGTCGGGCCTGGTGTCGCGCGGGGTGACCCGGCCGATCGAGGCGCTGAGCGCGGCCACCCGCAGCGTGGCGACCGGGCAGGGGGCCGTGCCCGAGACCCCGGCCACCGCCGCCGTCGAGATCCGCGACCTCTACCAGGACTTCCGGGTGATGGCCGACGCCATCGCCGTGCGCTCGCGCTACCTGCGCGACTTCGCCGCCGCCGTCAGCCACGAGTTCAAGACCCCGCTGGCCGGGATCACCGGGGCGGTCGAGCTGCTGGACGACCACTTCGACACCATGACCCCGGACGAGCGCCGCCGGTTCCTCTCCAACATCTCGGCCGACAGCGCCCGGCTCTCGCAGCTGGTCGGGCGGCTGATGGACCTGGCCCGGGCCGACATGGCCATGCCCCAGGCGGGCGTGGCGTCCGAGCTGGCGGCCGCCGCGCGGCGGGTGACCGACGCCCAGGGCCGCGACATCGCCGTGATCCTGGACCTGCCCGACGACCTGCCGCTGGTCGCCGCGCCCGAGGCCACGGTCGAGACCGTGCTGACCACCCTGGTCGAGAACAGCCGCCAGGCGGGCGCGCGGGCGGTGACGATCCGCGCGGAAGCCGTCGGCGAGGAGTTGGTGCTGCGCGTCAGCGACGACGGCCCCGGCGTGCCGGCCGCCGACCGCGACCGCCTGTTCGAACCGTTCTTCACCAGCCGCCGCGAGGCGGGCGGGACGGGCCTGGGCCTGTCGATCGCCCGCTCGCTGCTGGCGGCCAGCCAGGGGCGGATCGGGCTGGTCGAGGCCGAGACCGGGGCGGCGTTCGAGGTGGGGCTGCCGAGGGGGTAGGGAGGCGGAGCGCCAAGATCCTCCCCCTGTGGGGGAGGGTCCGGGAAGGCGCGACCCTTGTAGGATCGCTTCCGCCCGCCGTTACAGCGGCGCTTCCTTGACGAACAGCAGGGCGATCATGCGCCATCCCGACGCGGTCTTCAGCAGGAGGGCGCGGTCGGTCCATTCGCCGCTCGCGGATCGGAACGACCAGCGGGCCATGCCGATGTCGCCCCGGGCCTCGACGACCTGGCTGGTGAGCGCGAAGGTCGCGCCCGCCGAGGTCGCGCGCCGGTCCCGGTAGCGCGCCTGCCACTCGGCGACGGACGCGGCGACGAACTCGCCGTCCTCGACGCTGGTGACGAGGGCGCGGGGATCGAGGGTTTCGCCCAGCCGGGCCGCGTCCCAGGCGCGGTCGGCCGCGAGCTTGGCGTCGACGACCGCGGCGACGCCCGCGGCCGAGGCGGGGCTTTCGGCCGCGTCCGGCTGGCCCAGGGTCGCCAGGATGCGCCACCCGCCGGACAGTCGGGCCAGCAGCACATATTCGGCGATGGGCTTGCCGTCGCGGATCCAGCGGACCGTGGCCAGGGCCGTGGTCCGGCCCTCATCCATCCGCTCGATCGTCAAGGTCGACGCCGAGGGCTCGGACGCCCCCAGCCGGCCCTTCCATTGCGCCTGGTAGGTGGCCGTGACCGTCCCGCCCTCGAGGCGGTAGGCGATCGCGCTGGGCTGGAAGGCGCGCGCCAGCTTGGCGGGGTCCCGTTCGGCGACCGCCTCGCCGTAGCCGCGCACCGCGTCGGCGGGGGTGGCGTGCGTCGTTGCCGACCTGTCATCGGCCCGCGCCGCGACGGGCGACAGGGCCGCGGCCATCAGCACGCCCAGGATCAGTCTCATCGTCGCCTCCCTGCGAGGGGATCGATTTGCCGCCGGGCGCGACGCTTTGACTATTCGAAACGTGGGCAGCCGTCGTTCGAAGAGGTGGAAGGGTTGGGCGTGGGATCGCACCCCCTTGCCCCCACCTGACCGGTTCGCGGTCTGTCCGCCCCGTAGGGGGCGGAGGCTTCGATCGTCAGCGCGCCTGGTAGACGACGCGGCACTCGCCGTCGATCGTCGTGTAGCGGCCGGTCGCCGCGTCCACGAACGACAGGCGCCCGTCGTCGTACTCGACCTTGCCGGTCGACCGGCCGGAATAGGTCTGGGTCCCGTAGCTCCAGCAGGTGACGTCGGCCGGACGGTCGGTCCAGGTGGCGTCGTTGCGGGCGCGCTTGCTGTCGGTGCAGGCGGACGAGGCCAGGGCGGCGGCCAAGGCGAAGAGGGTCAGGGCGGTTTTCATGCCGCCAGCCTCACACGGCGAGGCTTGGACCGGAAGCCCCTTCGCGTGTGGCGGCCTTCCTCACAACCGTCCGCGTCGCCCGCCCTTCAGCTTCTCCAGCGCGCGGCGGGCGTGCTCGGCTTGGGCGGCCACGGGCGCGGGCGGCGCGGGCGTCTCCGCCATCAAGGCGCTCAGGTCGGCCATGCCGTGGGCGGCGTGCAGGCCGGCGGCGACCGTTTCGGCCAGCCGCGGCTTGCCGCGCGGGGTGGGAACGGCCAGGGCCACCTTGCGGGCCTGGGCGGCGAGGTCGCCGATGGCCTTGGCCGTGTCGCGGGCCTGGCGGATGACGGCGGGATCGGTGGCGCCTTCCAGCATCGCCCAGGTCGCCTCGAGGGCGTCCATCAGCTTGAGCTGGAAAGTCAGGCACCGGGTGGGGATGTCGTGAGCTTGGGTCATGCCGCTATTGTGCGGCCGTCCCGGAGGGTGAGGATCGGAAACGTGCGTTTTCGTGCAGCGCGTTGATTTCGTTGGGGTCGGGTTTGTGAGGCGCGGGGATGGAGGTCGATCCGAGGCCGGGAACATGCCCTTGCGGCGTGTCCCCAAATCCTGGCTCCGTGGATGCTGATGGGGACACGCCCAAGGGCATGTCCCCGGCCGGTGCGTCCTGTGGATAACTTTTCAGGACGAAGGAGGGGACACACACTCACCCCACGGCCGTTGCCGGACCCGCTGGGCCTTGCCGTGAGTGTGTGTCCCCTGTTCCGGGCGCTGCCTTACGACGTCCACCCGCCGCCCAGCGCCTTGTAGATCGCCACGACGTTGGTGTTCACGCCGGTCTCGGCGACCGTCAGCGAGTCCTCGGCGGCCAGCAGGGTGCGTTCCGCGTCGAGCAGCACCAGGAAGTCGATGCCGCCTTCCTTGTACTGGATGCGGGCCAGTTCGGCGGCGCGGCGGGACGCGGCGGCCTGGTTGGTCAGGCTGACCAGCTGGGCCTGCTGCTGGCGGTAGGCGACCAGGGCGGTCTCCAGGTCCTCCAGGGCCCGCAGCACGGTCTGGTCGTAGACGGCCAGGCTGGCGTCGTTGCGGGCCTCGGCGGCCTTCAGGCGCTGGTGGGCGCCGCCCAGGTCCAGGGCCGGCCAGGTGACCACGGGGGCCACCGACCAGGCCTGGCTGGCCGAGTTGCCGAAGCCGCTCGACGTGCCCGACAGGAAGCCGACGAAGCCGGTCACCCGGACGCGCGGGAAGAGGTCGGCGGTGGCCACCCCCACCTTGGCGGTCTGGGCGGCCAGGCGACGCTCGGCGGCCTGGACGTCGGGCCGTCGGCGCAGCAGGTCGGCGGCGTCGCCGATCGGCAGGGCGGCGATCAGCGGCGTGACCTCGGCGTCCTTGGCCACCAGCACGGCGTCCAGCGCGCCCGGCCGTTGGCCCAGCAGCACGCAGAGCCGGTAGTTGGCCCGCTTCTCGGCGGTGACCAGGGCCGGGATCGCCGCCTCGGTGGCGTTGAGGCGGGCCTGGGCCGACGCCACGTCGATCGGGCTGCCGCTGCCGGCGTTGTAGCGCACCTGGGTCAGCCGCAGGGTCTCGCGCTGGGTGTCGAGGTTGCGGTTGGCGACGGCCAGGCGGGCCTGGTAGCCGCGCAGCTCCAGATAGTTCCGGGCCACCTCGGCGGCGACGGTCACCTGGGCGTCGCGCAGGTCGGCCTGGGCCGCCCCCGCCTCGGCCCGGGCCGACTCCACGCCCCGGCGGACGCGGCCGAACAAGTCGATCTCCCAGCCGGCGTCGAAGCCGGCCTGGTAGGTCTCGCTCTCGACGCGCTGGCCGTTCGAGCCCGGCTGCTGCTGGTCGCTCTTCTGGTAGGCGCCGCTGGCGGTGACCCGCGGGATCTGGTCCAGGCGCGCGTCCTTGAACAGGGCGCGGGCCTCGTCCACCCGGGCGACCGCGACCTTGAGGTCGAGGTTGCCCGACAGGGCCTGGGCGATCAGGCCGTCCAGCACCGGGTCGTTGAACGCCTTCCACCACTGGGCCTCGGGATTGGCGGTGGAGAAGGCGCCGGCCGGGGCGTTCTGCAGCACGACCGGGGCCTGGACCGGGGTCTTGTAGTCCGGTCCCACGGCGCAGGCCGACAGCAGGACCATGCTGGCGAACAGGCCGAGCTGGACCTTCAGGCTCTTCCAGGAAGGATTGGGCCAGCCGGGCTGGCGGGGTTGGGAAGAAGCAAACATCAGTGCGCCTCCACGGGCGTGGTCTGTTTGGCCGCCTTCAGCGCCGCCCGGCGGGCGGTGTTGCGGCGGATCACGAAGTAGAAGATCGGGGTCAGGATCAGGCCGAAGACCGTCACGCCCAGCATGCCCGAGAACACCGCCACGCCCATGGCGCGGCGCATCTCGGCGCCGGCCCCGTGGCTGACCACCAGGGGCGCCACGCCCATGATGAAGGCGATCGAGGTCATCAGGATCGGCCGCAGGCGCAGGCGGCAGGCTTCCAGCACCGCCTGCAGCGGCGTGTCGCCATGCTCCTCGCGTTCCTTGGCGAACTCGACGATCAGGATGGCGTTCTTACACGCCAGCCCCACCAGCACGATCAGCCCGATCTGGGTGAAGATGTTGTTGTCGCCATGGGTCAGCAGCACGCCGGCCAGGGCCGACAGCAGGGTCATCGGCACGATCAGGATGACCACCAGCGGCAGGCTCCAGCTCTCGTACTGGGCGACCAGCACCAGGAAGGCCAGCAGCACGCAGAGCGGGAAGATGTAGACCGCGGTGTTGCCCGCCAGGATCTGCTGGTAGGTCAGTTCGGTCCACTCGTAGCCCATGCCGTTGGGCAGCTCCTTCTTGGCCAGGTCCTCCAGGGCCTTCTGGGCCTGGCCCGAGCTGTAGCCCGGGGCCGGGCCGCCGTTGATCTCGGCCGTGAGCACGCCGTTGTAGTGGCTCTCGCGGTCGGGGCCGGTGGCCTCCTTGAAGCTGACGAAGGCGCCCAGCGGGATCATCTGGCCGTCGGCGTTCCGCGTCTGCAGGCGCAGCATCTGCTCGGGCTGCATGCGGAATTTCTGGTCGGCCTGGACGTTGACCTCGTAGGTGCGGCCGAAGCGGTTGAAGTCGTTGACGTACAGCGAGCCCAGATAGACCTGCATGGTCTCGAAGAGGTCGGTCAGGGAAACGCCCGAGGCCCGCGCCTTCTCGCGATCGATGTTGGCCTCGATCTTCGGCACGCTGACCTGGTAGGTCGAGAACACGCCGGCCAGGGCGGGGTCCTTGCGGGCCTTGTCGATCAGGTTCTGGGTCTGCTTGTTCAGCTCGTCCGGGCCCAGGCCCGCGCGGTCGACGATCTGCATGCGGAAGCCGCCGATCGTGCCCAGCCCCTGCACCGAAGGCGGCGGGAAGACCGCGATCTGGGCGTCGGGGATGGCGCCGAACTTGGCGTTCAGCTGGCCGACGATGGCGTTGGCCGACAGGTCGTGGCCGGTGCGGTTCTTGAAGTCGTCCAGCGGGAAGAACACCGCGCCGGAGTTGGGGCTGTTGATGAAGCCGTTGGCCGACAGGCCGGGGAAGGCGACCGAGTGCTTGATGCCCGGCACCTTCATGGCGATGTCGCCCATCTGGCGGATGACGGCCTCGGTGCGGTCCAGCGAGGCGGCGTCGGGCAGCTGCACGACGGCGACGACGTAGGCCTTGTCCTGCTGCGGCACGAAGCCGCCCGGGGTCTTGCTGAAGGCGAAGACCGTCAGGGCCAGCAGGATGCCGTAGATCACCAGGCCCGCCGTCGACTTGCCCAGGGTGCGGCCGACATTGCGGACGTAGCCGTTGGACGCCTTGGCGAACATGCGGTTGAACGGGTTGAACAGCCAGCCCAGGGCCGCGTCGATGATCTTCTGGAAGCGGTCCTTGGGCGCGTCGTGGCTCTTGAGGAGCACGGCGGCCAGGGCCGGCGACAGGGTCAGGGAGTTGAAGGCCGAGATCACCGTCGAGATGGCGATGGTCAGGGCGAATTGGCGGTAGAACTGGCCGGACAGACCGCTGATGAAGGCGGTCGGGATGAACACCGCGCACAGCACCAGGGCCGTGGAGATGATCGGTCCGGTGACCTCGCTCATGGCCTTGCGGGTGGCGGCCGGTGGCTCGAGTCCGTTGGTGATGTTGCGCTCGACGTTCTCGACCACGACGATGGCGTCGTCGACCACGATGCCGATGGCCAAGACGAGGCCGAACAGGGTCAGGGCGTTGAGGCCGAAGCCCAGCATCAGGAGGACGGCGAAGGTGCCGATCAGCGAGACGGGCACGGCGATCAGCGGGATGATCGAGGCGCGCCAGCCCTGCAGGAAGATCACCACCACGATGACCACCAGGATGATGGCTTCGATCAGGGTGTGGATCACCGAATTGATCGATTCCTGCACGAAGGCGGTGGTGTCGTAGATGATCTCGTAGTCGACGCCCTCGGGGAATTCCTTCTTCAGCTCCTTCATCGTCTTCTTGATGTCGGCGGCCATCTGCAGGGCGTTGGAGCCGGGGCGCTGGAAGATCGGCATGGCCACGGCCGACTTGTTGTCGAGCAGCGAGCGCAGGGCGTAGTTGTTGGCGCCCATCTCCACGCGGGCCACGTCGCCCAGGTGGGTCAGCTCGCCGTTGGCGCCGGAGCGGATGATGACGTTCCGGAACTGCTCCTCGTCGGTCAGGCGGCCGGGGGCGTTGATCGACAGCTGGAAGTCGGCGGCGCCGGGGGCGGGCGGGGCGCCCAGCTGGCCGGCGGCGACCTGGACGTTCTGCTCGCGCAGGGCCTTCACGACGTCGCCGGCGGTCATGTTCAGCGAGGCCAGCTTTTCAGGGTCCAGCCACACGCGCATCGAGTAGGCGCCGGCCCCGAAGATCTGGACGTCGCCCACGCCGTCGACCCGCTTCAGCCGGTCGCGGACGTTCAGCTGGGCGTAGTTGCTGAGGTACAGCATGTCGTAGCGGTTGTTGGGCGAGATCATGTGCACGACCAGGGTCAGGTCGGGCGAGGCCTTGTCGGTGGTCACGCCGATCCGCTGCACCTCCTGGGGCAGCTTGGGCAGGGCCTGGGCGACGCGGTTCTGCACCTGCACCTGGGCCTTATCGAGATCGGTCCCGAGGGCGAAGGTGACGGTCAGGATCATCGCCCCGTCGGAGGCCGACTGCGACGACTGGTAGATCATGCCCTCGACGCCGTTGATCGCCTGCTCCAGCGGAGCGGCGACGGTCTGGCCGATGACGGCGGGGTTGGCGCCCGGATAGGCGGCGCGCACGACGACCGTCGGCGGCACCACCTCGGGATATTCCGAGATCGGCAGGCGCGGCAGAGCCACCAACCCGGCGATGAAGATGACGATCGAGAGCACGGCGGCGAAGCGCGGCCGGTTCACGAAGAACTTTGAGAAATTCATGGGAGGCGTCCGGGGAGGAGGCAAGGAGGGGGCGTGGGCCGGTTCAAACCCGGCCTGAAAGCGAATTCCTGATCCGCTCATCCCGGCATTCGCCGGGATGAGCGGTCCAAAGAGCGCTCTAGTTCTGGGAAACCGAGTTGATCATCGCGACCCGCTGGGGACCGGTCTCGAACTGCGACAGGTCGCTGGACAGGTCGGTCTTGATCACCACCGGGCTGACGGTGTCGCCCGGCTTGACCTTCTGCAGGCCGCCGACGATCACCCGGTCGCCGGGCTTCAGCCCCGTGCGGATGATGCGCAGGTTGCCGGCCAGCGGACCCACCTCGACCGGGCGGTACTCGGCCTTGTTGTTGGCGCCCACCACCACGACGTAGCGCTTGCCCAGGTCGGTGGCCACCGCGCGATCGGGGGCCAGGGCCACCGTCTGCGAGGTGTCGCTGACCATGCGGATGCGGGCGAACAGGCCGGGGGTGAACCGGCCGTCGGCGTTGGCGAAGATCGCCCGGCCGTTGATCGTGCCGCTCTTGGCGTCCAGGGCGTTGTCGATGAACTTCAGCTGGCCCTGGTGCGGATAACCGTCCTCGGTCATCAGGCCCATATAGACCGGGCTGGCCTTGCCGCGTTCGGCCGAGGCGTACTTCAGGAAGGTCTGCTCGTCGGCGTTGAAGGTGGCGTAGATCGGGGTGTCCGACACCACGGTGGTCAGCAGGTCGGACGGGGTGACCAGGTTGCCGCGGGTGATCACGGCCTTGGAGACCCGGCCGTCGATCGGTGAGACCACGCGGGTCCATTCCAGGTTCAGGCGGGCGGTCTGGTAGGCGGCGTTGGCCGCGCCGAGATTGGCCTGGGCGGCCTTCTCTTCAGCCGACAGGCGGTCGAACTCGCTCTGGGCCAGGGCGTTCTGCTCGATCAGCCGGCGGCCGCGCTCGCGGTTGACGACGGCCAGGTCCAGCTGGGCCTTGGCGCGGGCCACCTCGGCCTCGGCGCGGTTGGCCTCGGCCTGGTAGGGGCGCGGGTCGATCTGGAACAGCACCTGGCCCTTGTGGACGCGGGCGCCTTCCTCGAACCGGGCGCCGTCGACATAGCCGCTGACGCGCGGACGGATGTCGACCGTGTCGATGGCTTCCAGGCGACCGGTGAAGTCGTCCCACTGGCGCAGTTCCTTGAAGGCCACGGCGGTGATGGTGACCTGGGCGGGCGGCGGGGCGGCTTCCTGCTTGGCCTGGGCGCTGCAGGCGGCCAGCACGGCCATGGCGGCCAGACCGGCGAAGGAGGTGAAGACGGGGCGGAGGGACATCGGAGAACCTGTCGGCTTTAAGCGGCTTGGCGGGGGAAGCGGGGGGAGGAGACGCGGTGTTTTTCTATTCCCAGACGGGGCGCCGGGATTTCTGACGGCTCTTGGACGAAGAGGCCCAATCCGAACCGGACGGGCCTTCGGCGCCATGGCCGATGAACTTGCGAAGGGAGCGGGCGGGCCGGGTCGCAAGGGCGATCCAGCGCGAGGCGCCGGCGGGCGGGGCTATGTCTTGGCTTGCGCTCGGGGGCATGGCTCGCGCTCCGTTCTGGGTTAAAGATCAAATGTCGCAGTTGCTGTTGCTTGACGTGGCGTCCATCTGTGACGATGTAGGCGTACGTGACGATACCGTTCGGTATCATCCACGCGGTGAGAGATACTGACCGGTAACTCTCACGTCAAGGTGAGGTGCTGTGAAAATGGCTGAGAGAAATTCTGGCGGGGGCAAGGTGGACGAGTTGGAGGCGCCCGCGTGCGCTCCGTTGTCCAAACGACCGGCCCGCGACCGGATCTTCGAAACGGCCCGCGAGCTGTTCTATCAGCACGGCATCCGCGCGGTGGGCGTCGAGGCGATCGCCGCCGAGGCCGAAGCCACCAAGATGACGCTCTATCGCAACTTCCCGTCCAAGGACGAGCTGGTCGCCGAGGTGCTGCGCGAGCAGGAACGCGACTACTGGGTCTGGTGGGACGAGGTGGTCGGCTGCACCTGCGGCGATCCCCGAGCCCAGCTGGAGGCGATCTTCGACGCCTTCGAGACCAAGGCCTGCAACGCCGACGTCCACGGCTGCCCGCTGTCCAACGCCGCCATCGAGCTGCACGAGGCCGACCACCCGGCCCAGAAGGTGTCGGTGGCCTACAAGCAGCAGCTCCACGCCCGCCTGGTCGACCTGTGCCGGCGGGCCGGGGCGTCGGACGACGACCTGGCCGACGGCCTGATGCTGCTGATGGAAGGCTCCTACACCGCCCGGGTGACCCTGGGCCCCAGTGGTCCGGTGAAGGTCGTGGCGCGCGCGGGCCGGGCGCTGATCAAGGCGCATCTGGACAAGCCGGACTGCTGAAGTCCTCCAATCCGCTCATCCCGGCGAATGCCGGGACCCGGATCCTAAAGCCGGGTGGCGGATTGGAAAAACTCAGCGTTCGTGGCGTCAGCCACACCGCCATTCCATCTGGGTCCCGGCGTTCGCCGGGATGAGCGGATTTATTGAAGGCTTAGACGCGCCGCGCGGACACCCATCCCCCGATAGGTCCGCGCGGCGCGCGCCGGCGCCGCCCAAAGGGGAGGAAAGGGACGTCGCCGCCAAAAATCTATCAAATCGGTAGGAATTGAGTCTCGGCAGATTTTCTGGCCCTGCCGACAGATCATCGAACGATCCGAGAAACTAAAAACGGGGTCAGGAGTTCTGGCTCGCGTCAGTTGCGTTCGGGTCATACCCATGTCGTCAAGTTGTGAAATTGCGAGCCTATAAGATGTGTCGATGTCATCCCCTCGTAGGGCGAATGCCGATCTGACCTCGATGTTTCGGGGGCGGATCGCCAGCCCGAACAAGCCGCTCGTTCGCGCCCCCTAGGCCCCTGGCCGGCGCACCCAAAAGTCTGATTTGCGTAAGGAGCTCATCATGGCTCTGCTGATTTCCGTCGCCCCGGCCGAGCAAGGCTGGTCCGTGCGCTCCGAGGCCCTGGAGGCCGAACTCACCTTCGAACGCGGCGGTCGCGCCGAAGCCGCCGCCCGCGACCTGGCCAACCGCCTGGCCGCCTCGGGCCACGCCGCCGAGGTGCGGGTGTTCCTGCGCGACGGCGCCGAGGCCGGGCGCTTCCTGCATCCGGCGCGCGCCTGGGCCAGCTAGGGCTCGCCTTCCGCTCACTCAAAAAGTTGTCATCCCGGAAAGCGCGCGGCGCCTGTCCGGGACCCAGGTGAACCGCACCGCCTCAGCCCAGTCCCCTGGGTCCCGGACAGCCTCTGCGAGGCTTCCGGGATGACAGCGGTTGGGGGCTACAGCCACTGGTTCTTCTTGAACCGCCAGAACAGGTAGCCCACCACCCCGGCGACGCCGGCCATCACCGCCGGATAGCCGAAGGTCCATTTGAGCTCCGGCATGTGCTCGAAGTTCATGCCGTAGATCCCGGCCACCGCCGTGGGCACGGCCAGGATGGCGGCCCAGGCGGCCAGCTTGCGGGTGATCTCGCTCTGCCGCTGCTGTTCCAGCAGCGAGGCGGCTTCGAACACCGAGGTGATCACCTCGCGCAGGGCGTCGACCATGCCTTCGACCTTCTGCGTGTGGTCCAGCACGTCGCGGAAATAGGGGCGCACGTCGTTGTCCAGGCAGGGCGTCTCCAGGTGCTCCAGCCGGCCGGCGACCTCGGCCATGGGGCTGAGCACGCGCTTGAAGCGGATCAGGTCGCGGCGGACGTGGAACAGGCGCTTGACCTCGGCGTGGCTGAGGAAGGTCTCGAGCGTGCGGCGCTCGATGTCCAGCACCTCGTCCTCCAGCGCCTGGATGATCGGCAGGTAGCCGTCGACCACGAAGTCGAGCACCGCGTGCAGCACGTAGTCCGAGCCCTTGGCCAACAGGGCGGGCGAGGCCTCCAGCTGGGCGCGCAGCTCGGTGTGGGCGCGGGCCGAGCCATGGCGGACGGTGATCAGGTGGCCCTGGCCGACGAAGATCGCCGTCTCGCCGTAGGCGATCTGGGCGTCGACCAGCTGGGCGGTGCGGGCCACCACGAACAGTTCGCGGCCATAGACCTCGACCTTGGGGCGCTGGTGGGCGTTGAGCGCGTCCTCGATCGCCAGGGGGTGCAGCTTGAAGCGTTTGCCCAGCCGGTCCATCTCGGCCTGGCTGGGCTCGTACAGGCCGATCCAGACGAACTCGCCGGGCTTGGTCTCCAGGGCGCCGTCCTTGTCGAGGCTGACCTCCCGGGTCCGCACGCCGTCCTTGTAGATGTAGGCCGCGACGACGCTCATTCCGGTGACCAATCCCTTGTCTGGTCCCGGAAAATGGGACCACGAAGATTTCTTTGAGCCAACGCTTCGGCTTTCGCCAGGTTCATGTTTAGCCTCTCGCCAACATCGCGAACGCCGTTCATTGTGACGGGCCGTGGTTGCGGTAACATGGTCGGATCGCCCGAAGCGGCGACGCCAAGGGGGAGATGCGAATGGGAAGCGACGCCGCGAAAACGGTGAAGGGCGCCAAGGGTGGTCGCACCGTGGGGCGCAAGGATGGCCTGGTGATCGGAGCCGCCTCGGTCGGCACCGTGTTCGAGTGGTACGACTTCTACCTCTACGGGTCGCTGGCCACCTACATCACCAAGCACTTCTTCTCGGGCGTCAACGAGACGACCGGCTACATCTTCGCCCTGCTGGCCTTCGCCGCCGGCTTCGCGGTGCGCCCGTTCGGGGCCCTGGTGTTCGGACGCCTGGGCGACCTGTGGGGCCGCAAGAACACCTTCCTGGTCACCATGCTGCTGATGGGCCTGTCGACCTTCACGGTCGGCCTGCTGCCCAGCTACGCGACCATCGGCATCGCCGCGCCCATCGCCCTGGTGGTGATGCGCCTGGTCCAGGGCCTGGCCCTGGGCGGCGAATACGGCGGGGCCGCCACCTACGTGGCCGAGCACGCCCCGCCCGGGAAGCGCGGCTTCTACACCAGCTTCATCCAGGTGACGGCCACCTTCGGCCTGTTCCTCAGCCTGGTGGTGATCCTGCTGACCCGCAACGCCACCGGCGAGGACGCCTTCCAGGCCTTCGGCTGGCGCATCCCGTTCCTGATCTCGGTGCTGCTGCTGGGCGTGTCGCTGTGGATCCGCCTGCAGCTGGCCGAGAGCCCGTCGTTCCAGCGCATGGTCGACGAGGGCAAGGGCAGCAAGCGGCCGCTGTTCGACTCGTTCGCCAAGTGGGGCAACCTGAAGATCGTGCTTCTTGCCCTGGTCGGTCTGACCGCCGGCCAGGCGGTGGTCTGGTACACCGGCCAGTTCTACGCCCTGTTCTTCCTGGAGAAGATGCTCAAGGTCGACGGCGGGACCACCAACCTGCTGGTGGCCGTCGCCCTGCTGATCGGCACCCCGTTCTTCGTGTTCTTCGGCTGGCTGTCGGACAAGATCGGCCGCAAGCCGATCATCATGCTGGGCTGCATCCTGGCGGCCCTGACCTATTTCCCGCTGTTCAAGACCCTGACGACGGCGGCCAATCCGCAGCTGGCCGCGGCCGTGGCCAGCGCGCCGGTGACCGTGGTGGCCGACCCGGCCGATTGCTCGTTCCAGTTCGATCCGGTCGGCAAGACGGTGTTCAACCGCTCGTGCGACCTGGCCAAGTCGTACCTGGCCAAGGCCGGCGTCACCTATTCCAACCAGGCCGCGCCGGCCGGCTCCGTGGCCCAGATCAGGATCGGCGGCACGACCGTCGACTCGTTCCCCGGCCAGACCCTGGACAAGGCCGCCTTCAAGGACCGCAAGACGGCCTGGGAGAAGCAACTGGGCGCGGCCCTGAAGGCCGCCGGCTATCCGGCCAAGGCCGACCCGGCCCTGATCGACAAGCCGCTGGTGGTCGGGGTCCTGGCGATCCTGGTGATCTACGTGACCATGGTCTACGGCCCGATCGCCGCCATGCTGGTCGAGCTGTTCCCGACCAACATCCGCTACACCTCGATGAGCCTGCCCTACCACATCGGCAACGGCTGGTTCGGGGGCTTCCTGCCGACCACGGCCTTCGCCATGGTCGCGGCCACGGGCGACATCTATTACGGCCTCTGGTACCCGATCGTGGTGGCCGCGGTGACGGCCGTGGTCGGCGTCCTGTTCCTGAAGGAAACCAAGAACGTCGACATCGAGGCGTAACCGGGAGCTCTCATCCTGTTGTCATCCCGGAAGCGCGCAGCGCTGTCCGGGACCCAGGTGAACCGCACCGCATCGGCCCATTCCCCTGGGTCCCGGACAGCCTCTGCGAGGCTTCCGGGATGACTAGCTCAGCTGTCTGGTCAGCAACTCGTCGATGCGGGCCCCCTGGGCGGTTTCGCGCCGGGCGTCGAGATAGGCGGTCACCCGCTCCAGCATCTGTTCGGCCTGGTTCAGCCCGCCCAGGGCCCAGTCGATCTCGCAGACCGTCCGGTGATCGCCGTGCAACCGCTCGCGGGACGCGGTCAGGGCCTTCATGGCCACCGCGTGCAGGGCGGTCATGTCCCGGCAGGCCTCGGCGGCCATCCAGCCCACCGCGGCCATCCGCCGGGCCCGCGACAGGGCCGCTTCGGCGTCGCGCTGCCGGGTTTCGGCCTCGCGCAGCACGGCCTGGGCCCGAATCAGCTGGCGGGCGCCGCTTTCGGCGATCTGACGTCTCTGGCGGCGCTCGCCGTCGCAGGCGGCCTTCAAGTCGCGCACAGCTTGAGCCCAGTCTTCCTGCTCTCGCGGGTTGCTCGGAGTCTCCGCGAGATTCCGTTTCCCGAAGATCGCCATTTCCTTCCAATTTTGACGAGCCATAGAGTCCTCCGCGACCCTGTTTCGCCATCATGTTTCTTCCGAATCTCTCAGTCTGCTATGCGGCAAGTGCCAATCTTGCACCTGTTCCTTCTGATTTTATGTATTAATGAATAATGTTAAATTAACTATACACTAAACTTGGTTATCAAGCTGCGCCATACGAAAATTTGTAATTTTGTCTGTTGTTTCGATGCTTTCTAGTGGTTTCACCTTACTTACAACACAGATGGGCCGTGCCATCGTTGCAGGGTGAATCGGGCGCGACGACAGGTGCGATCGCTTTAAGGTCATGACTCAGGCGTCATTGATCGCACGGTCCCCGCCAGGAGAGGTCCGATGGACAATGAAGGCTGGAGGGAAAGTGGTTCCCGATCTTGGCCGGACGCCGATTGGCGGTCGGCCAGGGAGACTTCGTCGAGCGCCGATCTGGCCGACGAAGGGCTGATCACCGGCGCGTTCGACGAGGAGCGCTCGTTCGGCGGGCGGGCGGCGCCGGTGTCCCTGGGACATGTGGAGCTGCGCGACACCCGCGGTCCGCACGAGGTCTGGGCCCACGCCGCCGGCCGCGACCTGTCGATCACCCAGCTGACGCCGGAGCCCTGCCGGGGCCATCTGCTGCGGGCCAGCCTGGGCGACATGGGCTTCGACTCCGGGGCCTTCGACGGCGACCTGCGCGTGCGCGGGGTGATGTCGCGCAAGGCGTTCAGCCTGGTCTCGGTGATGGAGCAGGAGGGCGTGCTGAACCAATGGGGCCACCGGGTGGAGGAGGGCGACATCGTCGCCATCCCGCCGGGCGGCGAGTTGGACGGGCGCTTCCAGGGCCACGTCGCCTACGCCGTCGTCACCGCGCCGTGGGGCCTGGTGATGCAGAGGGCCGAGGCGTTCGAGTGGCTGGCCGATCCGTGCTTCTGGACTGAGCCCGCCGTCTATTCGCCCCCGCCCGAGGCCCGGGCCGCCTGCAAGCGCGTGCTGCAGGGCTGCGCCGGCATGCTGCGGGCCATGAGCGGCGGCGTGCCCAGCGGGGCCGTCGCCTTCCTGCGCAACGAGCTGCTGGACGGCCTGCTGACCGCCCTGGCCGAGGTCAAGGTCGAGGGCGCGCGGCGGCAGGGCGCGCTGAACGCCGCCCGCATCGTGCGCGGCGCGGAGGATTTCCTGGAAAGCGGCGGGGCCCGGCAGGCGGTGCAGATCGAGGACATCTGCGTGGCCCTGAACATCTCGCGCCGCACCCTGTACCGCGCCTTCCACGACCTGCTCGACATCAGCCCCAAGGCCTATCTGCGGCTGAAGAACATGTCGGCGGCCCGGGCCCGGCTGCTCGACGCCGGCCGCCACCCGACCACGGTCACCCAGGTGGCGCTGGACCAGGGCTTCTGGGAGCTCGGCCGCTTTTCCGGCGCCTATCGGGCGATGTTCGGCGAGTCCCCGTCCGAGACCCTGCGCGGGGCGCAAGGCGCGGCCCACGGGCGATAGCCTTAGGCGTTGACAGGGACCGTCGCCGCCGACGACGTTTGACGCGAGCGCGTCGGGCGCTTCCACGTAAGGCGGCGTACATGGTTTCGCGTCCCATCCGGGCTCAGTTCGCCGGACATGCGTAACAGGCCGACCGCCCTGGTCGTGTACAACTGGCGCGGCCAGTGGCCGATGCGCCGCTGGGAGCATCAGCGGATCTTCGCCTGGAAGACCTATTTCCCCGGGCGCGTGGTGTTCCTGAACATCGGCTTTCCCTTCAACCCGGCCTGGATCACCCAGTTGGACCCCGAGCTGGTGCTGGTCGACGCCACGGCCCTGACCGCGCGCTACACCCGCGTCGGCCTGGGCGGCCTGCGGCGGGCGATGGAGGCCGCGCCGGCCCGGGCGCGCCGCGTCGCCGCGCCGCTGGACGAGTTCCTGGGCCTGCAGAGCCTGCGCGACGTGCTGGTCGAGACGCGGATCGACCTGCTGCTCACCGCCCTGGAGCCGGCCCTGTGGGACAGCGTCTATCCGACGGCCCAGAGGCCGTTCGCCCTGCGGCGCTTCCTGACCAGCTATATCGACGACCGGCTGATGCGGCGGGCCTCCAGCGACCTGGACCGTCGGTCGATCGCCGTCAGCTACCGCGCCTGGGAGGCGCCGGCCTGGCTGGGCGAGATGGGCGCGCTGAAGCGCGAGGTCGGGCTGCGCGCGGCCGACTGGGCCCGGGCGCGCGGCCATCGCGCCGATGTGGCGGTGGACGGCGAGCGCAGGCTGGCCGGCGAGGCCTGGATCCGGCTGCTGGCCGCCAGCCGGGCGGTGGTCGGGGTCGAGGGCGGCTCGTCCCTGGTCGATCCGACGGGCGTGCTGCCGACCGGCGCGCCGCCGCCGCCGGGCGGCGAAGGGTGGACGCCGCCCGACTCCGTGATCGCCCTGGAACCGGAGGCCGAGATCCGCGCGATGTCGCCGCGCCACCTGGAGGCGGCGGCCACCCGGACGTTCCAGGTGCTGGTCGAGGGCGACTATAGCGGCGTCCTCGAGGCCGGGGTCCACTACCAGCCGGTCCGCCGCGACCTGTCGGATATCGAGGCGGCCCTCGATCTCAGCCGCGATCCGCGGCGCGCCCAGGCGATGGTCGATCGCGCGCACGCCGAGATCGTGGCCTCGGGCCGCTACAGCTGGCGCACGGTGGTGCGCGAGATCGCCGACCAGGTGTTGGCGTGAGGCGGGGCCTGGCTCTGTTCCTGCGGCTGCGCGACTGGGGCGCGTGGGCGGTGATCATCGTGGAGTCGCGCCTGCTCAAGGCGCCGATGCTGCGTCGCCGCCTGGGCGCGATCGCGCGGCTGCCGATCCTGCGGCGCTGGATCGGTGTGGACTAGGCGGCCTAGCGCCGGCGCAGCACGCGGCGCGCCAGGCCTTCCAGGCCCAGGCGGCGGACGGCCGCCCGAGCCGCGCGCCAGACCAAGCCGGGCGGGCGCATCTCGTGCGGATTGTCGATCTGCACGAACGGGAAGGTCTTGCGGAACTTGGCGTCGGCGCGCTCGTTGACGATCGCGCGCGGCCGCCCCGCCGCGGTCTCGTCCATCCGCCGGTCGAACACCTCGATCATCGCCCCGTAGCCGTAGGCCGGGTTGAGGGCGATCTCGGCATAGGCGTTGGTGATGATCTCGGCGACGCGCTCGGGGTCGCGCAGCACGGCCGCCACCTCCGCCATGTTGCCGTGGTCCTTGTCGAGCGGGACATAGTGCCGCCAGGGCTCCAGCACCCCCGAATAACGTCCCGGATAGGCGATGATCAGGGTGCGCAAGGCGATCGCCTCGAACACCCGGGGCGAAATCTGGGCGATGTCGATCTGGTCCTCGCGCCCGGCGAAGAACTTGTCGCGCAACATCTCGTAGGAGGGCTTCTTGCCCAGGCCCGGGATCGGGTGGGGGCGCTCGATCAGGGCGGCGAAGCTCTCGGTCCGCGCGGCCACCGCGCCGTCGAAGTCGAAGACGCTGGCCCCGCTCTCGACGGCCAGCACGGCCTGGCAGTTGCGCAGGAACTTCAGCCAGTCGCGGCCGTAGAGCCGGCTGCGCTCGGACCAGGCGATGTCGGTCGAGATGCCGAACCTGCGGGCGTCGCGCTTGAACAGCTTGCCGATGCGGACCTTCTCGCGCCCCTGCTCGCCGTGCCAGGCCGGATAGGTCCGGCCGCGATAGCCGACCATGGTCCTGCGGGCCGCCAGCGGTACGGGCGGATAGTGCGTCAGCCAGTGGGGCACGTAGCCGGTCAGCACCTGCTGGGTGCGAAGGCCGCTCACCCGGCCATAGACCTGCTCGGCCTCGGCTGCGCCCAGGCAGGTGAAGACCAGGTCGACGCCGCAGGCCTCCAGGGCCTCGAGCGTGGCGTTCACGAAGCGGTACTCGTCCTGGATGAAAACCGCCTTGGCTCCCTGGAAGGCGGCCAGGGCGCGGCGCGAACGCGGGCCGACGAAGCCCTCGATCGCCAGGAACAGCGAATAGTGGATCACGACCGCGTCGAACTGGTCCAGCTTCACGTCGTCGAAGATCTCGCCCACGCGCGACAGCACCCGGACCTCGTGGCGGGAGTAGCGGGCGAAGGCGTTGATGTGGTCGCAGACCGTGGCCGCGTTGCGGGGGTCGTAGTTGCAGGCCAGCAGGATGCGCAGCGGGCGCGCCTTCCCGTCGCGGGCGTCGCCGACCGACTGGTCGCAGGCCACGTCGTGCGCCGGCAGGGGCGGGCGGGGGCCGTCGTGGGTGTCCTTCATGGGCGGGCTCCCGTCATGGCGCGCGGAACCGCCGGGGCTTCGTCGAGGAACCGCGCGATCGTCGCGACGATCCGCTCGGCCGCGTCGCCCGCGCCGTAGTCGTCGATCTCGCGCCGGGGCCGGTAGTCGTCCACGGTCCACAGCCGGTTCCAGCCCGCCTCCACCGTCTCGCTCCATTCGGTGTCGTCGCGCAGCGTGACACAGGGCTTGCGATGAAAATAGGCCTCCTTCTGCAGGCCGCCGGAATCGGTGAGCACCAGGGCGCAGTCGGCCAGCAGCCGCTGCATGTCGATCGGGCCGAGCGGCTCGACCACCGTCAGGCCCGACAGGTCGACCCCGAACCGGGCCGCCGCCTCGCGGGTGCGCGGATGCAGGGGCAGGATCACCGGCATGCGGTGCAAGTACCGGCGCAGGTAGCCCACGGCGGCGGCCAGGCTGGCGGCGCTCTGCGTCGTGGCCGCGCGGTGCAGGGTGGCGACGGCGTAGGCGCCGGGCGGCAGGGACAGGCGATGCAAGGCGCTGTCGCCGCTCCTGGCGGGCAGGGCGGCCATGGCCAGGACCGCGTCCTGCATCACGTCGCCCACATGGTGCACGCCCTCGACGATCCCCTCGCGCGCCAGGTGGCCGACGGCCGCGCGGGTCGGGGCGAACAGCAGGCGGCTCAGGTGGTCGACGACCACGCGATTGGTTTCCTCCGGCATGGTGCGGTCGAAGACCCGCAGCCCCGCCTCGACATGGGCCACCGGCACGCCGGCCTTGGCCGCCGCCAGGGCCCCGGCGAGGGTCGAGTTGGTGTCGCCGTAGACGATCACCAGGTCGGGCGCGTGGCGGGCGATGACCCCGTCCAGGGCCGCCAGCATCCGTCCGGTCATCTCGCCGTGCGAGCCGCCGTGGATCCCCAGGTTCTCGGCCGGTTCGGGCAGGGCCAGGTCGCGGAAGAAGCTGTCGGACAGCGCCGCGTCGTGATGCTGGCCGGTATGGATCAGGACCTCGGTCAGGTCCGGGGCGCGGGCGATGGCGCGGCTGACCGGCATGGCCTTGACGAACTGGGGCCGGGCGCCGACCACGGTCAGCAGGCGTGTCACGCCGGCTGCCCGCTCTGGGCGTGAGCCAGGCGGGCCCGCACCCGCGCCACCACGCGGTCCAGGCCCTCGTCCAGCGACACCTTGGGCGTCACGCCCAGTAGGTCGCGCATGCGGGCCAGGCTGGGCTGCTTGGCGGCGGTCATCCGGGCCGGCAGGTCGTGCAGGGTGATCAGCGACGGCGCGGCGTTCAGCCGGGCGCGCAGCCCCTCGGCCAGGTCCTCGATCGGCGCCACGTCCGGGTGGCCGATATTGATGACCGCGTGCTCCTCGACCCCCGCCGCCGCCTCGATGGCGCGCACGGCGTCGGAGATGTGCAGCCAGCCGCGGGCGCTGCCGCGATGCACCTCGATCGGCCGGCCGCGCGCCAGGTCGTGGGCGAAGCGGATCATGGCCGAGCGGTGGTCGCCGAAGTCCTCGTTCTCGTCATAGATCATGAACGGCCGCAGGGTGACCGCGCGCAGGCCGTGCTGGGCCACCTCGTAGTCGACCAGCTGCTCGCCCAGCAGCTTGGTCAGGCCATAGCGGTTGTTGGGGCGTGGGACGGTGTCGGCCTCGTCCATCGGCCCGTCGGTCGGGCCGTAGACTTCCGAGGTCGAGAAATAGACCAGCTTGGCGTCGGCGGCCTGGGCCAGCAGCACCACGTTGTTCAGCCCGCCCAGATTGGTGCTGACGGCCAGGCTGGAGGCCTGTTCGCAGGTGACCCGGCTGACCACGGCGGCCAGGGCGAAGATCACGTCGGGCTTCCAGCGCAGGGTGGGCATCAGGTCGGCCGGCTGGTTGATGTCGACCTGCAGGTAGTCCTTGCGCCAGCCTGGCTTGATGTCGGCGCACAGCACCTCCCAGCCCTGGGCGCGCAGATGGGCCGCCAGGGGCTTGCCGATATTGCCTTCCGATCCGATGACCAGGGCCCGCTTCATCCGACGCTCGCTGACTGTTCTTCACTGGAGTCTTCGGGCCGGTCCTCTCCGAAGCCCGAAAGGTTGATCACCCGCCGCAGCCCGTCCGGCCGCTCGGCGTAGCGGTCGCCGGTGCGGGGGCAGACCAGGTCCGCGCCCAGCACCTCGCCGGCGTGGCTGACCCAGCCGATCCGGCGGGCCGGGACGCCGGCCATCAGCGCCAGGGGCGGCACGTCGTGGGTGACCACGGCGCCGGCCGCGATCAGGCACCAGGCTCCCAGGTCGTGGCCGCAGACGATGGTGGCGTTGGCCCCGATGGTCGCGCCGCGTCCCACCCGGGTGGGCTTGAACTCGGCCTTGCGGTTGATCTCGGCCCGGGGTGTTGTGACGTTGGTGAACACGCAGCTGGGGCCGCAGAACACGCCGTCTTCCAGGACCACGCCGGCATAGAGGCTGACGTTGTTCTGCACCTTGCAGCGGTCGCCCACGACCACGCCGGGGCCGATGGCGACGTTCTGGCCGATCACGCAGTCGGCGCCGATCCGCGCGCCCGCCGCCACGTGACTGAACCGCCAGACGCGCGTGCCGGCCCCCAGCACCGCGCCGGGCTCGACCTCGGCCGACGGGTGGGCCCAGGCCGGCGGGCGGTCCGAAGCGTCGGGGGCGTCCATCTCAGGCCTTCACGATCTTTCCGGCCAGGGCGGGATCGACCTTGGCCAGGGCGTTGCGGGTGTCGATCACCACGGGCGTCTCGCGGGCCAGCCGCTCGTAGTCCAGCATGTCGTGGTCGGTGACGACGATGGCGCAGTCGAAGCCGGACAGCGCGTCGGCCCCGATGTCGACCGACTGCATCAGGGTGTCGCCGACCATCAACTCGGGCGCCAGGGGGTCGTGGTAGCTGACCCGGGCGCCGTGGCTGCGCAGGATCTCGATGATGTCGCGGGCCGGGGTCTCGCGGGTGTCGTCGATGTTGCGCTTGTAGGCCACGCCGACGACCAGCACGTGGGCGCCGACCGGCGACAGGCCGCGATCGGCCAGGGCCTGGAGGGTCTTGTCGACCACCCGCCGGGGCATGGCCTGGGAAATCTCGCCGGCCAGCTCGACCATCCTCAGCGCGGCCCCCTCGGCCTTGGCCCGCCAGGCCAGGTAGAAGGGGTCCACCGGGATGCAGTGGCCGCCGACGCCGGGGCCCGGGAAGAAGGGCATGTAGCCGAAGGGCTTGGTCTGGGCGGCCTGGATCACCTCCCAGATGTCGATGCCCAGGGCGTCGAAGCTGACCTTCAGCTCGTTGACCAGGGCGATGTTGACGAACCGGAAGACGTTCTCGGTCAGCTTGACCGCCTCGGCGGTGCGCATGTCGCTGACCGGCACCGTGGCGGTGATGGCGTCGTACAGCGCGCAGGCCGCGCGGCGCTCGGCCTCGCTGTCGGCGCCGACGATCTTGGGGGTCGAAGCGGTGGTGAAGGCGTGGTTGCCGGGGTCCTCGCGCTCGGGCGAATAGGCCAGGGCGAAGTCCTGGCCGGCGCGCAGGCCCGAACGCTCCAGGATCGGCTTGAGCACCTCGGCGGCGGCGCCGGGGAAGGTGGTGGACTCCAGCACGACCAACTGCCCCGGGCGCAGCACGGCGGCCAGGGTCTCGGCGGCCTCGACCACGTGGCTCAGGTCGGGCGCGTTATGCGAGGTGATCGGGGTCGGCACGCAGATCAGCAGCGCGTCGGCGCGGCTCAGGACGTCGGGCGCGCCCGTCGCGGCGAACCCGCGCTCGCGCATGGCCGCCACCCGCGCGTCGGCGAAGTGGCTCAGATAGGACGCGCCCCGGTTCAGGGTCGCCAGCCGGGTCTCGTCCAGGTCGAAGCCGATGACGGGGAAGCCGGCCGAGCAGAAGGCGTCCGACAGCGGAAGGCCGACATAGCCCATGCCGACGACCCCGATCACGGATTCGCGCCGCAGGATCTTCCGGATCAGACTTTGAAAGTCCGTCGCAATCTCATCGTCGTCGGGCAATGGAAACGTCGGAACGTGGACGTTCATCGGCCCCTCGCGCGGCCGGACTGCTGGGTTGAGATCGTTTCGCCCCTCGACATGGCCGAATCTTACGCGTTGGAAGCCTTCGGGAAAAGGGGCTTTGTCTTGGGTATATTTACCACAACCTTCCCGGTGTGCGCCTTAATGTTTCTTTTGGCGTCCATCTATACTTGGTATTGGAAAGTGTTGTAACGGCGTTATGCGAGTTTTCGCAAGATAAGGTCAGGGAATGGACGGCGCCGGTAGTTGGTCGAGGTGGCGCTTCAATTGAGCTTGGACCCGTTCTAATACCCGCTGTACGCGAAGTCCTTCATCGATGCCCGTAATGGGGGCGTTCCTGGTCTGGCAACACTGGACGAAGTGGCGGATTTCTCTGGTCAGCGGCGGCTCGGCCGGCAGGTCGACGAAGCGCGGCTCGCCGCCGGCGGCGAGCGGTCCGGCGTCGGTCAGGGCCACGGTGTGGTCGCGCCGCATCAGCTTTTCGGGCCAGGGGCGGACGTCGTCGAACACCAGGGAGCCGGTCTCGCCGACCACGACCAGCTTCTGCTCCTTGAACGGACTGAGCCAGCTGGCGGCGATGTGGGCGTGCAGTCCGCCGGCAGGGCCGAGAGGCGGGAAGCCCAGGTCGGCGTGGACCTCGTCGGCGACGCCGGGGGTGACGAAGGCGCGGCCGGCGGCCTCGACCGTCAGCGGCGCGGCGCCGGCCAGGGCCAGGATCATCGAGACGTCGTGGGGCGACAGGCTGAGGAAGGCGTTCTCGTGCGTGCGCACCCGGCCCAGGCTGAGCCGCGAGGCGGTGATGTAGCGCAGGGGCCCGATCTCGCCCCGGGCCACGATCGCCGCCAGGGCCTCGAACGCCGTGTGGTGGCGCAGCAGGTGGCCGACCATGAACACCCGGTCCGAGCGCGCGACGTGGGCGGCCAGGTCCTCGGCCTCGGCCAGGTCGGAGGCCAGGGGTTTCTCGACGAAGACGTCCTTGCCGTGGTCCAGGGCCAGGCGGCACAGGGCGGCGTGGGCCGGGGCCGGGGCGGCGACGATCATCGCGTCCAGCCGGGCGTCGTCGAGGGCCTGGGCCAGGGACGGGGCGGGGACGTTCCAGGCCCCGGCCTCGCGCCGGGCGGCGGCCGGATCGGTGTCGATCACCGCGCCCAGCACGCCCAGCTCCGCGCAGGTCCGGATCAGGTTCCGGCCCCAGGCGCCGCAGCCGACGACGGCGATCCGGGTCACGCGGTCGCCGCCGGGGTCGAGGACCAGCGCAGGGACAGGTGGGTGTCGTTGGCCTCGGCCAGGGCGAAGCCCAGCCGGTGGTACAGGCGCTGGGCGCCGAGGTTGTCGCGCGCCACCTGCAGGGTCAGCGGCGTCCCGGCGGCGGCGGCCTCGTCCATCAGCCCCCGCAGGATCGCCTCGCCGATCCCCTGGCCCCGACGCTCGGGGACCAGGGCGATGTCGATCAGGTGCACGCTGCGGGCGTCGCGGTCGGTGGCCAGCCGTCCGACCGGGGCGTCGTCGATCGTGACGATCTCGAGCCGGGCGTTCGGGAAGGTCGTGCTGTAGCCCTGGGTCTGGGCGCGGAACTGCTGCTCCATGATCCTGGCCAGCATGTCGGCGGGCAGGGGGACCTGCGCCCAGGCCGCGCCGCGCGACACGCTGAACAGCGCCAGGCGGAAAGGGGCGTCGGTCTCGACCTCCGGACGCAGGGCGAAGGGCGGCGAAGCGACGGGCTCTTCCCGTTCAGGTGGAGAGGTCGTCATAATGGCCGTGCTTCGATTCTGATCCGGGGAACGCCATGGCCGCCGAATTCGTCGTCCCGACCGCTGATGCCTTCGCTCCGCACAAGGGCGCGTCCTTCCGGATCGAAGGCGGGCGTCATGTCCTGTCGTTGCGGGAGATCGAGCTGTTCCAGCCCGAGCCGGGCCACGGGAGGCCGGATTTCCAGCCCTTCGTGCTGGTCTTCAGCGGTCCCCCCGGCGATGTGCTCGCCGAGGGGATGCACACGATGTCGGTCGAGGACGGAACCGCCTACGACCTGTACCTGATCCCGATCCACACCCCGGAGCGGGGGCGGCAGGACTATCAGGCGGTGTTCAACTGACGCCACGCCACGCAATCCCGGCAGCTTAGTTCCGCGAAGGATAGATCCCCGCCAGGGCGATGCAGATGTTCAGCGTCAGGAACGGCTGACGGTTCTCGTGCGGCTGGCTGCCGCCCGCATTGCCCAGCGCCTGGGGCGCCAGGGGCGCGGTGGGCGTCACCACGGTGCTGTACATGTTGTACGCCGGGGCCGTGCCCTCGTTGCTGCTGCTGCCGGTCTGGCCGAAGCTGTTGCCCGCCGCCGCCGTGCTGAGGTTGGTCGAGCCGGCCGCGGTGGCGTCCACCTTCAGGAAGTGCACGTGCTGCGGGATCTCGGTCTGGAGCAGGGTGTGGTTGTACTCGCCCGTGATCGCGCCCAACGGATAGGTCGAGCTCACGCCGCCCGGGGCGTAGGTCCGCAGGTCGGGCAGCTGGAAGGTGGTGACCCCGTTGCCGCCGTAAGTGGTGCCCAAGAGCGAAAACAGCGCCTGGTTCTGGGCGATCGACAGGACCTGCCCGTTGCACAGGGCCCAGTTCTTGGGCGGGAAGTTGAAGCCCATGATCCGGATTTCGCCCATATACTGCTGAGTCATCAGACTTGCTCCTCGTATTTGTCGCGATCGGGATCAGTTACGGGCGGGGAAGGCGCCCCGCAGGGCGATGCAGTAGTTCAGGAACACCGTCGGCATCATGTTGTTGTGCGGCTGGCCGCCGCCCGCCGCCGTGATGGTCTGGGGCGGCAGCTGCGTGGCCGGCGTGGCGACGGTGCTGTAGAGCAGGCCCTGGGTGTTCTTCGAGAAGTTGCCCGTGAAGGCCTTGGCGGGCTGGTTGTTGGCCGAGGTCGTGACGGTGCCGACCGCGGTGGTCACGACCGGCGAGTGGCTGTGCGCCGCCATTTCGGTGGTCAGCAGCGTCACGGTCTGCGAACCGCCCACCTGCCCCAGGTCGTAGACCTGCAGGCCGGGCCCGGGCTGGTTGCGGCCGATGTGGATCGGGATGTTGCCCATCAGGTTGGGCAGGGCGAAGTTGCTGGTGCCGTTGCCGCCGTAAGTGGTGCCCAGCAGCGAGAACAGCGCCGTGTTCTGCGAGATCGGCAGGATCTGGCCGTTGCACTGGGCCCAGCCGAAGGGCGCGAACGGGAAGCTGAAGATGCGGATTTCCGCGAGATATTGATCACTCATCTCTTTGAGTCTCCAAAGGATCTTCTAGCGGAATGGGTCAGTTCTGCGACGGGAAGATTCCGGCGATCGCGAGAATGAAATTGATGCCCAGATAGGGCTGCATGTTGTCGTGCGGCTGGTTGCCGCCGGCCGGCGTGGTCGAGGCGGCCGTCAGGGCGATCTGCTCGTTGCCGGCGTTGTAGGGCGCGTAGCCGAAGATGCCGGTCCCGCTCGGTCCCTGGTCCGAGATCATCGTCGCGGTGGTCGGCGTCGACACCGCGCCCGCCGTCGAGGCGGCGAAGAACGGGTGGGTGTGGGCCGGCAGCTGGCCGGAGGTCAGGGTGACCGACTCCACGCCCTGCTTCTGGCCCATGACGTAGGTCTGGCCGTTCTTGGTGCCCCAATGGGTGGGCGTGCGGCCGCGCAGGTCGGGGATGCCGAACGTGTTGATGCCGTCGCCGCCGTACGTTGTCCCTAGAAGTTGGTACAGCGCGTCGTTCTCGGCGATCGACATGATCTGGCCGTCGCACATGACCCAGCCCACAGGGGCGAAGTTGCCCCCGAACATGCGGATCTCACCAAGATAAGGCTCGGTCATGGTCGTTCCCTCGCTCCCAGAAAGTCTTAACTGCCCAAGCTTGTGGCGCCGGATCGACCAGGACTAAACCTTAAGTCGTCTCCGCTCTTAACCAAGATTAAGACAGGCGCCCCTACCCCCGCGATTGTCCCTCTCGTATCCCACTATCCTGAGCTGCACAATAGTTAGGAGAACGGAGTTCGCCGATCAGCGTGTGTCTACTTGTGCGCACATCGTCTCGTCGTTAAGGTTGCGTTCATGGCTTGACTAGAGCGAGGGGGGAGTGGGTTGCGTAAGATATGCGCTTTCGTGCGCGCTTTTCCGCCTCCGCGCCGTGCGCGGTCGCCCAGCGCCCCTAGCCCCTTCTTCCACCCATTTCCCGCGGAGCGTGTGCTCCGATGCCGTCGCACATGCGCGACGGCGCGTGGTCTTGCCTGAGGCAAAGGACTGATCCATGCCGTTCTCCGGCCAGTTGTGGTACATCACCGAAGGCGGCGACGCCGACACGAAGCTCGTCCGGATCAACGACGACGGCACCGGCAGCACCACCGTCGTCAGCAACGGCGGGGCGGGCACGGGCGATGACGCCTTCTCCAGCTCGTTCACGTCCGGCCTCGGCATCGACACCGCGGCGGGCTTCTATTTCGCCATCCTCAGCAACAGCATCGACGACCACGCCCTGCTGGTTCGGGGCTCGATCAACAGCGCCGCGGCCCCCACCACGGTGGTCGACTTCCCCGACACGATCATCGTCGAAACGATCGAGGTCGATGCGGTCAACCGCAGGATCTATGTCGGCTACCAGGACGGCGCGGCGACGCCGAACGGCAACATCACCGGCATCCGGGTCTACAGCTACGACGCGGCGGGCACCCTCACCGACCTCGGCTTCCTGACCACGGCGGTCAGCGACAACCGGGCCAACGAGGGCGGCTTCTTCGTCCTGGATCCGCGGGACTTCGCGATCGACACCACGATCGTGGCCGGCGGCCGGCTGTACTACACCGAGACGATCGGCGGCCTGGCGACCGGCCTCTTCCGCCTGGACCTCTCGAACCCGAACGTCGCGACCCCGCTGGTCTCCGACGCCCAGTTCAACAACACCACCTTCGCCGACGGCGTCTTCGTCGACGTCGAGGTCGATGAGACCACCGACCTCGTCTATTTCACGACCCACTCGCAGAATCCGTCGCCCAGCGGCAACTACGACGCCAACGACAACGCCCTCTGGTACATCAGCGGCAGCGCCACCAGCGGCACGGCCGTCAAGGTGACGCTGGTCGGCATGCCGGGCGGCAGCCACTACTACGGCGGCGACATGACGTTCGATCAGTCGACGCGCCAGATCTACCTCGAGAGCGAGGAGGTCGAGAACAGCGGCTCCGACACCGACGACGTCATCTACGTCTTCCAGCTGGACGGCGCCGGCACCACGGCCACCCTGATCCGCACGATCGACCCCGGCACCACGACGGTCGGGGCCACGACCGAGGGGATGGTCTTCGCCGACCTGGCGGCCCTGACCGTCACCGGCGCGGGCACGGCCGCGACCGAGCAGGCGGCCTCGGCGACCACCCTGCTGAGCGGCTCCCCGACGATCACCGACAACGACGGCGGCTACCTGACGGGCGCCACGATCCAGATCACCGGCGGCACGTTCAGCTCGAACGAGAACAGCACGGCCGACGACCATCTGGGCTACGGCGCGGCCAAGCAGATCACCGGCACGATCGCCGGCACCAGCATCACGGTCAGCTGGAACGCGGCGACCGAGACCCTGACCCTGTCCGGCTACGACACCATCGCCCACTACCAGACCGCCCTGGCGGGGCTGGTCTATTGGGCCACGGGCGACAACCCGACGAACTACGGCTCGAACACCAGCCGCACCCTCACCTGGACGATCACCGACGGCACGCCGGGCGTGCTGGCCGGATCGGTGAACAGCGGCACGACGACGATCAACATCACCGCGGTCAACGACGCGCCCGTCAACGGCACGGTCTCCAGCGCCACGGGCAACGAAAACGCCGACATCGCCGTCACCGGCCTGTCGATCAGCGACGCCGACGCCAATCCGGCCTCGGCCACCGTCACGGTCACCCTGAGCGTGACCAAGGGCATCCTGACCCTGCGGACCAACGTCTCCAGCGGCCTGACCGCCGGCAACATCAGCGGCAACGGCACCGGCACGGTGACCGTCACGGGCACGATCAACGCGATCAACACCACCCTGGCGGCCAGCAACGGCCTGCTGTTCCACGGCAACACCAACGTCAGCGGCACCGACACCCTGACCGTGGTCACCAGCGACGGCGGCTCGACGGGCACGGGCGGCACGCTGAGCGACACCGACAACTACACGATCACCATCATCGGCGTGAACGACGCGCCCACCGTCTCGGGCGACGGCACCGAGAGCGTGTCGGCCACCAACGAAGACATCAGCCCCACGACCCTGAGCAACACGGTCTCGAGCCTGTTCGGCGGCCAGTACGCCGACGGCGATGGCGACGCCATGGCCGGCATCGCGGTGATCTCCAACGGCTCCAGCGGCGGCACCGGCCAGTGGCAGTACTGGAACGGCTCGACCTGGGTGAACATCGGCTCGGCCTCGACCGCCGCGGCGGTCGAGCTGGCGGCATCGACGGCCATCCGCTTCGCCCCGGTCACCGACTTCAACGGCCCGGCCCCGACCCTGACGGTGAGGCTGGTCGACGCCTCCAACGGCGCCATCACCAACGGCACGGTCGTCAACACCACCACCAACGGCGGCACGACGGTCTTCAGCACTGGCACGGTGGTGCTCAGCCACACCGTCACGGCGACCAACGACGCCCCGGTCGTCATCAACGGCACGACCGTCAGCCTGACCTCGATCGCCGAGGATTCCGCGCCCGGCGCGGGCCAGTCGATCTCGTCGCTGTTCTCCAGCCACTTCAACGACGCCAAGGACACGGTCTCGGGCGGCTCGTCGGCCAACGCCTTCACCGGCGTGGCGGTGAGCGCCAACGCCGCCACGGCGGCCCAGGGCGTCTACCAGTACTTCGACGGTTCGGTCTGGCAGGACCTGCCGGCCGTCTCGACGACCAACGCCTTCGTCATCGGTTCGGCCACCCTGCTGCGCTTCGTGCCGGCGGCCGACTACAACGGCACGGCGCCGTCCCTTACCGTCTCGATGATCGAGGATTCGGCCGGCGCGGTCACCACCGGTCAGATCACCGACCTGACCAATGTCGGCGGCTTCACGCCATACAGCACGGCGATGACGCTGAACGTCGTGGTCACGGCGACCAACGACGCGCCGGTCGCCAGCGGCTCGGCCACCCTGGCCGCCGTCGCCGAGGACACCGCCAATCCGGCGGGCGCCACGGTCTCCAGCCTGTTCAGCTCGCACTTCAGCGATCCCGACGGCGACAGCTTCGCCGGCGTCGCGATTTCGGTGAACAACGCCTCGGGCGCCGAGGGCGTCTGGCAGTACCACAACGGCACGTCGTGGGTGACGATCGGCTCGCCCAGCGAGACCAACGCCCTGGTCCTGGCGGCCGGCGCCTCGCTGCGCTTCCTGCCGGCGGCCGACTACAACGGCGCGCCGCCCACCCTGGAAGCCTATCTGATCGACAATTCGGGCGGAGCGCTCACCACGGGCGCGACGCTCAACGTCACCAGCAACGGCGGCCAGACCCGCATCAGCGACGACACCGTCGCCCTGTCGACCAGCATCACGGCCGTGAACGACGCGCCGGTGGTCCCGGCCACGGCGACGACGGTGGGCGCCACCGAACAGACGGCGGCCGCTCTACTGGGGACGCTGGTCGTGTCCGACGTCGAACTCGACGCCCTGAACGGCGCTTCGGGCGACTATGCCGGCGCCAGCTTCACGGTGCAGCGCGGCACGCCCAACGCCGCCGACACCTTCGGCTTCAACACCAGCGGCGCCCTGTTCACCGTCAGCGGCGCCAACATCCAGGTCGGCGGCCTGACCGTCGCAACCTTCACGGTCGTGGGCGGCGTGCTGACGATCAGCTTCACCAGCTCGGGCGCGACGGCGACCACGGCGCTGGTCAACGACATCATCCAGCACATCACCTACACCAACACCAGCGACGCGCCGCCCAGCTCGGTGTCGCTGAACTACACGCTCAACGACGGCGGCGGCCAGGGAACCGGCGGCGCGCTGTCGGACAGCGGCTCGGTGACGGTCAACATCACCGCGACCAACGACGTCCACACCGGCGGCGCCAGCATCACCGGCACGGCGGCCGAGGACCAGGTGCTGACCGCGGTCTCGACCCTGGCCGATCCGGATGGCCTGGGCACGCTGCACTACCAGTGGCAGCACGACGTCGGCGGCGGCTACGTCAATGTCGGCGCCGACCAGTCGACCTACACCCTGGGCGACGGCGACATCGGCGGCGTGGTCCGCGTGGTGATCTACTACACCGACGCCGGCGGCACGGTGGAATCGGCGACCAGCACGGCCACGGCGGCGGTGACGGCGACCAACGACGCCCCGACCGGCGGCGCGTCGATCACCGGCACGACGACCGAGAACCAGGTCCTGACGGCCGACACCTCGACCCTGGCCGACTCCGACGGCCTGGGCACGCTGCACTATGACTGGCAGCGCAACACGGGTTCGGGCTTCGTCACGGCCGGCGCGGCCGACCAGGCGACCTACACCCTGGACGACGCCGACGTGGGCGCCACGATCCGCGTGGTGGTCAGCTACACCGACGGCCAGGGCTTCTCCAACAGCGTCACCAGCTCGGCCACGGCTTCGATCGCCGGGGTCAACGACCCGCACACCGGCGGCGCCTCGATCACCGGCACGGCGACCGAGGACCAGGTGCTGACGGCGGTCTCGACCCTGGCCGACGTCGATGGCCTGGGCACGCTGCACTACAACTGGCAGCGCGACGTCGGCTCGGGCTTCGTCAACACCGGCGCGGCCGATCAGGCCACTTACGCCCTGGGCGACGCCGACGTGGGCGGCCTGGTGCGGGTGGTGATCAGCTACACCGACGGCCAGGGCTTCTCGGAGTCGGCGACCAGCGCGGCGACCGCCGCGATCGCCAACGTCAACGACGCCCCGACCGGCGGCGTGTCGATCACCGGCACGACGACCGAGAACCAGGTCCTGACGGCCAACACCTCGACCCTGGCCGATAACGACGGCCTGGGCACGCTGCACTACGACTGGCAGCGCGACAGCGGCTCGGGCTTCGTCTCGATCGGCGCGGCCGACCAGGCGACCTACACCCTGGGCGACGTCGATGTCGGCAACCACATCCGCGTGGTGGTCAGCTACACCGATGGCGGGGGCACGGCGCAATCGGTCACCAGCTCCAACACCACGAACATCGCCGGGGTCAACGACCCGCACACCGGCGGCGCGTCGGTCACCGGCACGGCGACCGAGAACCAGGTGCTGACGGCGGTCTCGACCCTGGCCGACGTCGATGGCCTGGGCACGCTGCACTACACCTGGCAACGCGACGTCGGCTCGGGCTTCGTCAACACCGGCGCGGCCGACCAGGCCACCTACACCCTGGGCGACGCCGACGTGGGCGGCCTGGTCCGGGTGGTCATCAGCTACACCGACGGCCAGGGCTTCTCGGAGTCGGCGACCAGCGCGGCGACCGCCGCGATCGCCGGCGTCAACGATGCCCCGACGGGCGGCGCCGCGATCACCGGCACGGCGACCGAGAACCAGGTCCTGACGGCCAACACCTCCACCCTGGCCGACGTCGACGGCCTGGGCACGCTGCACTACGACTGGCAGCGCGACACCGGCTCGGGCTTCGTCACGATCGGCGCGACCGACCAGGCGACCTACACCCTCGGCGACGCCGACGTGGGCGCTACGATCCGCGTGGTGGTCAGCTACACCGACGGCCAGGGCTTCTCCAACAGCGTCACCAGCTCGGCCACGGCGGCCGTCGCCGGCGTCAACGACGCCCCGACGGGCGGCGTGTCGATCACCGGCACGGCGACCGAGGACCTGGTCCTGACGGCGGTCTCGACCCTGGCGGACGTCGATGGGCTGGGCACGCTGCACTACGACTGGCAGCGCAACACCGGCTCGGGCTTCGTCAGCACCGGCGCGGCCGACCAGGCGACCTACACCCTGGGCGACGCCGACGTGGGCGGCACGGTCCGCGTGGTGGTCAGCTACACCGACGGCCAGGGCTTCAACAACAGCGCGACCAGCGCCGCCACGGCGGCGATCGCCAACGTCAACGACCCGCACACCGGCGGGGTCTCGGTGACCGGCGCGGCGAACGTCGGCCAGACCCTGACGGCCAACTCCACCCTGGCCGACGTCGACGGCCTGGGGACGCTGCACTACGACTGGCAGAGCGACACGGGTTCGGGCTTCACCAGCCTCGGCGCGGCCGATCAGGCGACCTACACCCTGATGGCCGGCGATCTGGGCGCGACCATCCGGGTGGTGGTCAGCTACACCGACGGCCATGGCACGTTCGAGGACGAGACCAGCGCCGCCACCGCCAGCGTGCTGCCGGCCAACGGGCCGCACACCGGGACGGTGACCGTCACCGGCACGGTGACCGAGGACCAGGTCCTGACGGCCGACACCTCGACCCTGTCCGACCCCGCCGGCCTGGGGACGCTGCACTACGACTGGCAGCGCAACACCGGTTCGGGCTTCGTCAGCATCGGCGCGGCCGACCAGGCCACCTACACCCTGGGCGACGCCGACGTGGGCGGCACGATCCGGGTGGTGGTCAGCTACACCGACCTGCAGGGCGTGTTCGAGAGCGAGACCAGCGCCGCCACCGCGGCCGTGGCCAACGTCAACGACGCCCCGACCGGCGCGGTGACGATCACCGGCACGGTGGCCGAGGACAGTGTCCTGACGGCCGACACCTCGGCCCTGGCCGACATCGACGGCCTGGGGACGCTGCACTACCAGTGGCAGCGCAACACCGGTTCGGGCTTCGTCTCGATCGGCGCGGCCGACCAGGCCACCTACGCCTTGGGCGACGCCGACGTCGGCGCCACGGTCCGGGTGCGGGTCACGTATACCGACGGTCACGGCACGGCCGAGTCCGTGCTCAGCGGCGCCACGGCGGCCGTGGCCAATGTCAACGACGCGCCCACCGCCGCCAACGACTCCAATGCCGTGACCCAGCGCCTGACGGCGACGGGCTCGGTGCGCACCAACGACGGCGACATCGACAACGCCCTTACGGCGCTGACGGTGACCAACGTCGCCTACAACGCCACCCACGTGGACCAGACCGTCGCGGCCGGGGGCACGGTGGTCAGCGGCGCCTACGGCACGCTGACGATCAATCCGGACGGCACGTACAGCTACGTGGCCGACCACGAGGGCCTGGCCGTCGGCCAGGTCGCGACCGACAAGTTCGACTACACGATCAAGGACCCGTCCGGCGCCTCGGCGACGGCCCAGCTGACGATCACCGTCACGGGCTCGGACACCGGCGACGCCAACGCCAACATCCTGATCAGCGGCGGCGCGGCCCACACCCTGACGGGCAAGGGCGGCGCCGACATCCTGACCGGCGGCGGCGGCGCGGACGTCTTCGCCTATGAAGCCATCGGCGACAGCACGACGACCGCCGTCGACACCATCACCGACTTCACCCATGGCGTGGACACGCTGCGCCTGACGCCGCTGATGACTCCCTCGACCAAGCTGACCCTGAATATCGACGGGGCCAACAAAATCCTGGTGATCGACCAGAACGGCGACGGCGTGCCGGATGGCTTGATCGGCTCTCTCGGTCTGGGTCTCGAAATTTCGGACATCGTCACAGGCGTGTCCAATCTCGGCTTCACCCTCAACGGAAGCGGCAACGCCGACGTCCTGACGGGCGGCTCGGGCGCCGACATCATCAACGGCGGGGACGGCGCCGATATGATCCGCGGCAACGGCGGCGGCGACACGATCAGCGGTGGGGCCGGAGCCGACACCTTCGTCTATGACGACGGCGACTCGCCCATCCTGCACTGGGACGTCATCACCGACTTCCAGACCGGCCAGGACAAGCTGGACCTCAGGGCGGCCGACGACGGCGTGGTGATCCTGGCCCGCTTCGGCGCCAGCACCTTCATCTATTTCGGCGCCCCCGGGAATGCGAGCGTCGTCCAGGTCTTCGGCGACATCCGGACCTCGGACCTGCTCGTCACCGCCGGCGTCAAGTTCTCGATGTACGGCGACGACGGCGCCGGCGGCGCCAGCGGCCGCAGCAGCGACAGCCTGACCGGCGGCGCCTCGGACGACGTCCTGGTGGGCGGCACCACCGACTCCACCCTGAACGGCGGCGACGGGGCCGACCTGATGTACGGCGGCGACGCCCACGACACCTTCCTCTACACCTCGGTGTCGAACTCGAACTTCAGCGCCTACGACAGCGTCATCGACTTCACCCCCGACCAGGACAAGATCGACATCTCGGCGATCGACGGCGGCAAGGTGACCATCGCCCACTTCGGAGGGACGACCTTCATTTATTCGGCCCCGGATTCCGGCGGGAACTTCCAGTCGGTGATCACGGTGTCGGGCACGACGCTGAAGGCCACCGACGTCATCGCCAGCGGCGGGGCCACCCAGGCCTTCACCATGGTCGGCGACGGCACGAGCAGCAACATCGCCGACACCCTTGTGGCGGGCGCGGGCAACGACATCCTTTACGGCATGGACGGGAACGACACCCTGATCGGGGGCGGCGGCGCCGACTTCATGCTGGGCGGGGCGGGGGCGGACACCTTCGTCTACAACGCCCCGACGGACAGCGCGCCCTTCGCCCAGGACCTGATCTTCGACTTCAGCCAGGCCGAGGGCGACAAGCTGAGCCTGACCGGCATCGACGCCAATTCGGGCACCGGCGCCAACGACGCCTTCACGGTGGTGACCAGCTTCTCCAACGTGGCGGGCCAGCTGGTCATCGCCGCCCCGGACGCCTCGGGCTATTACCACGTCTCGGGCGACGTGAACGGCGACGGGGTGGCCGACTTCGTGATCGCCCTGAAGGTCACCGGAACCCTGACCTCGGCCGACATCCTGCTGTAGCGAGCGACGCCCAGATCAATCTTGAGTGTTGATCTGGGCGTTACGCAACCTAAGATGCCGATCGATCGGGGAGAGTCGGCCCGGTCGCGCCGGCCGCCCCTCGACGGGCGCCCGCCGGACAAGGATCGGAGGACGCCGTGACCCGCACCCTCAGCGCCAGCGCCCAGGCGCCGCGCGACCCCGCGCTCAAGAAGATCGACAAGATGGCGCTGCGGGCGATCGCCCAGGCGGCGGTCGACGTCGAGCTGTTCACGATCCCGCTGTACATGACCAGCCTCTATTCGATCCAGGGCATGCACGCGATCACGGGGCAGGGGAACGACTTCTACCAGGGCCGGCTGTGGCCCGGATCCAAGACCTCGGCCAATCCGGTCACCGCCAACGAGCAGGCCTTCAACCTGGTGTTCTCGGTGTTCATCCAGGAGATGCTGCATCTGCAGATGGCCGCCAACATGGCCACGGTGCTGGGCGTCAGCCCCAACTTCACCGACACGGCCCTGCAGGACGACCGCCATGGCTGGACCTGCTACGGCCCCTCCAACAGCGTCATCCCCAACATCATCGACCTGAAGGACACGATCCACCACGAGGACGTGCCGGTGAACGTCGGGCCGCTGTCCGACGTGCTGCTGCGCCTGTTCATCGCCATCGAGCAGCCCGAGGCCGACGCCCGCGCCAACATCAAGTACGGCAAGGAGAAGGACTACTTCCCCGAGGCGCCGTTCGCCGACTGGAAGCCGGGCGACCCGCTGCCGCGCTTCGGCACCATCGGCTGGATGTACCAGTGCTACTACGACTATCTCAGCCTGGAATACACCGACGGCAGCACCCTGTGGGACGCCATGTTCACGGCCACGGCCGTGCAGAACGACCTGTTCAACAGCTTCTCGTCGCCCGGCCACCCCATGCGCGAGTTCATGGGCTTCGAGACCACGATCGCCACCACCGACAAGTCCATCGCCTTCGAGCAGATGGTCTCGATGATGGACGCCATCACCGACCAGGGCGAGGGCAGCGAGATCAAGCGCCGGCCCCAGCTGCTGCAGGCAGTCAAGCCCAAGTACCAGCCGTCGAACACCGCCCTGCGCGCCGACTATCCCAGCTATGACGACGCCGGGAAGCAGATCCCCTCGGCCGACGCCGTGGCGCGGTCCGACAACGATCCGATGGACCACTACGAGCGCTTCAAGAAGGTCGCGGACCTGCTGCCCCAGGTCGTCACCTGGCCGCAGTGGCTGGAGACCCACAAGACCTGGACCGCCCAGGAACTGCAGGGGTCGGACTACGATCCGACCAACCCGCTGAAGCTGCCCACGCCCGACGAACTGGCGGCGGCGCTGAACGCCCTGAACGCGCCCGACGCCCGGGCCGAAAGCCACAAGCTGCTCAGCCAGGCGGTGATCGGCGCGATCGCCGGCGTGACCACCGTGCTCAACGACTACTGGACCCCGCCGTCCACCGGGCCGGTGCTGTTCCCGTTCCCGTCCATGGCCGGTTCGGGCGACCGCATGTCGATCGCCTGGGCCGTGCTGGGCCAGACCCCCGACCTGTCGATCGGCCTGGACCCGGCCACGCCGAATAAGCTGTACCACTCCTGCCAGGCCCTGGACCTGGACGGGACCGGCGACAACACCTGCGCCGCCGTCGAGATCTTCCACACCTGCCGGGGCTCCAATAACTGCCACGCCCAGGGCGGCTGCGGCTTCGTCCAGCCGGTCAGCGGCGGCGGCAACTGCGGCTCGGCGGTGGTGACGCGCGGCGGCGTGGTCGGGGGCGGCGGCAGCTGCGCAGGACCCGGCGGGGCCGGCGGCTGCGGCGCGCCGACGCAGAAGCTGTACTCGGCCCCCAGCGACAACCGATGCAGCGGCTTCGGCGGCTGCGCCGTGCCGATCTCGGCCTCGCAGGTGTTCCCCAACACCGGCCAGATGCAGCTGTACGACTTCGTCCAGGACAGCTCGGGCAAGGACGGCTGGATGTCCGTGGCGTTCGGCGACCCGATGCTCTACGAGCGCGGCGAGAAGGTGCACGACGTGGCCTATCGCGCCTATCAGGCGGTGATGGCGCACCGGGGCAAGACGGTTCCGGCCGATCCTCCGGACCCGGACAATCTGCGCCTCGTCTTCCCGCCGTCGACGTGATGGCGTCGATGACCCTCGTCGGCTCGCCGGCCCCGCGCCTCGGCCTGCCCCATCTGGGCGACGGGGTGGGCCTGCGCGAGCCGCATTTCCCGCACCTGATGTCGACCGCCCCCGCCGACTGGGGCGTCGACTGGTTCGAGGTGATCAGCGAGAACTTCCTCGACCACGCCGGCTACGCCGCCCACGTGCTGGAGGTGGTGGCCGCGCATCGGCCGGTGGTGATGCACGGGGTGTCGCTGTCGATCGGCGGCGCCGATCCCCTGGACCGGGTCTATCTGGACAAGCTGGCGGCCCTGGCCGACCGCGTCCGGCCGGCCTGGATCTCGGACCACCTGTGCTGGACCGGTGTGGCGGGGATCAACACCCACGATCTCCTGCCCGTGCCCCTGACCGAGGCGGTGCTGGCCCACGTGGTCGACCGCATCAAGGCCGTGCAGGACCGGCTGGGCCGGCCGCTGATCCTGGAGAACCCCAGCAGCTACCTGGAATTCCGCGCCTCCCAGATGCCGGAATGGGAGTTCCTGGCCCGCATGGCCGAGGCGGCCGACTGCGGGCTGCTGCTGGACGTCAACAACGTCCATGTCAGCGCCTTCAACCACGGCTTCGACGCGGCGGCCTATGTCGACGCCATCCCGGCCGAGCGGATCGTCCAGGTGCACCTGGCCGGGCCCAGCGACTTCGGCACGCACCTGATGGACACCCACGACGCCCCGGTGCTGGACGCCGTCTGGTCGCTGTACGCCCAGGTCCAGGCCCGCACCGGCGGGGTGTCGACCCTGCTGGAGTGGGACGCCAATATCCCCGCCTGGCCCGACCTGCTGGCCGAGCTGGCCAAGGCCGACGCGGTGCGGGGCGGCTGGCTGCCGGACGGGTTCCGGACACCGGCGCGGGCCCCCTTGCACGCCCATGGCTGAGCCCGACCTGACCGACCTGCAGCGCTGGATGCAGGGCGCGATCCTGGGGCGCGCCGCGCCGGCGGGCCTGGACGCCGTCGTCGTCGGCGAACCCCGGGGCCGGAACAGCCTGACCGCCGCCCAGCGCCTGACGCTCTACGCCCGCGGCTACCGCGCCCGGCTGATGGAGTGCCTGGCCGCCGAGTTCCCGTGCCTGCGGGCCCTGGCCGGCGAGCAGGTGTTCGAGCTGTTCGCGGCCGGCTACATCGCCGAGCGGCCCTCGAACGATCCCAGCCTCTACGGCCTGGGCGCCGGTTTCGCCGACTATCTGGAGGCCACGCGGCCGGCCGGCGACGACGGGCCCTGCGCCTTGTCGGCCATCCCCGCCGATCTGGCCCGGCTGGATCGGGCCCGAGCCGAGGTCCAGCGCGCCGTGGGCGTGGAGCGCCAGGCGGGCCCCCTGGCCGCGGCCGACCTGATGCTGATGCCCGGCGCCCGCCTGCGGCGACCCGACAGCGTGCGGCTGCTGACCCTGGGTTTCGATCCCGGGCCGGTGCTGGCCGCCGTGGACCAGGGCGGGCCGATCGATCCGCCGCCGCCGTGTCCGACGCCGGTCGCCGTGGCGCGCAGCCGCTGGCGCGTCGCCGTCCACGCCCTGCCGGTCTGGCGCCACGCCTGGCTGGAAGCGCTGGGGGAGGACGGGACCGACGTCCACGCCGCCGCCGCCCGCGCGGCCCAGGCCACCGGCCGCGAGACCGGCGCGGTGATCGCCGACCTGACCCTGTGGCTGCCGGTGGCGGCGGCCCAGGGCCTGGTGACGGTCTGAGAGCGGCCGTCATCGTCCCAGCGTGTAGCGGACGCTCAGCGACGCGCTGAACTGGTCCGGCGAGCCGAGGTCCGCGACGATGGGGCTGTCGGCGATGTCGCCCAGCCCGCGCCGGTAGCGGGCGGCGGCGACCAGGTTCCAATGGCGGTTCAGCGGGAACTCGGCGCTGGCCGTGACGCCGGCGGCCAGGGCGGGACCGTCCGGGGCGTAGGGCGCGATGTCGAACGGGCTGCGGGCGGCTTCGGCGGGATCGACCGCGAAATAGGTGCGGGCGAAGGCGTCGTCGGCCCAGGTCAGGCGCGGCCCCAGCGAGGCGACGAGCCCGCCTTCGCGCCAGACGATGTCGGCCCCCGCGTCGGCGATCCACGCGGTGTGGCCGCCGACCCCGCGCCGCAGCTCGCCGCGCAGGCGCAGCCAGTCCCTGGGCCAGTAGGCCGCGAAGACGCCGCCTTCGGCCGCCCAGTCGACCTTGTCGAAACCCTGCAGGTCGCCGTCGTTCTCGCGGGGGCCGCGCAGGCGTCCGACCAGGCCGGCGGACCATCGGGCGTCACCGATCAGGCCCAGGCTGGCGCCGTCGTCCGGCGCGCCGAAGCCCGGCTGGGTCCCCCGCCGGGCGAAGTTGATGCTGCCGCTGGGGAACAGCCGATAGTCGTTCGAGCCCATGTAGTCGGGCGCGAGGCGCGCGCCGAAGCGGACGTTGTGCAGCGACCATCCGAGGATCGTGATGTCCGTCAGGTCGGCGCGGGCCTGGACATGGGCAGGAAGCGCCGAGACGACGACGGCCATCCCGATCGCCGCCGCCCAGGAACGGGCGCGGGGCGCCTCCACCGCCGAACCAAGCACGGCTTGCCTCTTCATGGCAGGGAGAATTGGCCGCAAACCGAGCCCCGCCAATGCGGGCAACCCCCGAGACGTCGCTCAGCGAATCCGGGGCTAGGCCGAGGCCGGCGACCGCCGGCTATCGAAATCGGCCTTCAGCCTGGGGTCGATGATCGCTCTTCCTTGCACGTCACGACCACAGCAGGCCGGCGCGCCTGTCGGGCTCGACGAAACCCAGCAGGGTGGTGAGGGCCGTCGTTCGCGCCTTTTCGGGCAACTGCGCATCGGTGATCTCGTCGGCGATCCAGAAGGACAAGCAGCCGCGAAAGGCAATCGCCAGTTGCTCGGGCACGCGCTCGGCGGCGACCATGGCCAGGGCGGGATCGACGCCGTCGCCCTCGCCGAATGCAGCGGCCCATAGGGCTCGTGATTGAGCGCTGACTTCGCTCGGCTTGGCGCCGGGGAAGCCGAGCGACCGGATGATCGCCCGGTTGATCTGGGGCTCCTCGAGCATGACGGCGACCGCGATCGATACGGCGGCGAGCACGCGGCTGATCGCGTCGCCGGGCGGCGCGGTCTCGGAAAAGCGCTCGCTCATGAGATCAATCCGGCGAGCCGACAGCGCCTGCGCGATCGCCGCCTTGCTTCCGAATTGATTGAACGGGGTGGCGAAGCTCACGCCGGCCTCGGCCGCCAGCTCGCGCATCGAGAACGAAGCGGCGCCATCGGCGCGGAGCAGGCGCTCGGCGGCGTCGAGCACCGCCTCGCGCGCCCGTGTTCGCTTCTGCTCTCGAACCGACATCTCAACCATGTGGGCAAAGGTGGTCCGCCCTGCGTCTTGCGTCAAGAAATTATATCATGATATAAATTTGTACCCCCCCCATCTGACGACTTCGAGAACCGCCATGACCGCATCGACCAAGACGTTTTTGATCACCGGTGTCAGCTCCGGCTTGGGCCGCGCCTTCGCCAGCGCCGCCTTGCGGGCCGGCCACGTTGTGATCGGTACGGTCCGCAACACACAGGCCGCGTCGGCGTATGAGGCGCTGGCGCCGGGGCGGGCTCATGCGCTCGTGCTCGACGTCACCGATTTCGACGCCGTGGCCGCCCAGGTCCCCGACGCGGAGCGCCGGTTCGGCGCGGTCGATGTCCTCGTCAACAACGCCGGTTACGGCCAGGAAGGCGTGGTGGAGGAGTCGTCGATCGACGATCTGCGCCGCCAGTTCGACGCCAATGTCTTCGGCGCGGTCGCGATGATCAAAGCCGTGCTGCCAGGCATGCGTGAGCGCGGCTCGGGCCGCATCATCAACGTCACCTCGATGGGCGGCTTCATCACCATGCCCGGCATCGCCTACTATTGCGGAAGCAAGTTCGCGCTGGAGGGTATTTCCGAAGCCCTGGGCAAGGAGGTCAAGCCGTTCGGCGTCCACGTGACCGCCTTGGCGCCGGGTCAGTTCCGCACCGACTGGGCCGGACGTTCGATGGACCGTGCGCCGCGCAGCATCGCCGCCTACGACGCGATCATGGATCCGATCCGTTCGGCGCGTCAGGCCAAGAGCGGACGCCAGCCGGGCGATCCAGCCAAGGCCGCCCAGGCCTTGCTGACGCTGGTGGAATCCGAGGCTCCGCCAACGCGGCTGTTTCTTGGCGAGGACGCGCTGGCCGTGGTCGAGCAGAAGCTGGACCTGATGCGAACCGAGATCGCCGCCTGGGATGCGCTCTCCCGGTCAACGAACTTCGACTAGATGGAGGAGGCGGGGCATTGCCGGCGTGAGCGGCGACGCGACGCCCCGCCTAGTCGAACACCACCGTCTTGGCGCCCGCGATCAGCACGCGGTGCTCGACGTGCCAGGTGACCGCCCGCGCCAGCACGGCGCACTCGACGTCGCGGCCCAGGGTGACCAGGTCCTCGGGGGTGTGGCTGTGGTCCACGCGGTGGACGCCCTGTTCGATGATCGGGCCCTCGTCGAGGTCGGTGGTGACGTAGTGGGCCGTGGCCCCGATGATCTTCACGCCGCGCTCGTAGGCCTGGTGATAGGGCTTGGCGCCCTTGAAGCTGGGCAGGAACGAGTGGTGGATGTTGATGCACTTGCCCGACAGCCGCGCGCACAGGGCCGGCGACAGGATCTGCATGTAGCGGGCCAGCACCACCAGATCGACGTCCAGGTCGTCGACCAGCTTCAGGAAGGCGTCCTCCTGCTCGGCCTTGTTGGCCTTGGTGGTGGGCAGGTGGAAATAGGGCAGCCCGCTCCATTCGGTGAACGAGCGCATGTCCTCGTGGTTGGACACCACCCCGACGATCTCGACCGGCAGCAGGCCGGCGCGCCAGCGGTGCAGCAGGTCGAACAGGCAGTGGCCGAATTTCGAGACCGCGATCAGCACCTTGGGCTTGGCGCCGGCGTCGTGCAGGGCCCAGGTCATGCCGAACCGCTTGGCGATCAGCTCGAAGCCTTTGCGCAGGTCGTCGATCCCCGGCATGTCGCCGTCCGGGCGGAACACCGTGCGCATGTAGAACTGGTCGGCCAGGCCGTCGTTGAAGTGGCTGCTCTCGACGATCGAGGCGTCGTTGTCGGCCAGGAAGCCGGAAACGGCGGCGACCACGCCCTTCCGGTCGGGGCAGTGCAGGATCAGGATGTAGCGGTCGGCGGCGGTCTGGGAGTCCATGGCGGGCGTGGTAGTCGACCGCGCGCGCGAGGCCAAACGCATTGTTCTGGCGGGGCTTTCACAAAAAGGCCCGCCCTTGACGAAAACGGGCCGCGATCACCGACATGATCGCGGCCCGCGCCTCCGGCCGGTCGAAGGGGATATCCCGGCCGAAAGCCCCCCAAGGGACCCCTAGAACCGCACCGCCAGAGAGACGGCGTAGTTGCGGTCGGGCTGGGTGTAGGCGTCCTTGACGGTGGAGTTGTCGGCCAGGCCGCGCACGTCGCTCCACCAGGCGTAGGTCTGGCCGGTGATGTTGAAGACGCCGCCGCGCAGGGTGACGTTGTCGGTGACGTTCCAGTAGGCCGTCAGGTCGAACACCGTGAACGCCTTGGGCATCCAGCAGTAATCCGAACCGGTCTGGGTCAGGGGCGGCAGGGGCGCGGGACGGGTGATCGTGACGCTGCAGCTGACGCCCGAGCGACCGGCGGACTCCTTGGCCGAGTGGACGGCGTTCAGCGCCCCGCCGAACCGGCCGGCCGGATCGCGGTACGACAGGCCCGCCACCAGCTTGACCGGGTCGATCGAGACCAGCGGCGTCTTCTTGCCGGCGTTCTCGGAATTGCCCCGGGCGTAGGAGGCCGCGCCCTGCAGGGTGAAGCCGCCGCCCAGCTCGGTGATGAAGCGGGCTTCCGCGCCCGAGATCTCGGCCTTGGACTGGTTGATGTACTGGTAGACCGCCGGGTCGGTGGGGGTGAACGCGCCGCGCACCTGCACCTGCTCGATGAAGTCGTCGTACTTGCCGGTGAAGCCGGTGACGCTGGCGTTCCAGGTCGGACGGTTCAGCCGGAAGCCCAGTTCGAAGGTCTCGCTGGTCTCGGGCTTCAGGTCGGGGTTGGAGATCGACATATAGTTCGAGGCCAGGTTGGCGAAGCCGTTGTTCACCTGGGACGGGGAGGGGGCCTTGAAGCCGGCGGCGACGTTGGCGAACACCGTCACCAGGTCGGTCGTCTTCCACACCACGCCCAGCTTGGGCGAGACGTGGCTCTCGCTCTGGCTGGCCGGGACGTTGGCGGTGAACAGGGCGTCCTGCTTGGGGTCCAGCTTGTAGTAGTCGAAGCGCACGGCCGGATAGAAGGTGACCGGGCCGAAGGCGACCTCGTCCTGCAGATAGGCCCCGGCCAGGGTGTAGTCGGTGGTCGGGAAGGCGCGGGTGGGGAAGGTCTCGCCGGCCGGCGGCACGGTGCCGTCGCGCACGCCCTCCTGGCGGGTGATCGAGGCGTCGCCGCCCCAGACGAACTTGTTGGCCACGCCGCCGATCGTCGCGTCGCTGTGCAGCTCCAGGGCCGCGCCCCAGACCTCATTGTCGAAGGTGGCGTCGCGGGTGCGGTCGACGGCGGTGTTGCGGTCCTCGGCCGAGTACTGCCGGGTGGTGCTGTCCTGGTAGTAGATCGTGGTCTGGGCCGACTGGATCAGGCCCTGGCCGCCGTTGAAGCGGTGGTCCAGGCTGACGCGGTCGCGCCGCATCTTGTCCCAGGCGGTCAGGCCCAGGACGCTGGTCGAGGCCAGCGGCGGCTTGGCGATGGCGCTCAGCACGTTCCAGGTCGTGTCGCTGTCCAGGTGGTCGTAGGTCAGGCGGAAGCGGTTCTGGTCGTTGGGCGCGTAGACCACCCGGGCCAGCACGGCGTTGGACTGGTCGTCCTCGGGATTGGCGGTGGTGCGGTCGGTGTTGGCGGAGTCGTTGGCCCCGGCCGTCTTCTGGCCCTCGCCGTCGCGGCGGGTGTAGGCGATCATGCCTTCCCAGTTCCCGCTCTTGCCGGCGGCGGTCAGGCTTTCGGTCCAGCTCTCGTCGGCCGAGGCGTAGGCGACCTTGGCGCCGCCCGCGAAACTCTTGCCGCCCTTCAGGAAGTCGGACGGGTCCTTGGTGAAGTAGTTGACCGAGCCGGCCAGGCCGTCGCTGCCGTAGAGGGCCGAAGCGGGGCCGCGCACGATCTCGACCGACTTCAGGGTGTCCAGGTCCACATAGTCGCCGCGGCCCATGTTCTGCGCCCCGAAGGCGTAGCCGTCGGGCACGCGCACGCCGTCCACCATGATCAGGACGCGGTTGCCTTCCAGGCCGCGGATGTTGAAGCCGGCGTTGCCGTCGCGGCCGGTCGAGGCGCCCGCGGCGGTGAAGCGGGCGGGGGCGCGGCGCACCGAGACGCCGGGCTCGAAGCGGACCAGGTCCTTGATGTCCTTGACCAGGGCGTCGTCGATGTCCTGGTCGGAGATGACGCTGGCGGTGACCGGGGCGTCCTGCAGCTTCTTCTCCGAGCGGGTGGCGGTGACCGTCACCTTGTCCAGCTCCACGGCGTCGGCGCCCGGCGCCGCGTCGGCGGCAAAGGCCGCTTGGGCGCAGAGCAGGGCGGTGGCCGAAGCGGCCGCGAAGATCGCGGACTTTCTGGCGAGCTTGGAGCGAGACATCGAAGACCCCCGGGTCTGTTGTTTAGATGCGAACCGTTCGCATCTCGTTGGGGTCGAGCTACGGCCATCGGGCGGCTCGGTCAAGCTAAATGAGATTGATTCTTAGAATCACTAGCATTAGGGATTTCGGCAACGCTTCCCGAAACCGACCTCGAATCCGGAGATCTGGCCCATGCGCCGCTCGCTTTCCTTCGCCGCCTTCGCGACCGGCGCGGCCCTCGCCGGCGCCCTGGCCGGCGCGGCCCAGGCCCATTCGCCCTACCTGCTGCCCACCGTCTTCGACGTCAGCGACCGCAAGCTGGTGACGGTGGAGGGCTCGTTCACCGAGAGCTTCTTCACGCCCGAGGTGGTGATGAAGTCGGACGCCTGGGCGGTGGTCGGGCCGGACGGGACGCGCAAGCCGCTGACCGCGACCAACCTGCGCGAGCTGGCCCTGGTCGAGGTGGCCACCGAGGCCCCCGGCACCTATCGCATCACCAGCGGCCAGCGCACCGGCCGCACCGCCAAGGCCGTGCTGGTCAAGGACGAGTGGGTGTTCATCGAGGACCCCAGCAAGGCGCCCGCCGGGACCACGCCGGTCGACATGCAGAGCCTGACCCTGGCCGACGTCTACGTCACGCGCGGCGCGCCGACCAAGGCGGCTCTGGAGCCCATCGGCAAGGGCTTGGAATTCGTGGCCGTCACCCATCCCAGCGAGATCACCACCGGCCAGGACGCCCGGTTCGTGGTGCTGTTCGACGGCAAGCCGGTGAAGGGCCAGGCGATCACCCTGCACGGCGCCGACGACCGCTACGCCGACGCCAAGGCCGCGCCGGTCACCGTGACCAGCGACGATCAGGGCCGCTTCACGATCAAGCCGGACCACTCGGGCGTCTACCAGATCCAGGCCCGCTATCGCGTCGCGCCGACCGCCGCCGACCCGGTCGGCCACTCCTACACCTACGCCCTGACCTTCGAATCCCTGCGCTAGAGAAAGCCTCCCCGATGAACACCAAGACCGCCCTCCTGGCCGCCGCCGCGCTTTGTGTGGCCACGCCCGCCTTCGCCGCCTCGCACGCCCGCGACACCTTCATCAAGGAGCAGGACCTCAACGGCGACGGCTCGGTCAGCAAGGAAGAGTTCAAGACGGGCCGCGAGAAGCAGTTCGCCAAGATCGACGCCGACCACAACGGCGTGCTCTCGCACGACGAATATGTCGGCGAGTTCAAGGCCCGCCTGACCGCGCGCCTCGCCGCCTCGACCGACACGGCCGAGAAGAAGGAAGAGGAGCGCATGCGCCAGGAGCGCCAGGCCGAGGTGCGCTTCGGCGTGCTCGACACCGACAAGAGCGGCGGCATCACCCCGGCCGAGTTCGACTATTCCGGCTGGCGGATGTTCGTCACCCACGACACCAACAAGGACGGCGCGGTCTCGGCGGCCGATCCGGTGGCGGAGGATACGAACTAGGGTCTCCGCCCTTTATATCCGCTCATCCCGGCGAATGCCGGGACCCAGATGGAATGGCCCTGAGACTGACGCCAACAGCGCTGAGCCCTTCCAGTCAGCTACCCCGCTATAGGGTCTGGGTCCCGGCATTCGCCGGGATGAGCGGGTTTATTTGCAACTCAATGGTTGCCTATCCGGTTTCCCGGAGTCATGAATGCGCAATCAGGAGGTTGCCTATCATGACCCATCGCATCGAGAAAACCATCGACCTGAACGCGCCGATCGAGCGCGTCTGGCGCGCCGTCAGCGACCACAAGGAATTCGGGACCTGGTTCAAGGTCGACCTGGAGGCGCCGTTCGTCGTCGGCCAGGAGGCGCGGGGCCAGATCACCCATCCGGGCTATGAGCATGTCACCTGGAAGGCCAAGGTCGTGGCCATCGAACCCACCAGGCGCCTGGCCTTCACCTGGCATCCCTACGGCGTCGATCCGGACATCGACTACGACCAGGAAGAGCCCACCCTGGTGGAGTTCCTGCTCCAGCCGAACGGCGACGGCACCCGGCTGACGGTCATCGAGTCCGGCTTCGACAAGGTGCCCGCCAACCGCCGCGAGGAAGCCTTCCGGATGAACGACGGGGGCTGGACGCAGCAGGTCCAGAACATCAAGGCCCATGTTGAATCCTAGCGCCGCCGACCCCGCGCCGATCTTCGCCGCCCTGGGGGATCGCACCCGCCTGGCCCTGCTGGGCAAGCTGGCCGACGGCCAGGCGCGGTCGATCTCGGCCCTGTCGCTCGACACCGCCCTGACCCGCCAGGCGATCACCAAGCACCTGCACGTGCTGCAGGACGCCGGCCTGGTCGCGTCCTTGCGCGTCGGCCGCGAAAGCCGCTTCGCCGCCCGGCGGGAGACCCTGGACGAGGCGCGGGCCTATCTGGATCGCGTGTCGCGCCAGTGGGACGAGACGCTGGGACGGCTGAAGGCGTTCGTGGAGGGGTAGGGTCGGGGACATGCCCTTGCGGCGTGTCCCCATCAGCATCCACTGCGCCAAGACTTGGGGACACGCCCAAGGGCATGTCCCCGGCCCTACGCCTTCACCGGCGGCTCCGCATACGAAGCCGACGCCGTGATCACCTCGTCGGGCGCGGCCAGCATCTGCAGATAGGCCTTCTTCGGATAGGCCATGTGCGGCTTGTCCTCGGCGTATTCGGGCTGCGGCACGGGGCTGGGGCCGTCATAGGGGGCGGGGGCCTTGAAGCGGGCGGCTTCCTCGGGGCTGATCCCGGCCTTGGCCAGCACGGCCGGGTCGACCCAGCGGGCCGGGTCGATCGGCTCGCCCGGGGCGGCGACCTCCAGGGTCATCTGGTCTGGGCCGGCGAAATAGATCGAGCGGCACATGCCGTGGTCGATGGGGCCCAGCACGTTGACGCCGTGGCTGCGGATGCGGTCGCGCAGGGCCAGCAACTCGGCTTCGGTGTCGGCGCGGAAGGCCAGGTGCTGCAGCGTGCCCGGCGCGCTGGGCAGGGCCCCGTTGCCGGCGTGGGTGACGCCCAGCTGGACGGGGATCTTGTCGACGTCCGGCAGCTGGACGATCGAGAAGTAGCTGTGATCGTTCATCCGCAGGAAGGCGTGCAGGCCGCCGGGCACGCCGTGCATGTCGAACAGGGCCACCAGCGGGCAGCCCATCACCTCGCTGAAGAAGGCGATGTGTTTCTTGATGTCGCCGGCCATGAAGGCCAGGTGGTGGATGCCCGTGGGATGCTGCGCCATGGCGGTGGTTCCTTGACTTCCCCGGGGACAGTCGCCGTCCCTTTTGTTCCGGATAACGATGTTACGTTGCGGGAGGCAAGATGGCGAAGGATCCGGTCCGCGTCGTGCGCGAACCCTACGGCTACACCTATGCCGAACAGGCCCGCCTGAAGGAGACCTACGGCGGGCCGGCGGGCCAGGTGTTCGTCGAGTGCATGCGCGTTCGCCCTGAAACAGGCGAGTCCGACACCGTGATCCTGTTCAGCCATCCGATCGGCGGCGGCTCGTTCCTGCCGCTGGTCACGGCCCTGGCCCGGTCCGGGCGGCACGTCGTCTATTGCAACACCCGCTACCGGGGCAACGACACGGCGCTGATCCTGGAGAAGTGTGTGCTGGACCTGGGGGCCTGCGTCGCCGATCTGAAGACCCGCTTTGGGTACAAGAAGGTGGTGCTGGGCGGCTGGTCAGGCGGTGGCTCGCTGTCGCTGTTCTACCAGGACCAGGCGACGAACCCGACGATCACGCGGACGCCGGCCGGCGACCCGGTCGACCTGGTCGGGGCGGGGCTGCAGCCGGCCGACGGGGTGATGCTGCTGGCCGCGCACGTCAGCCGCTCGGTGACCCTGACCGAATGGCTGGACCCCTCGATCCTGGACGAGGACCGGCCCTTCGACCGCGATCCGGCCCTCGACATCTACGCGCCGAACTGCCCGCACCAACCGCCCTATGACGAGGCGTTCGTCACGGTGTTCCGCCACGCCCAGCTGTCGCGCAACCGCCGCATCACCGCCCGGGTGCGCGAGACGCTGGCGGCGCTGAAGGCCCGCGACCCGGACATGGAGCGGCCGTTCGTGATCTACGGCACCATGTGCGACGTGCGCTGGACCGACCCGGCCCAGGACCCGTCCGACCGACGGCCCCACACCTGCTATCTGGGCGATCCGCGCATCGCCAACGACGGTCCGGTGGGGCTGGCGCGGTTCACGACGCTGCGCTCGTGGCTGTCGCAATGGAGCTATGACGAGAGCCGAGCCAACGGCGTGCTCAACGCCGCCAACGTCTCGTGCCCGGCCCTGGTGATCAGCAACACCGCCGACCTGGCCTGCACGCCCAGCCACGCCCGCCGGCTGTTCGACGCCCTGGCGGGCGCCGACAAGTCCTATGTCGAGATCAAGGACGCCGACCACTACTACATCGAGCGGCCGGACCTGCTGCCCCAGGCCGTGGCGGCGGTGGGGGGCTGGCTGGACGAGCGGGGGTTCTGAGGGGCGGCTATTGGGGTTCTGGTTCCCCAAAGTTGTCATCCCGGAAAGCGCGCAGCGCTTGTCCGGGACCCAGGGCAACCGCACCGCCTTCGCCCAGTCTCCTGGGTCCCGGACAGCCCCTGCGGGGCTTCCGGGATGACAACGGTTTGGGCGGGGGCGAAGCGGCCCTTAGTCGCGCACCGCCAGCACGCGCACGCCGCGGGCCCGGCCCTCGGGGTCGGTCCAGTGGAAGGCCTCGCCGGCGGTCAGGCCGATCAGGGCCGCGCCCACGGGGCTGAGCACCGAGATGCGGTTGTCGTCGATGCTGGCGTCGCGCGGCAGGCTGATGCGCACGTCGCGGACCTGGTCGTTGGACAGGTCTTGGAACTGGACCCGCGAGCCGATGCGGACGAACGCTTGCGGCGCCTCGCCGGGCTCGACGATCACGGCGCGGGCCATCTCGTCGGCCAGCACGCGGCCGGCCGGGGCGCGATCCGCCGTGGCCTCGGCCAGGTTGGACAGCACCTCGAAGTCCGCCTCGGTCACGTAGATTGCGGGCAGGGCTTGGGTGGTTTGGGTTTGGGTATTCAACATAGTCTTTTGCTTTTCTGGATGTGTTCCGAGCCCGGGCCGGCGCTTCTGTGCGCGGGCCTGCTGAGGCTCGAGGCGCTCCGCGAGACGCGGGCGTTTTCATGAAGACCGGAAGCTTCGGGGAAAGAAGCCGCGTGCCGGATCAGGTTCGTGCGTGGCCTTGAGCGACGCGGGCCGTGTTACGGCCGAGCTGAAACGGGCATGGCGGGGAAACGTTCCTGTTCATTCCAGGCCTCAAGGCCAGATGTTCTGGCGCTTGGCGCGGCCTGGATGTCGGAAGCCTGAGGTCAGGCGTTTCGGCGCGATGTCCTCGCGGCCGATGAGGGATAGGTGGGGACGATGGCCGCCGATGTCAAATGGAAGGGAGAGCGGTGGCGGTGAGAGAGGGATTCGAACCCTCGATAGAGTTTCCCCTATACACGCGTTCCAGGCGTGCGCCTTCAACCACTCGGCCACCTCACCATGCGCACCAGATGCGGAAGGCGGTTGAGACCCCCGACGCAGGAAGGGGCGCAATATACTCAGGACGATTGCGGTAGCAAGCGGCCATACGAGGTGAAACGAGATCGCGAAGGTCCTAGTATCGGCGGCTCAGTTTCGATCCCGAGATACCGCCATGGCTTCCGCCACCAAAATCCTGGACATGCCGACCGTCGACACCGCCCTGCCGGGGCGGGAACAGGCGATCCCGACGGCCCGCAGCCACTTCGTCAACGGCCACCCGCTGAAGGGGCCCTATCCCGACGGGACCGAGATCGCCGTGCTGGCCATGGGCTGTTTCTGGGGCGTGGAGCGGGTGTTCTGGAAGATCCCGGGCGTCTACGTCACCGCCGCCGGCTACGCGGCGGGCGTCACGCCGAATCCCACCTACGAGGAGGTCTGCACCGGCCGCACGGGCCATACCGAGGTGGTGCAGATCGTGTTCGACCCGCGCGTGGTCACCTACGAGGCCCTGCTCAAGACCTTCTGGGAGAACCACGACCCGACCCAGGGCATGCGCCAGGGCGGCGACATCGGCACCCAGTACCGCTCGGGGATCTATGTGACCTCCGACAGCCAGGCGACCGCGGCGGTGGCCTCGAAGGAGGCCTACCAGCAGGCGCTGGACGCCCAGGGTCTGGGGACCATCACCACCGAGATCGGCGCGGCCGGGCCGTTCTACTTCGCCGAGGACTATCACCAGCAGTACCTGGCCAAGAACCCCGAGGGCTATTGCGGCATCGGCGGCACCGGCGTTGTCTGCCCGATCGGGATCGGGGTGGAGGCATGACGCCCGAGCAGTTCGACAAGGCCGCCCTGGCCCTGCCGGCCGCGACCATGACCGTCCAGTGGGGCGCCGACCAAGTCTACAAGGTGGGCGGCAAGATGTTCGCCGTGCTGGGCGAGGGCGGCTTCTCGTTCAAGGCCTCGGACGTGGCGTTCGAGGTGCTGACCGAGACCGGCCCCGGCGTGCCCGCGCCCTACATGGCCCGGGCCAAGTGGGTGCGGTTCTACGACCTGGCGGCCGCCGACGAGGCCGAGGTGGCCGACTGGCTGAAGACGGCGCACGCGCTGATCGCCGCCAAGCTGACCAAGAAGGCGCGGGCGGAGTTGGGGCTGTAGGTAGAGCGGCTCACCCACTTGCCCCCACCTGACCGCTTCGCGGTCTGTCCGCCCCCACAGGGGGCGGAGCCTTCGCGCCGCGCCCGCCAAGCAGGCTCTTCCCCCTATGGGGGAAGACGATCGCGAAGCGATCCGTAGGGGGCAAGTAAGCGTGGCTCCGAGTTTAAACCTGCTCGCTGTCCTTGCCCGCCAGGTGCGGGCCCACGACCACCGGCTGGTGTTCGAGGATGTGGCGGATCTTGCGCACGGCGGCCGAGGCGGGGCTGCGGCGCTGGCGCCAGAGCAGCAGGGCCATGGCCCCGCCGGTGGCCACGGCGAAGGCGATCGGGCCCAGCAGCCAGGCCGCCGCCGCCAGCGCGAAATAGTAGCCGCGCACCCCGGCGTTGAAGGCCGACAGGGCCGGGTTGAGGATCGCGCCCGCCGCCTCGGCGTACTCTTCCAGCACCGCGCGCGGGGCCCACATCGGGGCCGCGCCGATGGCGGCCAGGCAGTAGTTCATCTGGCGGATGGCCCAGATGAAGTCCAGCAGGCCGCGCGCCAGGGCGACCAGCACCACGCCCAGCTTGATCTGGAACACCAGGGCCGAGGCCGGGGCCAGGACGGCTATGCCCTCGATGCTCTTGAGCGCGCTGTCGCCGCCGAACAGCACCCCGGCCGCGGCGGCGATCAGGATCAGGTTCGACGAGGCGAAGAACGAGGCCGAGTTGATCGCGTGGCCCAGCAACTGGCCATCCAGCAGAGCCACCTCGCGCACCGCCATCTCGGCCATCCACCGCCGCCGGATCACCGTCATGTCGGTGTTGATGACGTTCTTCTCCTTGCCCAGCTGCTTGAGCATCGGCTCGTAGAACAGCCAGCAGAACAGGAAGAAGGCCAGGACGACCAGGTCGATGACCGGCATGGCCAGGAACTGCTTGGACAGGGCGTGGGTGAGCGAAGAAGCCATGGCGCGAACTTAGGTCGATAACGAGAGTCGATGAAAGAGGGCCGGAGGGGCCAAGCTGTGAGCGGTATCAGTCCTCGAGGATCAGGCTGTGCTTGCCCGTGTCCTTCAGCAGCAGCGAGACGGTCAGGCCCACGGCCATGATCGCCGCCACATAGAGGTAGAAGCCGCTCTCCATCCCCTCGGACTTGAACCACAGGGCGACGTACTCAGCCGTGCCGCCGAACGCGGCGTTGCCGATGGCGTAGGGCAGGGCCACGCCCAGGGCGCGCACGTGGGTGGGGAACAGCTCGGCCTTCACCACGGCGCTGATCGAGGTGTAGCCCGACTGGACGAACAGGGCCGCGAAGATCAGGCCGAAGGCGACGAGGGGGCTGCCGGCCTTGGCGGTCAGGGTGAACACCGGCCAGGCGATCAGGGCGCCCACCCCGAAGGCGAAGACCAGCATCGTCTTGCGGCCCAGGCGGTCCGACGCCCAGCCGAACAGCGGCTGGATCAGCATGAAGCCGGCCAGGGTGGCCAGGTTCACCGCCCCGGCCGTGGCCTTGTCGAAGCCGGCCGTGTTGACCAGGAACTTCAGCATGTAGGTCGTGTAGGCGTAGAAGGCCAAGGAGCCGGCGGCGGTCAGGCCGATGATCGCCAGGGTCTGCTTGGGATGGCGCGAGACCAGGGGCGCGGCCAGGGCCACATAGGTGGCGACCAGCAGGACGACCGCGCCGTACTGGGCCGTGGCGGCGAACGCGGCTTCGGTGAAGCTCCACACCATGGACGCCACCGTGGCCAGCAGCAGGCCGGTCACCCAGGCGATCTGCCGGCGGCTGACGGGATCGCGGGGCGCCGTGACGTTCTGGTGCGAGATGCTCTCCTCGATGCCGGTGCGGATCCAGAACACCACCACGGCCAGGGCCGCGCCCACGAAGAACGGGATGCGCCAGCCCCACTCGGCCAGGTCGGCCTTGCTCAGGCTGTTCTGCAGGATCACCAGCACCAGGGCCGCCACCAGCTGGCCCATGATCAGGGTCACGTACTGGAAGCTGGACCAGAAGCCGCGGCGCTTCCGCCCGGCCATCTCGCTCATATAGGTGGCGCTGGCCCCGTACTCGCCCCCCACCGACAGGCCCTGCAGCAGGCGGGCCAGCAGCAGGATCACCGGGGCGGCGTCGCCGATCGTGGCGTGGCCGGGGCAGAGGGCGATGATCAGCGAGCCCACGCACATCAGGCCCACCGCCAGGGTCAGGCCGGCCTTGCGGCCCTTGCGGTCGGCGTAGAGGCCCATCAGCCAGGCCCCGACGGGCCGCGCGCCGAAGCCGACGGCGAAGATGGCGGCGGTCTGCATCAGCTGGGCGGTCTGGTCGCCCTTGGGGAAGAAGACCTTGGCGAAATAGATCGAGAAGGCGGCGTAGGCGAACCAGTCGTACCACTCGACCAGGTTGCCGGCCGATCCGCCGAGGATGGCCCGGGTGCGCCGCCAGGCGCTGAGGGGCGGCGTCGCCGTCGCGGCGGTGTCGGTCATCTGGCCCCCCTCAGGTCATCCTTGCGACGACCTTAGGCGAACATCGGTCGCCCGGGGAGGGGGTGCGATCGGGGACACGCGCGGGCGCGTGTCCCCAGCAGGCTTTGGGTCGCTAGATCCTGCCGAGCAGGACCAGGATGATGATGATGACCAGGATCAGGCCCAGGCCGCCGGAGGGGAAATAGCCCCACGAGCGGCTGTGGCCCCAGGTCGGCAGCGCGCCGATCAGGGCCAGGATCAGGATGATGATGAGGATCGTGCCGAGCATGTCCGTCTCCGTTGCATTCGTGCGCCCTGCGCGCCGGGGTTAGGCGGAGGGAATGCGAGAAGCGCGGCCAAGGTTCCGCGAGCGGAGCTTCAGGGGGGCGGCGGCGCGGGCGGGGGCGGAGGTGCGGGCGGATGGCTCCGCCGCCACCAGCGGCGCAGCTTGGCGCGGTTGGCGAAGGCGGTTCCTAGCAGGGCCAGCAGGCCGCCGATCACCCACTGCAGGCCCTTCATGCGGTCCATCTGCCACGACAGCCAGTCCAGCAGGCCGATCTTCACCGACATCTCGTGGACCAGGGCCGGGCGTTCCAACTCGATCGGTCCGTCGGGCGTGACCAGTTCGTTGAAGATGCGCAAGGTCAGGGTGGTCCGGCCCGGGCGGGTCGGCTTGACCAGCCAGACGAAGGTGACGTTCTGCAGGGCGGTGACGTCGCGGACCTGCTCGGGCTTGTCGATCTCGACCTCCAGCCCGGAGAGTTCGGCGCGCACCCGGCGGCCGATCGCGACGGGCTTTTCCTCGACATGGGCCCCGCTCTTGGCGGTGGCGCTGTCGAGGGCGGCGACGGCCGCCGCACGGTCCGCCGAGGCGATGACGGCGGTGATCGGCGTCTGCCGGCCCCAGGGCAGCTGGTCGCGCCAGCCGACGAGGACGGGCAGGGTGCGGATCTGCCGCCGGGCCAGGTCGGCCAGGTAGCTGGCGCGTTCGGCGTCGTCGCAGGCCGGGTCGGGCGTCTCGGCGGCGCAGGGCGAGGGGTGAGGCGCCTCGCTGGCCGCCTCGTAGCGGGCGTCGCAGCCGGCCAGGATCAGCGCGACCAGGGCCAGGAGCGTGGCCGGACCCCGGGCGAGGCGGCGCGTGAGCGGCCGGTCGGGAAGGCCCGCGGCCGCGATGGCGACAAGGATGAGCAGGACGAGCAGGCCGGCCATTTCACGCCTCCCCGGCGGATGGTCCGATCCTCGCCCTATCGGCGCTGGTTGGCAACCATGGCGCGCGTCGTGGCGATTGATCGCCTGTCGCGCGCTTTCAGGGCGACGTCAGCCGCCGGGGCAGTCCTCGGCCTTGCGCAGGCCCACGGCCCACAGGGCGCCGATCACCGCGCCCTTGACGCGGGGCAGCAGCAGCAGGGTCAGGCCGGCCAGGGGCAGCACGGTCAGCGGCACCACCAGGGCCGGCGTCATCTTCCAGATGAACGGGAACAGCAGCAGCGGCGCAACCACCAGGTGGCCGATGATCAGGATGGTGAAATAGGCCGGGCCGTCGTCGGCCGGATAGCGCGCTAGGTCATGGCCGCAGACCTCGCAGTCGAGGTCGACCTTCAGATAGCGCGTGTACAGCCGGCCCTCGCCGCAGTTGGGGCAGCGATGGCGCACGCCGCGCTTCATGCCGGTCAGCATGCTGACCGTCGGAGCGCTGGAGGAGGACGGCTGGTCGTTCATGGGCGTGCATATGCCTCCGCGACGGTCCTGAAGGAAGGGGGCGCGGGGTCGCATGCGCCATTTTGAATCAGGTTTCGTTGAGATGAACGACGGTTTCGCAAAGCATTCGCCCGAAAGGCGAGCGAGTAGAAACGCTGTTACCTGGGCGGGTTAACCACGACTGCTTTGGGGTTCTGCGGCTAAGCCACGGTTCGCTTGGGGAAAACGCGACGGTTGCGGCGTCGCCCGGCGGAGCAGCTTAACTATACCGAGGTTCGCGGACTCCGGTCGGCCGGAGCCCGCAACCCTCGATCCTGCGACTATTTGGCGTCCTTGGCGGTGTTGGTCACGGCGCGGCCGGCGGCCGAGACGTCCTGGCCGACGCCGGCGATGGTGTTGCAGGCCGAAACCATCAGGGCGGCGGCCACGGCGGCCAGGATCACGATCTTGCGCATGGAGAGGTCTCTGAGTTGAATGGCGGCGGACCTTAACCTTGGCCCGTGGCGACGTTCAAGCGTGCGACCACGGCGAAGTCATGGCGCCGGGGCGCTAGCGCTGGGTCCGATCCAATTGCCGCTTCCCCAGCCGTTGTCATCCCGGAAAGCGCGCAGCGCTTGTCCGGGATCCAGGTGAACCGCACCGCTTCCACCCAGTCCCCTGGGTCCCGGACAGCCTCTGCGAGGCTTCCGGGATGACAACCTTTTGAGGTGTTCGCTAGCGAATGCGAGCTCACCGCTTCCCGGGCCGGTAGTCCTCCTTCACGTGCCCTCGAAGTGCGTCTTCCGTGAACAGCACCGGCTTGGTGCGCATGGCCGCGAACAGCGGGGTCTGGTCGGCGTAGTGGGGCGAGGCGGCGTCCAGGGTGGCCGAGCCGAACTGGTGGATGCTGTCGGAATGCACCGCCCCGGCCGCGTCCCAGCGCACGAACATGATGAAGGTGTCGCCGGCGTCGGCGGTCAGCGTGCCGTCCTTCTGCGGGATGCCCCAGACCGAGCGGTAGGTGTCGGCCCCGCCGTCGATGGGCAGGTCGACCTTGCCGCGGCGGATGCGGTTGACCTGGCCCCATTCCGGGTCGAGGCGCCCAAAGTTCGTCTTCAGCGTCTTGATGGCGGCCTTCAGGCTGTCGATCGGGGCGGGCGGCGTGTCGCCGTTGATCTGGGCCACCAGGATCGGCTGGATCGTCAGCGAGGCCAGGGCCGCGGCGCGGTTGTGGACGTCGGTGCGCCGGTCCCAGCCGCGCAGGATCGCCTGGGCGGCCTTGAGGTCGGCGTCGGTCCCGGGATCGAGCGCCGTCAGCGCCTTGATCATCGTCACCTCGGACGAGTGCTCCGAATAGGTGATGTCGAACTTGTAGCGCCGGAACGCCTCGTCGGTGATCGCCGGATCGGCGCCGACCAGTTCCTGAATGCGCAGGGCGCGGTTGGTGACGTTGGTCTGCAGGCCCTGGCTGGCCGGGAAGTCGGCGGGCTTGAGGTTGTCGGCCGGATCGCTGGCCAGGAACGGGCTGTTGTTGGAGTTGTAGACGTAGCCCGACTTGGGGTTCCATAGCTGGGGAATGGCGTCGACGGGACGATAGCCCTGCCAGATCAGGTCGGAGCGGTCGCCCGGCAGCACGCCGCTCCAGTCGACGCCCTCGCGGCGGTTCGGATACTGGCCGTTGTGGACGAAGCCGATGTTCCCGCCCGCGTCGGCATAGATGTAGTTCAGGCTGGGCAGGGCGTGGGTGGCGATGCCGGCCCGCCATTCAGCCAGGTTCCGCGCCTTGTTCAGCCGCCAGTACTGCAGCGGCTGGCGGTATTCGCCCATGCCGGCGTAGCGCAGGGCGAACAGGCCGTGCTTGGTCTCCAGCACCGGGCCGTGGACGGTGCGCAGGGCCTGCTTGGTCACCGGGATGACGATCGGGCCCCACAGCCGGACCTTCAGCTTCACCTCGTGGCGCTGGAAGTCGCGCCAGGCGCCGTCCAGCCGGTACTGGTTCTTGTTCCGCGGATTGATCGTCAGGCGATAGGCGTCGAACAGGTCGGGCTTGGAGACGGTGTTGGCCCAGCCCAGGTTGGCGTTGTGGCCGTGCAGCATGAACGGCGCGCCGGGGAAGAAGCCGCCGGCCACGTGCCAGCCGTCGCCGCTCTCGACCACGGCCTCGTACCAGGCGACCGGACCGGTATAGGGCTGGTGCGAATTGACCAGCAGGCGGGGCAGGTGGTCGGCAGTGCGCGAGGGCGCCAGGGCCAGGCCGTTCGAGCCCTTCGGCGGGGCCTTCTGCGGCTCCTCCGGCGCGTTCAGCCGCTTCAGCTCGCCGTCCAGGCCGTAGAAGAACGGCTGCTTGAACACGAAGCCCGCCAGCACGTCCTTGCCGGTCATCGGCAGCAGGCCCGGCGTCACGGCCTTCGGATGGGTGGCGGCGTAGTAGTTCGCCCCGTCGGCATAGGCCTCGAGCACGGCGCGCAGGTCGGCCGGCAGCTTGGGATAGCCCGCCTCGACCGTCGGCCAGACGTCCAGCAGGCCCACCAGATAGTCGGTGACGGCCGCCTTGGGGCCGTCACGGCGCGCCAGCGTCCCCCGCGTGGCCAGCACCACCGACTGCAGGGTCGCGAAGTCGTCCTCGGACTGGGCGTAGGCCAGGCCGAACGCGGCGTCGGGATCGTGCTTGCCCAGGACGTGCGGCACGCCCCATTCGTCGCGGCGGATATGGACGTCATAGGCGTCGGCGCGGGCGATCAGGCCCTGGGTGTCGGGCTGAGGCGGCTGGTCGGCCAGGTCCAGCGCGATCAGCACCAGCACGGCCGCCAGGGCCAGGCCGACGACGGCCAGCAGGCCGCGCGCAATCCACCGCATCATGTTCCGCCCCGATCCTTGTTTTGGGGCGATGATGAGCGCGGATCGCCGCCGGCGATAGGCGGACCTTAGGGAAAGGCGAGCTTTGGCTGGAAACGGCCAGGCATGACGCCCGGCCTGGCGTCAGCCTTCGCCGTCCGCGCCGCTGGAGCCGGAGCGCAGCGGGCCGTCCACCACGCCGAAGTCGCGCGAGCGCATCTTGCCGTCGGCGAGCTGGACGCCTTCGGCCTCCAGGCCTCGCTTCAGCAATTCGCGCACGGCGGCGGCTCGGCTGGGCATGCGGCGCGCGAAGCGCCAGTCATCCAACGCGGCGAGCTCATCCTGCGTGAGCATGATCTGCAGGCGTTCGGGTCGGGTCAGGTCGTTCATCGGTCTCGGCCCCCGGAAAAGGGGCGGCTCTCCTCTAGTTCGGTGGAGCTAACGCGCGAGGGCCGCCACCGGGTTCCATGATAACGCCAAAGCCGTAACTGGCCAAGAATGGGCCACTTACTCATTAAGTGCATTCAGCGCCTTTCACTAAGTTAACGCCAAGTGATTGATCGGCTGAATTTAAGTCAAAGATCAGTCGAGTTTCCGACATTGGGGGTTGTGATTGTGATCACTAAATAAAACTCGGATTCTTCGTCAAACAAAACCATCGCTTTTTACCTCGATTTGTGTTTTCTTGGCGGTGACGGAATATCCTGCCGCCTTACCGAAAGCCCCCGAGCCATGGACGTCGAGCACCGAGAATTCGGTGATGCGGCCGTTCGCCATGTCGGGTCTGACGACCGGCTGAGCGAAGCCCAGCATCGCATCGCCAACAACCTGGCCCTGATCGCCGGCTATACGCGGCTGCAGGCCACGCGGCTTCACAAGTCCGGTCAGCCCCTGTCGGCCCGCGAGGCCTGCATCGCGCTGGAGGAAGTGGCGACCCGGATCGAGACCGTCGGCGAGCTGCACCGCCTGCTGTCGGCCGCGCCGGGGCATGGCCCGGGCTCGAGCGACGGCCGCGTCGACCTGGGGCGTTTCCTGTCCAAGCTGTGCCGCAGCCTGATGGAGACCGTCAGCTTCGCCGGCGAGACCGTCATCACCCACAGGGATGCCGGCGGCTGCGTCGTCCGGCCCGACCAGGCCACGCCCGTGGCCCTGATCGTCAGCGAGCTGGTGACCAACGCCCTCAAATACGCCCACCCCACCGGCGTGGCGGGCCGCATCCTGGTGTCGTGCCGGTCGACCGGCGGCGGCCTGGTCGTCGAGGTGACCGACGACGGCGTGGGCCTGAGCGAGGACTTCGACCCGCTCACCGACGGCGGCCTCGGCTTCCGGGTCGTGCGCGGCCTGGCGCGCCAGCTGGGCGCGGACTTGGTCTACGAATCCCGCGGCCTCGGCCTGACCGTGCGCCTGACGCTGGGCGCCGACGACGAGCACCGGGTCATCCCGCTCTGGCCGGATCGCGGCGCCGGATCGAACGCGGATCGGGACTAACCGCTCGCGTTCTAGGGTTTTACCCGATGGCAGGCCCGATACGGATGTTGCAACCTGAACGGGCTTGCAGACGTCGAGGTGTCCTCCCCCGATTCCCCTCGACGCGCCGGGCCGCCTACTTCCGACGGGGCGTGTCCAGCCGCAGGCCGAGAGCCGGCCGGGGTGTCCCGACGCACGAATTCGGCCGGCTCTCCCCCATCCTTTTCCCAGATCAGGTTCGGCTCAGGGCGCCGTCTTGCGGGCGTCCGGCGCCTCGTCGACCGGCATGTCCAGGCCGCCCAGCCCGGCGGCCTTCATCGCGTCGCGCAGGTTGGTGACCGGGTCGCCGGTCCCGGTCGTGAACGACAGGCTGCTGGGCGCGGCGCGGTTTTCGGCCAGGTTGCTGAAGGCCGGACCGCCGGGCGCGGCCGGGTTCAGGGCGACGGCGTAGGTCTTGCCCGGCAGGGCCGTGCACAGCAGGACGAAGGTCTTGGCGTCGTTGAGCAGGCGAGGGGTCCGCAGGCAGTCCAGCTTGTCGCCGCCCGCGCTGCCCAGATCGTAGGCGAAGTCGCGCGGCGTCATCTGCTGGTCGAACACCATCTTCAGCACCAGCACGCCCGGGGCCACCGTCTGGCCGTTCTCGGGCCAGGTCGCGACCAGCTTGGGCTTTTCGGTCGGCGGCATGACCGTGACGGGCGAGACCGGCGTCGGCGTCTCGGCGGGGGGCTTCGTCGGCGGTTTGCCGGCCTGGGCCAGGACGGGGCCGGCCGCGAGACTCAGGAGCAGGACGAGGGGAAGGGCGCGCATGATCCGCAAGGTGTGGTCAAAGCACGGCGTTCTCAAGGCGCCGCTTCGCACGCTAGCGCGTCATCCAGGGCTTGCTCTTGCTGCTCGAGGCGGCCGCGGCGGCCTGCTCGCGCTGGAACCGGCCGCCCCGCGGCGGCTTCGGCTTGGCGGCCAGGGCGGCCTTCTTCAGGCGCAGGGCGCGCTGGATCGGGGTCTCGTTGGGATCTTCGGGCTGGTCGGTCATGGCGGGCTTCTAGCATGCTCCGGGCGATCTGTCCGGAGGCCGGCGAGCAACATGGCGACCCAATCCTGGCGTTGCGCTCCCGCATCGGGCATCGTCGCCGCGTGGGCGACTCGGCGATCAACGGCAAGACCTGGAACGAGGCCGAGCAGGACATGGTGGTCGGCGACTACCTGGTCATGCTCGACAAGGTGATGACCGGTCGCGCCTACGATCCGGCCAACCATCAGCGCGCCCTGCGTTTCGTCACCAACCGCTCGGGCGGGGCGATCACCTTCCTGCAGGGCGAGATCTCGGCGGTGCTGACCCTGATCGGCCTGCCCATCCTGAAGGACCATCCGCCGCGCTGGGACTTCGGCGACGGCCTGGTGGATTCGGTGGACCGCTGCCTGACCGCCAAGCCCGCGGCCCTCAAGGACCTGGCTCAGCCGCCGGCCCTGCTGGGCCGCTCGGTCGCCCCGACCCTGGCCGAGGGCGCGCCGTCGCGGGCCCACCACGCGCCGCCCAGCGAACGCACCGAGCGGCTGGTCGCCAAGTTCGACCCCGCCGCCCGCGACCTGGAGGCCCGCATGCTGGCCCGGATCGGCGTCGCCGCCGCCCCGGTCTACGAGCAGCGCCGGCTGGAGGAGCGCGGCCGGGCGGACCTGGCCGAGCAGGTGCGCCTGATCCAGCCGACCGATCCGGAAGGCTGCGACCTGGTCAGCTTCAGCCGCACCGGCGCCCCGCGCCTGATCGCGGTCAAGACCACCACCGGCGGCCCGGCCACGCCCTTCCGGCTGACCCCCGCCGAGGACGCCCTCCGCGAAGCCCAGCCGGGGGCGTTCATCGTCTATCGCCTGTACGACGTGGCCCGCGAGGCCCGGGTGTTCCGGGTGCGGGGCCAGCCGCAGGTTTCCCAGGATCAGGCGTCCCAAGATCAGGCGTCGATGTCCCAGCCCAGCGCGATCCTGCCCGAATAGCGCCGCTGCGGTCCGTCCTGCAGGGGATGGAAGCGCGCGCCCTGGACGTCGCGGAACGCCCGCTCCAGCCCCGTGTCGCGATAGAACGACGCCCCGCCCGCCGCCTCCATGGCCCGCTCGACCGTGGCGATCGCGTTCTGGGCCAGCAGGGTGCGGCCGATCATGACGCGGCTGGTGGTCTCGGGACCAGGGACGCCGGTCTCGGCGGTGTCGACCATCCGCTCCCAGGCCATCTCGGCGCCGGCGAAGGCGTTCTCGATCGACCCGACCAGCTCGGCCGCGGCGGCGTCGGGCGACTTGCGGCCCACCAGTTCCAGCGCCTGGGCCCGCGCGCCCTCGGCCACGCCCAGATAGGCCGAATAGATCAGGGGGAAGGCGATCATGCCGATGATGTGGAACAGCGGATGCCACGGCCCGCTGGGCCGGCGGCCCGAGATCGCCGCCTCGGGCACGAAGACATCGGTCAGCACCACGTCGTGCGAACCCGTCCCGCGCATGCCCAGGGTGCGCCAGGTCTCGATGATCTCGACGCCCGGTCCCTTCAGCGGCACGGCGAAATGCAGCACCGTGGGGCCGCCTTCCGGATCGTTCCACACCGCGCTGGTCGACAGCAGGTCGCCGGCCAGGCAGCCGCTGGAGAAGGCCTTGCGGGCGGTGATCGCAAAGCCGCCCTCGACCTTGACCGCCGTCCCGCCGCTGGCCAGCCAGTCCGACCCGCCGCTGGAGACCAGCACCAGGTCCTCGGCCGCCACGCGCTTCAGCAGGCCCTCGGTCGGCGCGCCCTGCTTGCGCCAGCGCCACGCGGCGGCGGCGACCAGGTGGCTGTGCATGGCGAAGGCCAGGGCGGTGGAGCCGCAGGCCGCGCCCAGGCGGCGGATCACCCGGCAGACCTCGGCGACGCTCGCCCCGCCGCCGCCGAACTCGATGGGGACCAGGGCCTTGAAGAAGCCCTGCGCCTTCAGCTGGGCGTAGGCGTCGGCCACGAAGCTGTCGTCGGCGTCGTGGGCGGCGGCCTGGGCCGCGATGATCTGGGCCAGCGCGTCGGCGCGCGCCAGCCAGTCGATCGAGGCGGTGATTTCCGGAGTCGCGGTGTCGAGCGGCATGTCTTGAACCCTGTTGTCGAAGGCGGGTCCTTCGCCCGCCGGTTCCGCGACCTTGCCCAGGCGGGCGACCGGCCAGCTAGTTCAGCAACTGAATCTGGCCGGTACAGTCACTGAACTAGTCCGCCCGGCACGGTGGGCTTAATCTAACATCGTTATGTCTTCGGGAGGTGGCGATGTCGCAGCGCAGCTACGGGCAGTTCTGTCCTGTCGCGATGGCGGCCGAGATTTTGTGCACGCGGTGGACGGTGGTGCTGCTGCGCGAGATGGTGGCCGGCTCGACCCGGTTCAACGACCTGAGGCGCGGCGTGCCGCGGATGTCGCCGGCCCTGCTGGTCCAGCGCCTGCGCGACCTGGAGGACCACGGCGTGGTGCGCCGCGTGGCCGGCCGCGACAGCGGGGTGCTGGAATATCACCTGACGCCGGCCGGCCAGGAGCTGGAGACCCTGGTCGGGGCCATGGGCCATTGGGGCCAGCGTTGGGTGACCAGCGAGCTGTCGCTGCAGCAGCTCGACGCCTCCCTCCTGATGTGGGACATGCGCCGCCACCTCGACCTGGAGCCCATGCCCCGGCGGCGGAGCGTGATCCAGTTCCTCTACGCCGAGCAGGCCGCCGTCGACCGCTCCTGGTGGCTGATCGTCGAGCCTGACGCGGCCAAGGCCGGCGCGCCGATCGACCTGTGCTCGGTCGAGCCCGGCTTCGACGTCGACCTCTACGTGGCCTGCGATCTGAAGACCATGACCGGCATCTGGATGGGCGTGGACACCGTCCGCGCCGCCCTGGACAGCCAGCGCATGCACCTGACGGGGGACGCCGAGCTGGCGTCGAACATGCAGTCCTGGCTGGGGCTTAGTCCGTTCGCCAAGACGCGGAAGCTGGCGAGTTGATCAGACGTCGGCCAAGCAGAGACGCTTTGGCTTCTCAAGTGCTCCGGGATACGGCACGGTAAAGCTGTGGCGGACCAGAATCTCATTGGCACACCCTGGGGCGAGACTGAGCTCGATCTCATTGTCGCTGATCACTTTGCGATGTTAGCCGCGCAACTGGAAGGCCGCCCATTCGTCAAAGCGCACCATCGTGCCGCGTTGATGCAGCATGTCGACCGAACCAATCGCTCGGTCGAGTACAAGCATATGAACATCTCGGCAGTGCTGACCGAGTTAGGACACCCCACGATCCAGGGATACAAGGCCAAGGATCACTATCAGGACGCTCTGGTAGACGCGGTTGCGCGATACCTAAGCGCTCATCCTGAGGTGCTCGAAGTACCTGTCTTGGCTCCTACCCAAGATGGCTTTTCAGAACCGCCGACTCTTTTTGAGACCGAGCCCCCGCCCCTTGTCGCCAAGGCGAAGCTCCGTTCGGAGCCGTTGGAGCGATTGGTTCGGAAGTTCGACCCGGTGGCGCGTGATTTTCGAAACCGCGCCCTCGGGAAGGCGGGGGAGGAGGCTGTCTTCTTCGCCGAGCAACAACGTTTGCGTAGCGCCGATCGTGCCGATCTCGCGCGCAAGGTTCGCTGGACCGCTCAGGAGGATGGCGACGGAGCTGGCTACGATATCGCTTCCTTTGAGCTATCGGGCTCAGAGCGGCTTATCGAAGTGAAGACTACAACTGGCTCGGATCGGACGCCGTTTTTCCTGACTCGCAATGAAGAAGCATTGTCACGCGAGCGGCCTGACGCGTTCAGGCTCTACCGCCTCTACGATTTCCACCGAGCCCCCAGAGTTTTCACACTGACTCCGCCGCTTGGTGATCACGTCGTGTTGGAAGCAGAGACGTGGCGTGCGGGGTTCGGGTAATCGCGGGTGCTAAGGAACCTCGTCCAGCGCCCAGCGCCCGAACTCCGGACGGTCCTTCAGGCGCGCGTAATAGGCCCGCACCGCCGGCAGGTCGGCGTGGTTGATCGGGGTGCGCACCCAGCGATGGACCGAGACGCCCAGCACGATGTCGGCCAGGGTGAAGTCGTGGCCGGCGGCGTGGGCGTCGGTCTGGTCCAGGCGCTGATCGAGGATGGCCATGGCCTTGTTCCAGGCCTGGGCGCTGGCGGCGATCTTCTCGGGATTGTCGTAGCCCGGCGTCGGGCGGCCCAGGGCCAGGAAGGCGTAGCCCCAGGTCGGGTTCAGGGTGGTGGCCTGCCAGTCCATCCACTGCTCGACCCCGGCGCGGTGACGCGGCTCCACCGGCAGCAGGTGGCCATGGCCGAAGCGGGCGGCCAGATAACGGCAGATGGTGTTGCTCTCGTAGAGCGCGCCCTGCTCGTCGATCAGCACCGGCACCAGGCCGTTGGGGTTCAGGGCCAGGAATTCGGGCGACCGGGTCGAGGCGAAGCCCGTCCCCCAGTCCTCGCGCTCATAGGCCAGGCCCAGCTCGTCGCAGGTCCACAGCACCTTGCGGACGTTCAGCGAGGAGGTGCGGCCGAGGATCTTGAGCATGGGGGTCTCCGTCTCGATGGAGCGGTCTAGGCGACGCTTCCAACATAGGAAGCCGCCACCGCTTCGGCGACCTTGATCCCGTCCACGGCCGCCGAAAGGATGCCGCCGGCATAGCCCGCGCCTTCGCCGGCCGGGAACAGGCCGGCGACGTTGAGGCTCTGGAAGTCTTTGCCGCGGGTGATGCGGATCGGCGAGGAGGTGCGGGTCTCGACGCCCGTCATCAGCACGTCGGGATGGTCGTAGCCGGCGATCTGGCGGCCGAACACCGGCAGGGCCTCGCGCATGGCCTCCAGCACGAACGGCGGCAGGCATTCGGCCAGGTCGGTCATCTTGATCCCCGGCTTGTACGAGGGCTCGACCACGCCGAGCTCCTCGGACGGCCGGCGGGCCAGGAAGTCGCCGACCTTCTGGGCCGGGGCCCTGTAGTCGCCGCCGCCCGCCGTGAAGGCCAGGCTCTCCCACTTGCGCTGGAACTCGATGCCGGCCAGCGGGTGGCCGGGATAGTCGCGCTCGGGATCGATGGCCACCACGAAGCCGGAGTTGGCGTTGCGCTCGTTGCGCGAATACTGGCTCATGCCGTTGGTGACGACGCGGTTCGGCTCGGACGTCGCGGCCACCACCGTGCCGCCCGGGCACATGCAGAAGCTGTAGACCGTGCGGCCGTTGCTGCAGTGATGCGACAGGCTGTAGTCCGCCGCGCCCAGGTCCGGGTGGCCGGCGCAGGCCCCGAAGCGGGCCTTGTCCATCCACGACTGCGGATGCTCGATCCGCACCCCGATCGAGAACGGCTTGGCCTCGATGTGGACGCCCCGGTCGTACAGGGTCTGGAAGGTGTCGCGCGACGAGTGGCCGACGGCCAGCACCACGTGCTCGGCCGCCAGATAGTCGCCGCCCGCGATGTGCAGGCCCTTCAGCTTGCGCGAGCCGTCGGCGGCGGTCTCGATGTCGAAGTCCTCGACCCGGTGCTGCCAGCGGTACTCGCCGCCCAGGCTCTCGATCAGGGCTCGCATCTGCTCGACCATGTGCACCAGGCGGAAGGTGCCGATGTGGGGGTGGGCCTCGGTCAGGATCTCTTCGGGCGCGCCGGCCGCGACGAACTCCTCCAGCACCTTGCGGCCCAGGTGGCGGGGGTCCTTGATCTGGCTGTAGAGCTTGCCGTCCGAGAAGGTGCCCGCGCCGCCCTCGCCGAACTGGACGTTGGACTCCGGGTTCAGCACGCTCTTGCGCCACAGGCCCCAGGTGTCCTTGGTGCGCTCGCGCACCACCTTGCCCCGGTCCAGGATGATCGGCTTGAAGCCCATCTGGGCCAGGATCAGCCCGGCGAACAGCCCGCAGGGGCCGGCGCCGATGACGACCGGACGCGGGCCGTCGAAGCCCTCGGGCGCCCGGGCCACCAGGCGATAGTCGGCATCGGGCCGCAGCCGCACCTGGCTGTCGCCGGCGAAACGCTCCAGCACGGCCGCCTCGTCGCGCAGCTCGATGTCGACCGTATAGACCATCAGGATCGCCGCCTTCTTCCGCGCGTCATGGGCGCGGCGGGCGATGGTCCAGCCGATCAGGTCGCGCTCGGGGATTCCCAGGCGGCGGCAGATCGCGGGCCCGATGTCTTCGAGCGGGTGGTCCAGAGGCAGGCTAAGGTTCGAGAGGCGCAGCATGGCGCTAACTCAGCTCCCTCGGATCAATCCTCGTCCATCTTCAGGGCCGCGATAAACGCTTCCTGCGGGATCTCGACCTTGCCGAACTGGCGCATCCGCTTCTTGCCGGCCTTTTGCTTGTCCAGCAGCTTGCGCTTGCGGCTGGCGTCGCCGCCGTAGCACTTGGCGGTGACGTCCTTGCGCAGGGCCCGCACGGTCTCGCGGGCGATGATCCGGCCGCCGATGGCCGCCTGGATCGGGATGACGAACATGTGCTGGGGGATGAGCTCCTTCATCTTCTCGCACATGCCCCGGCCCCGGCTTTCGGCGCGGTCGCGGTGGACCAGCATCGACAGGGCGTCGACCGGTTCGGCGTTGACCAGGATCGACATCTTCACCAGGTCGCCGACGCGGTAGTCCTCCAGCTGGTAGTCGAAGCTGGCGTAGCCCTTGGAGATCGATTTCAGGCGATCGTAGAAGTCGAACACAACCTCGTTCAGCGGCAGGTCGTAGATGATCATGGCGCGGCTGCCGACGTAGGAGAGCTCGCGCTGCACGCCGCGACGGTCCTGGCAGAGCTTGATGATGCCGCCCAGATATTCGTCCGGGGTGAAGATCGTGGCCTTGATCCAGGGCTCGGCGATGCTCTCGATCTGCATCACGTCGGGCAGGTCGGCCGGATTGTGCAGCTCCATATGAGAGCCGTCGCGCATGTTGATCTTGTAGACCACCGACGGGGCGGTCGCGATCAGGTCGAGGTCGAACTCGCGGCTCAGGCGCTCCTGGATGATCTCCAGGTGCAGCAGGCCCAGGAACCCGCAGCGGAAGCCGAAGCCCAGGGCGGCGCTGCTTTCCATCTCGTAGGTGAAGCTGGCGTCGTTCAGGCGCAGCTTGCCGACGGCGGCGCGCAGGTCCTCGAAGTCGGCGGCGTCGACCGGGAACAGGCCGCAGAACACCACCGGGACCACTTCCTTGAACCCCTTGAGGGCTTCGGAGGTGGGCTTCTTCTCGTCGGTGATGGTGTCGCCGACGGCGGCGTCGGCCACTTCCTTGATCGAGGCGGTGAAGAAGCCGACCTCGCCTGGGCCCAGCTCGGCCACGTCGGTGGCCTTGGGCGTGAAGACGCCGACCTTGTCCAGCTTGTGGGTGGCGCCGGTCTGCATCATGCGGACCTGCTGGCCGGCCTTCAGCGTGCCGTCGAAGATGCGCACCAGCACGACCACGCCCAGATAGGCGTCGTACCAGGCGTCGACCAGCAGGGCCTTCAGCGGGGCGTTGCGGTCGCCCTTGGGGGCGGGCAGGCGGGTGACGATGGCTTCCAGCACGTCGGGGATGCCGACGCCGGTCTTGGCCGAGCACTCCACGGCGTCCGAGGCGTCCAGGCCGATGACCTCCTCGATCTGGGCCTTCACGCGATCGACGTCGGCGGCCGGCAGGTCAACCTTGTTGAGGACCGGGACGATCTCGTGGTTGTTGTCGATGGCCTGGTAGACGTTGGCCAGGGTCTGGGCTTCCACGCCCTGCGAGGCGTCGACGACCAGGATCGAGCCTTCGCAGGCGGCCAGCGAGCGCGACACCTCGTAGGCGAAGTCGACGTGACCGGGGGTGTCCATCAGGTTCAGGACATAGGTCTCGCCGTCATTGGCCTTGTAGTTCAGGCGCACGGTCTGCGCCTTGATGGTGATGCCGCGCTCCTTCTCGATGTCCATGTTGTCCAGCACCTGGGCGCTCATCTCGCGCGCGGTCAGGCCGCCGGTGGTCTGGATCAGACGGTCGGAAAGGGTGCTCTTGCCATGGTCGATGTGCGCGACGATGGAAAAATTGCGGATCTTGTCGAGAGGCGTCGAAGTCATGGCGCTGCGTCTAGCATATTTGCGGGCATTCGCGAGGGTCGTTGCGAAGTCCCTCCCCCTGTGGGGGAGGCGGGCGAAGGCCGGTGGGGGGAGTTCCGGGATCGATTATCCGGAACCCGGCCGTCATCCGATCACTTCCCCCTCCGTCGCCCTGCAGGCGACACCTCCCCCACAGGGGGAGGGATGGTTAACTCGCCATTAAGTTCCAGGCCGCAAACCCGACTCAATGGGTTGAGACAGTCAAGACTGTCAGAATCGCGAGAGAGACCATGGACCGCCGCAAGCTGATCCTTTCGGGCATCGCCACCGCCGGGCTGAGCGCCTGCGCCAGCACGGCCCAGGAGCAACCGGGCGCTCCGCCGGCCAAGTCGCAGTACGACACCGGCCGCGCCCAGACCTATTCGGCCGACGAGATGATCCGCAGCGGCTCGGACTTCCTGGGCGTGACCGCCGAGAGCATCGGGGCGGTGATCGAGCGCGCCTTCCGCGACAACGGCCAGCCCACCGGCTACGTCGCCGGCGAGGAGGGCTCGGGCGCCATCGGCGTGGGCCTGCGCTATGGCCGGGGCCTGCTGTACATGAAGGGCCGCGACACCCAGGAGGTGTTCTGGCAGGGGCCGTCGGTGGGCTGGGACTGGGGCGGCAACGCCAGCCGGGTCTTCACCCTGTGCTATAACCTGCAGTATCCGGACGCGATCTTCCGCCGCTTCCCGGGCGTCGAGGGCTCGGCCTACCTGGTGGGCGGCCTGGGCGTGAACTATCAGAAGGCCGACACCATCACCCTGGCCCCGATCCGCGCCGGCGTGGGCCTGCGCCTGGGCGCCAACGTCGGCTACCTGGCCTATAGCCGGCAACGGAACATCCTGCCGTTCTAACCTTCTTTGAGGGCGGTGGTTCTCGCCACTTGCCCCCTACGGACCGCTTCGCGGTCGTCTTCCCCCATAGGGGGAAGAGCCTCGATAGCGGCCGCGCGCGTGGCTCCGCCCCCTACGGGGGCGGACAGGCGGCGAAGCCGCCAGGTGGGGGCAAGCGGGCGCGAACACCCCAGACCTAGCGCTTGGATTCGCGCGAGTTCCCTTGCAATATCAATCCCAACGAGAATGAGTCCGCCTGGAGCGGTCCGTCGGTCGACGGCCGACCGTTCGCCCTCGGCGCGCTCGCCCGCAGGGAAGCGCCATGTTCGAGCGGCTGAAGCGTACCTGGTTCGTCTGGCTGCTGCTGGCGCTGGTCTGCGCCGTCTTCCTGCCCCGGCTGATCGACGCGCGGACGACGTCGACCGCCCCGCCGTCCGCCCAGGTCCCCGCCGCCTCGCGCTTCGTCGTCCATGACCCCGGCGGGGCGACCATCGGCTGGCTGAACATCAAGTATCCCCGCACGATCCGCGAGAACGAGGAGGGGGTGCTGGAGGCCGAGTACACCACCGGCGACACGCACTGGACCGGGGCGGCCAAGGGCGGGCCGGGCGACGTCTACGACAAGGCCTATGACCACGCCTACGGCTACGTCCAGCCGCCGGCCGGCATGAAGGTCGAGCTCAGCGGCGCGGACCTGGCGATCACCCCGGCCCCGACCCACGAGTTCGACGTCCAGCGCATCGCCGCCACCGGCGTCGAGCGGGTCAAATGGATCGTCTCGCCCAAGGCCGAGGGCGACCACGTGCTGCTGGTGCGGTTCAACGTCAGCCCGGCCACCTTCAAGGCCATCCCGATCTCGGCCAACGGCCAGCCGCAGGGGGCGGACCCGCAGATCCTGCTGCCGGTCAAGGTGTTCACGATCTACGGCGTGCCCAAGGCCACGGTGCTGATCGCCAAGGGCGGGGTGGGTCTCGTCTCGTTCCTGCTGACCCTGCCGGCGGCCTTCGTGCTGTTCGAGCGGTTCTTCAGGAAGAAGCCGAAGGCGCGGCGGAAGAAGACGGTCTAGACCGCCGTCACCGTCACGCTCTGCGCCACCATGGTCGCCTTGCCGAAGATCGTCAGGAACGCCACGTCGGCCGCGTCGCGGCCGTAGGCGATGCGGACCAGGCCGTCGATCGGCGCCAGGCCCGTCGGGTCCAGCAGGCGCCAGCGGCCGCCGACGAACACCTCGACCACGGCGTGGAAGTCGGGCGGCTCCAGGGTCAGGGCGTAGACGCTGGCCACCCGGGCGGGGATGTCGCTGGCCCGGCACAGGGTGATGGCCAGGTGGGCGAAGTCGCGGCATACGCCCGCCCGCTGGACATAGGTCTCGAGCGCCGTGGTGCGGGCGTCGCTGCAGCCGATCCGGTATTCGAGGTGGCCGGCGATCCAGGCGGCGACGGCGGCCACCCGCGCGCCGCCCTTCAGGACGCCGAACTTCTGGTCGGCGATGGTCTCGAAGGTGTCGGACGGGCAGTAACGGCTGCCGCGCAGATAGGGCAGGGTGTCGATCGGCAGCTCGGCGATGGGGTGCTGGGCGGCCTCGGCCAGGGCCATATCACGGTGGTCGATCTCGACGACGGCGTCATAGGCGATCGCCAGCCGCCCCTGGTGGGTGAAGGCCACCCGGCGCTCGCCCGAGACCGGGTCGTCGCGGCGGGTGACCTGGACCGGCGGATCGAAGACCAGGCGCTCCTCGACCACCGTCTGGTCGTCGGCCACGGCGGCCTCGATCTGCAGCAGGGATTCCACCCGTTCGGGGAAGTCGTAGTCCAGCCGCGTCTCGAGGCGCACGCGCATGGTCGTCTCCCGGCGGTCCAGCCGGCACAACGGCTCGTGGACGAGGAAGGTTCAGTGCCGGGTGACCTTGCCGGAGATCCAGTCCATCGTGGCCATCAACACGCCGGAAACGATGAACGCCACGTGGATCCCGACCAGCCAGCCCAGCCGGATCTGGTCGAACTCCACATCGGGGTCCTCGCTCATCTTCAGGCACAGTTTGAGCACCGAAACGGCGGAGATCGCGGCGACGGACGCGATCAGCTTCATCTTCATGCCCGAATAGTCGACCCGGCCCATCCAGCTGGGCCGGTCGCCGGAGTTGGTCTCGATCTGCGAGACGAAGTTCTCGTAGCCGGCCAGGATGACGATCAGCAGCAGGTTGCCGGTCAGGGACAGGTCGATCAGCGACAGGGCCAGGATGATCGCGAACTCGGGCTTGGAGCCCAGGGCCTTGGGCAGGTCGTGGGCCAGTTCCCGGAAGAAGACGACGACCAGCAAGCCCAGCATGAAAACCAGGCCCAGATAGATCGGGACCATCAGCCACCGCGAGGCGAAGAGCCCCTTTTCCAGCGTGTGCTCGAACGACCGCTTCTCCAGGGGCATGTGCGATCTCCAGCCTTCGTCCAGCGGCGCGTTTGCTGGACGTACTCCGGAGGCAAGCGGCCTGAGCGTCAATCAGGGGAAGACCTGAGTTTCCGGGCGGTCGGCGCTAGCAAGGCGCGTTCGGATTTCTCGTGTCGCTCAGCGCTTGCCCAGCTCGACGACTTGGCGGGTCGGCCCCACGATGCGAACCCGTCCCTGGAGGGCGCCCGCTGATCCCGAAGCGCCGCGCTTCATGTGTGACCCCGTGAACGGCGCCACGAGGGTCGCGCCGTCGCAGCGGGGTGCACCGAAATCCAGGTGCAGGTGTGAGTTGCCTGGCCACCGCGCGTCCATCGCCCGATCGATCAGAGCCACCAGGTCGACGGCCTTGTCCTCGGCGACGAACAGCACCTGGCCTTGGGCCTCGATCACCGGCTCGGCCTCGACGAACAGCATGTCGCCGCAGGCGAAGGTCCTCCAGCCGTGGCAGACGTCGGTCATGACGAGGGCGGGATGGCTCGCGGAACGACCGCCGCGGATCTCGGTGCAGGCGCCGCCCTTTTCCTGGGCGATCCGCAGCGCCGTCTCGACCGTGGGAGGCTCGAGCGCTTCCGCGGTCGCCGCTCCGCCGGACAGGAGGCACAGGCCCAGGGCGACCAGGGGCGGCGAAAGGCGGGACATGGCGGTGCTCGTCAGGGGAAAGCTAGAGCTTGCATGAGCCCACCGGGAAGTCGAGCCGATGCGACGACGTCTAGCCGCCCCACACCTGCTTCAGCCGCAGGTCGCGGCCGCAGCCCATGCGGTAGGCGTGGTACTCGATCGAGTGGTTCCGAGCGTAGTCGCGGTGATAGGCCTCGGCCGGCCAGAAGGTCTTCAGGTCCAGGATCTGGGCCTTCATCGTGCCGGTCTTCAGGCGCTTGGCGGCCTCGGCGCGGGACTTTTCGGCGATCGGGCGCTGGTCGGGCGTGACGAACACGGCGGGGCGGTACGAAGGGCCGCGGTCGCAGAACTGGCCGCCGTCGTCGGTGGGATCGACCAGCTTCCAGTACTTGTAGAGCAGGAAGCCGTAGTCGAGCTTGGCCGGGTCGTAGGTGACGCGCACCGACTCGTAGTGGCCCGAGGTCTCGCTGGTCACGTCGCGATAGGTGGGCCGGTCGACGTGGCCGCCGGTGTAGCCGCTCTCGACCTTCAGCACGCCGGGAATGCCGCGCATGTCGTTCTCCATGCACCAGAAGCAGCCGCCGGCGAAGACGGCGGTGGCGGGCGGGGCGGGCTTGCCGGCCGCCAGCACGTCGGCGGGCAGGACGATGGCGGCGAAGCTGGCGATCAGGACAAGGAGACGGCGGATCATGGGGGAACTCCGGGGAACCTGTCCCTAGATACGGATCAGGCCGGCGAAAGGTTACACCCTAGCGCCAGCCGAATCCGACGCCGCGCACCGACGGGCAGGCCGACAGGCGGGCGGCCAGGGTCTGGGCCCGCTCGTCGCCCTGGTCGTCCAGCTCCAGTCGGATGCTGAGGCCCGCGCCGTCCGGCTGGGCCGTGAGGGCCCGCAGCCGGGTCTGCTGGACGTTGGCCACGCCCAGCACCCGCATCAGGGCGTCGGGCGTGTCGTCGGCGATCACCAGGAAGAGGCGGCGTTTGTCGCCCTCCGGTTTGGCGGCCTCCGCGAGGCTCAAGGCCGCACCCACTGATGCTCGACGCTGGCCGAGGTGACGCCGGGCCAGGCGGCCAGGTCGCGGGCCAGCAGGCGAGCCGCCTGGTCGCTGAGGTGGCGGACGCGCAAGGACCCTTCGACGATCTGGCCGACCGGCTTCATCGTCAGGCCGCACAGCTCGGCGCCGCTGTCGGCCAGGCCCTGGCGGACGGCTTCCAGCGCGGACGGGGCGTCCTGGGCGGCCAGCAGCAGCTGGTGGACGGTGACGCCTTCGGGGTCGGAGTGGAAGGCGGGTGGGGAAGGCAGGTAGCTCATGGGTGTTCTCGGATCCTTTGGTTTGAAGGGAGGACCGATGACCGCACAGCAAAAACCCCGCTCCTGGTGGGAAGCGGGGCTTTGCGGATCTTGCGATCTTTCGGCTTTTTGGTCGTCTAGTCGACCGCGCGCCTGTGCTGCCCCGTTCGCACACGAACGGTTTTAATCTTGGCCTGCATCATAATGGCGCGCGCGCACGAGATCGCGACGCCGGCGGTGAGGCCGGTGGCGATCAGAACGTTCATGGCCAGCTGCGAGAGCATGATGGCGGCGAAACTCCGTGTGCGATTACACAGTTAGCGTGGGCGTAGGGTTAGCGCAAGGCTTTGCCGGGCGCGTGCGGCGATTGGAGCCGGGTGCGCAAGAAATATGCGGCGGGCGCCCAATAGGTCCTCCCCCCATGGGGGAGGTGTCGGCGAAGCCGACGGAGGGGGGAGTTCGCCGACGCGGGTCTGCTCCCCCCACCGGCCCATTCGGGCCGCCTCCCCCACAGGGGGAGGGCCTTTGATCCTAAGACCGCAGCTTCCCGCCGGCCTTCTCGACCGCCGCCACGATCTTGGCCGACAGGGCCTCGATCTCGGCTTCGGTCAGGGTCTTGTCGCGCGGCTGGACCACCACCTCGAGGGCGATCGACTTGGCGCCGTCCGGCACGCCGGGGCCCTCGTAGACGTCGAACACCCGCACGGCGTCGATCAGCGCCTTGTCGGCGCCGGCCGCGGCCTTGACCAGGTCGCCCGCCGCCTTGGCCTTGTCGGCCACGAAGGCGAAGTCGCGGGTCAGGGGCATCAGGGGCGAGGGCGAGAACGCCGGACGCGACTTGATGGCCTTCTTCTTCGGCTCGGGCACGGCTTCCAGGGTGATCTCGAAGCCGTAGACCGGGCCCGCCACGTCCAGGGCCTTGAGGACCGCCGGATGCAGTTCGCCGAACTCGGCCAGCACCGCCTTGGGGCCCAGCTGCAGGCGGGCCGAGCGGCCGGGATGCCACCAGGACGAGGCCGAGCCCTGGGCGGTCTGCAGCGAGGCGACCGGCGCGCCGATCTCCTCCAGCAGGGCCAGCAGGTCGGCCTTCACGTCGAACAGGTTCTCGGCCGGCGCCTTGTCCCAGCCGCGCGGCGCGCGCGGGGCCAGGATGGCGGCGACGGCGGTCTTCTGGTCCTGCGGGCGGTCGCCGAAGAACACCGGGCCGATCTCGAACAGGGCGATGTCCGGGAAACCCTGGCGGGCGTTGCGGCCGGCCGCGTCGATCAGGTTGGGCAGCAGCGACGGGCGCATGCAATCCAGCTCCGAGGCGATCGGATTGGCCAGCATCAGCACGTCCTGGCCGCCGCCGAACAGCTCGGCCGTCTTGCGGCTGGTGAAGCTGTAGGTCAGGGCCTCGGCGTAGCCGCCGGCCGCCAGGGCGCGGCGCGCGGTGCGGGCGCGGGCCTGCTTGGCGGTCAGCACGCCGCCGACGGCGCGCGGGACCTCGGGCAGGGCCGTCGAGGGCAGCTCGCCGTAGCCGGCGATGCGGGCCACTTCCTCCACCAGATCGGCCTTGCCTTCCACGTCGCGGCGGAAGGTGGGCGGGGTCACGCAGACCACGCTCTCGGCGTTCGTGGCGAAGGCCGCGGTCGAGACGTCCTTGGGCGGCTCGATCGTGAAGCCCAGGTCCGTCAGGATCTTCAGGGAACGCTCGGGGGCGATCTCCAGGCCCGACAGCTGGCCGACATAGGCCGGGTCGAACAGGATCGGGCCGGGCGCGGCCGGGGCCTCGCCGGCGACGACGACGTCCGACGGTTGGCCGCCGCACAGCTCCAGGATCAGCTTGGTGGCCAGCTCCAGGCCCGGCACGACCGAGCCGGTGTCGACCGTGCGGGCGAAGCGGTACTGGGCGTCGCTGGCGATGCCGGTGGCGCGGCCCGTCTGGGCGATGCGGATCGGCTCGAACCAGGCGCATTCCACGAAGACGTCGACGGTCTCGTCCGAGCAGCCGGTGCTTTCGCCGCCCATCACGCCGCCCAGGCCGATCGGCCGCTCGCCGGCGGCGTCGGAGATCACGCTCATCTCGGGCGTCAGCTCGTAGGTCTTGCCGTCCAGGGCGATCAGGTGCTCGTCGCCGTTGACGCCGTGATGGCCCAGCCGCGCCTCGATCACGGTGCCGACCAGCTTGGCCGCGTCATAGACGTGCAGCGGCCGGGCGCGGTCGTACGAGATCAGGTTGGTGACGTCGACCAGGGCGTTGATCGGGCGCAGGCCGATGGCCTTCAGGCGGTCCTGCAGCCACTTGGGCGAGGGGCCGTTCTTGACGCCCTTGATCAGGCGGCCGGCGAACACCGGACAGGCGTCGCCGTCGACCTTGATCGCGATCGGGCAGGGGAAGGTCCCCGGCACCGGGGCGATCGACAGGTCCTTCAGCGTGCCCACACCCGCTGCCGCGAGATCGCGGGCGATGCCGGCCACGCCCAGCCAGTCGGGGCGGTTGGGGGTGACCTCGAAGTCGATCACGGCCTCCAGGCCCAGGGCCTGGGCGGCCGGGGTCCCGACGGCCAGGTCGTTCGACAGCTCCAGGATGCCCTCGGAGCCGTCGTCGGCCTCGAGCTCGGAGCCCGAGCACAGCATGCCGTTGGAGACCACGCCGCGCACCGGCTTCTCGACCAGGGTCACGCCCAGGCCGGGCACATAGGCGCCGATCGGGGCGTAGACGGTGGTCAGGCCCGGACGGGCGTTGGGCGCGCCGCAGACGATCTCCTTGCGGCCGTCGACGGTGTCGACCTGGCAGACGCGCAGGCGGTCGGCGTTGGGGTGCTGCACGGCCTCGACGATCTTGGCCACGGTGAAGGCGGCCAGCTTCGACGCCGGATCGGTGACGTGTTCGACCTCGAGGCCGGCCATGGTCATGGCGGCGACGACGTCGGTGGCGGACGCCTCGGTGTCGAGGTGGTCCTTGAGCCAGGAAAGGGTGAACTTCATTATCGCGTTTCCAGCGCCAGCAACTGATCGAGGAATTGGGCGGGGCCGGTGAAGCCCAGGCCGAAGAACTCGCAGTTGATGAATTGGCAGTCCTCGACGGGGATCGTGCCGATTACGGAGGTGGGACTGGCCGGGCGCAGCACGAGGTTGCGCACGTCGCCGCCGTTGGGGCCGAAGTTGGTGGCGTCGAAATTGCAGTTGTCGAGCACCAGCATCACCGCCGGACCCTCGATCCGGCAGTTGCGGAAGGTGCGGCCCGAGAGGGTCCGCTGGCCCGCCGCGAAATTGGCGCGGTACAGGTCGTAGAGCGACAGGTCGAGGTTCTCGAACACCTTGGCCAGGGCGTCGGTGGGGATGCGGCCCGGGCGGCCGCCTTGTTGGAAGCTCTGGGTCATCAGCTCAGTCCCGAGGCGGCGTTGGGGGCGGCGAAGGCCGAGAAGCCGTAGTGGCTCAGCCAGCGGCTGTCGGACGCCCACATGTCGCGGAGGTCCGGCATGCCGTACTTCAGCATGCCCAGCCGATCGACGCCCATGCCGAAGGCGAAGCCCTGGTACTCGTCCGGATCGATGCCGCAGGCGCGCAGCACGTTCGGATGGACCATGCCGCAGCCCAGGATCTCGAGCCAGGACGTGCCCTGGCCGATCTTGATCTCGCCGCCCGAGCGGTCGCACTGCACGTCCATCTCGGCCGACGGCTCGGTGAACGGGAAGTGGTGCGGCCGGAACTGGGTCGTCACCGCGTCGGTCTCGAAGAACCGCGCCAGGAAGGTCTCCAGGGTCCACTTCAGGTGGCCCATGTGGATGCCCTTGTCGATCACCAGGCCCTCGACCTGGTGGAACACCGGCGTGTGGGTGGCGTCGTTGTCGACGCGATAGGTGCGGCCCGGGGCGATGATCCGGATCGGCGGCTTCTGCGACACCATGGTCCGCACCTGCACGGGGCTGGTGTGGGTGCGCAGCAGCATGCGCTCGCCGTCTTCTTTCGTGTTGAAGAAGAAGGTGTCGTGCATTTCCCGCGCCGGGTGCTTGGGCGGGAAGTTCAGGGCGGTGAAGTTGTGGAAGTCGTCCTCGATGTCCGGACCCTCGGCCACGGCGAAGCCCATCTCGGCGAAGATGGCGATCATCTCGTCCATGGTCTGCATGGTCGGGTGGACGCTGCCGCGGCGGCGGTGCGGGGCGGGCAGGGTCAGGTCCAGGGTCTCGCTGGCCAGGCGCGCGTCGAGGGCGGCGGTTTCCAGCGCGGCCTTCTTGTCGTTCAGCGCCGTCTGCACGCGGTCGCGCAGGACGTTGATGGCCGCGCCGCGCTCCTTGCGCTCGTCGGGGCTCATGGCGCCCAGGGTCTTGAGCAGGCCCGAGATCGAGCCGGTCTTGCCCAGGGCGGCGACGCGCACGGCGTCGAGGGCGGCGAGATCGCCGGCGGCGGCCACCTGGGCCAGCACGTCGGCTTCGAGAGTGGTGAGATCGGTCATGACGGGGTTCCGTCTAGGCGGTTTTGATGATCGTTGAAACCAGGGAAGCTTCCCCAATTCCGCTCATTCCCGCGAAAGCGGGAAACCAAGCCGCGTTGGCTTCTCGTCCGCGCCATCCATCTGCTCAGCTTGGGTCCCCGCTTTCGCGGGGATAAGCGGGATAGGGCGCAGCAAAAAGCCCTCCGGTTCGCACCGGAGGGCTCTTCAGATCGCAATCGGGTCGAAACCCGAAAATAGACCTTAAGCGGCCAGGGCGGCGCGGACCTTGTCGGCGATGGCCTTGAACGCGACCGGGTCGTTGCCCGCGATGTCCGAGAGGACCTTACGGTCGATCACGATACCCGCCACGTCCAGGCCGTGGATAAACTGCGAGTAGGTGAAGCCCTCGGTGCGGGCGCCGGCGTTGATGCGTTGGATCCACAGCGAACGGAAGGCGCGCTTGCGCACCTTGCGGTCGCGATAGGCGTACTGGCCGGCCTTGTCGACCGCGGCCTTGGCCGTGCGGATGGTGTTCTTGCGGCGGCCGTAGAAGCCCTTCGCCTGTTCAAGAACCTTCTTGTGCTTGGCGTGGGCGGTGACGCCACGTTTAACGCGAGCCATGTGTCAGCGCTCCTCTTAAAGGCCGTAGGGCAGGTACGAACGGATGGTCTTGGCGTCAGCCTCGCTCATCACCTTCGTTCCGCGGTTTTGGCGGATGTACTTGCCGTTGTGGCCGATCAGACGGTGGCGCTTGCCGGCGACGCCGGCTTTGAGCTTGCCCGTGGCGGTGATCTTGAAGCGCTTCTTAGCGCCCGACTTCGTCTTCAACTTAGGCATTTCGCGTCGGAGCGTTTAACGGCCCCGTCCTCTGGATAGCATGACGAACCGCCATGGCATGCCAAACTGGCCAGGCGGTTCCGGAAAGGCGGGGTTAGTACGGGAAAGGGGCGGAGAAGGCAAGCGCCGTCTCCGCCCCTCGCGCAGGTCCGCCGTCGGACTAGTTCGGCGGGTTGTTCTTCTCGAGGAAGGTGATCAGGGCGGACAGCATCTGCTGGCGCGTGGCTTCGCGCGAAAGGAAGTGATCCTCCTCGCGCAGGGTCACGAACTCGACGGGCTTGTGCGCCTTCTCCAGGGCCGAGCGCATCGCGGTGCTTTGGCTGTATTGGACGCGGGTGTCGTCCTTGCCATGGATCAACAGCACGGGGCCGTCGGCCTGATCGGCGTGGCGGGCCGGGGAGCGTGCGCCCAGCTTGGGGTCGGAGATCGAGGTCACGCCGAACCAGCGCTTGCGGTAGCGCACGATCGAGCTTTCCTCGTTGTAGCGGAGAGTGTCGAACTTGATCAGTTCGGCGACGTCGCTGATTCCGGCCACCGAGGCGGCGCAGCGATAGACCCCCTTGTCGAGCGTGATGCCCGCAAGAGCCGCGTAGCCGCCATAGCTGGCCCCGGCGATGCAGACCCTCTTGGGATCGACAAGGCCTTTGCCGGCCAGGAAGCGGACGCCGTCCGAAAGGTCGGTCTGCATCTTGCCGCCCCATTCCCCGTCGCCCGCCCGGATGAAGCTTTCGCCATATCCGGTCGAACCGCGGAAATTGGGCTGCAGCACGGCATAGCCGCGCGAGGCCATGGCCTGGGCCCACCAATCGAAGCTGGCTTCGTCCCGGTCTTCCGGGCCGCCGTGGGGGAAGACGATCAGTGGCAGGTTCTTGACGGCCTTCCCGGGCGGCAGGGTCAGGTAGGCATGGATTGGCAAGCCGTCGGCGGCTTTGTAGGTGATCGCCCGCACTTCGGCCACGTCGGCGGCGGTGAGGCCCGGATAGGCCGAGCCGACCTTGCTGAGCTTCTTGGCGTTCAGGTCCAGCAGATAATAGCCGCCCGGCTCGCCCGTCCCTTCGGCGTAGAAGACGACCTTGGTGTAGTCCTCGGTGTGTGACGACAGGCTCAATTGGCGACCCGGGAAAACACCGCTGATCGCGGCCCAGGCGGCGGCCAGGCGCGGTTCGTCGAACGCGTACTGCTTGTAGCCGGCCTCGGTGACGCGCCCGATCACGTGATTGGCGTCGTCGTAGACCATCTTGAAGGACTCGTTCGGACCGTAGAAGTCGCCCAACTTGCCGGTAGCGATGTCCAGGTCGGCCAGGCGGTAGTCCTTGGTCTTGTCGTCGAGGATCGACATCACCACCGACTTCTCGTCGAGCGACAAGCCCAGCATCGACGGGCCGTCGATCGGCGCGGTGACGACATAGGCGTCGACCCATTTGCCGTTCTTGCGCAGTTCCATCGACCAGCGCGAGTTGTCGCGGTCGTAGCGCGTTCGGCCGATCACCGAGCCGTCCGTCTTGAACAGGTACTCGGTCGTGTTGAAATCGCCCATCTGCACCATCGTGGCGCTGCCGGTGTCTGGATCGATGCGATAGAGGTCGAAGCGCCCTTCCTGCCAGGAGTTGCTCTGTTCGCCGGCGTAGAGTTGGGCGAACACCGTCGGCTTGCCGCCGACAACGCCGCCCACCGGGGTGGAGCTGAGCACGTTCTGCACGGTCTCGGCCGACTTCTTCGGCAACTGTACCGAGGCGCCGGTCTTGATGTTGATGCTCGTGGCCTGGAACATCTCGCCGACATAGGTCTGGTTCTCGACCGACCCCGTACGGGAAACCAGCGCCACCACATGGTTCGGATCGCCCCACATCACGCCGCGCATCTTCACCTTGCCGAAATCCACGCTCTGGACCTCGCCGCCGTTCAGGGGCTGGATGATGACCCGGCTGGTTCCGCCGTCGTGGGCGATATAGGCCAGGTTGGCACCGTCGCTCGAGATTTCGACGTCGGTGATGGCCGGCAGGCGGCCGTAAGCGTCGAGCGAGGCGCCCAGGGCGGCGCTCGACGAAACCAGCGCGGCCAGGGCGGCGCCGGCGAACAACTTCAACATGAACTCCCCCAACTCAATGTTGAGAGGATTAGCGGCCCACGGTGAAGCTGTCGAGCCTCAGGCCGCGGCCTTGACCCGATGCTCGATGGTCAGGGCGAAGGCGACGGCCGGCAGCATCAACACCGCGCCCAGCCAGTAGGGACCGCCGATCGCCAGGCCGAACAGGGGCCCCGCGATCATCGGGCCGGTCATCCGGGCCAGCGAGCCGGCGGCCATGTTCAGGCCCAGCATGGCGCCCTGCTTGTCGGGCGGGGTGGCGCGCGAGATCAGGGCCGCCACGCAGGGGAAGACCAGCGACTGGCCGAAGGCGGTGCAGCCGACGGCCAGCGGCACGAAGGCGCTGGTCGGCACGAACGGCGTCAGGGCCAGGCTCAGCGCGATGATCGCCAGGCCCGTGGTCAGCACCTTGGCCTCGCCGAACCGGCGGGCGAGGCGTCCGGTGATCAGGCCCTGGCCGACCGAGGCGATCACCCCGATCACCGCGAAGCACAGGCCCACCTGGCGCGGACCCCAGTCGAAGCGGGCCTGGGTCCACAGGCCGAAGACCGACTCCATGCCGGCGAAGGCGGCGGTCGAGACCAGGGTGACCAGCAGCACGCGCGACAGCACCGGGTGGGCGGCGGCCGCCGCCAGGTGGTCGCGGCGGCGGATCACCGGGGCGTCCTTGTGGCTGGGCGCGCGGCTCTCGACCACGAACAGGAACACGCCCAGCGAGGCGATCGCCGCCAGGGCCGCGGCGGTCAGCAGCGGGATCTGGAAGGCCAGGCGTCCGGTGTCGGAATGGCCGAAGAGGTGGGCCAGGCCCGGCAGCAGCCCGCCCAGGGTGGGGCCGACGACGAAACCCATGCCGAAGGCCGAGCCCAGCAGGCCCATGCGTCCCGCCCGCTTCTCGGGCGGGGTGACGTCGGCCATGTAGCCCTGGATGGTCGAGATGTTGCCGCCGCCGAACCCGCTGAGGAGGCGCACCAGGAAGGCCATGCCGATGGTTGGGGCGAAGGCCAGGGCCACGTAGGACAGGGTGTTGGCCAGGATGGTGACGATCAGCACCGGCCGGCGGCCGATGCGGTCGGAGAGCCGGCCCCAGAACGGCTCGGCCAGGAACTGGCCCAGCGAATAGGCCGAGAACAGCGCCGTCACCTGCCAGGGACTGGCGTTCAGCGACTTGGCGTAGAAGGGCAGCAGCGGGATCACCAGCCCGAAGCCGACCAGGTTGATGAACACCACCAGCAGCAGCACGTAGAGCGCGCGCGGGCTGGCGTCCGGCGTCGTCTTGAGGCCGGCGGGGGCGGTCGGGGCGTCGGGCGGGGAAACCGTGGTCATCAGGCCGCGCGGTTTACGCCTCATCGCGCGTCCTGGCGACCGCTATCTGAAATTTCAGACGGCGGCCGCCCTGACGGTCTTCCGATCCGCCGTCAGTTGGGCGGGTTGTTCTTCTCCAGGAAGCCGACGACCGAGTTCAGCATCTGCAGGCGAGTGGCGCCGCGCGACAGCCAGTGGTCCTCACCGGGCAGGGTGACCAGCTCGACCGGCTTGCCGGCCTTCTTCAGGGCGTCGGCCATCAGGGTGCTCTGGACGTAGGGCACGACCGTGTCGTCCTTGCCGTGGATCAGCAGGATCGGGATCTCGACCTTGTCGGCCATCTGCGACGGCGAGATCGCGGCCAGGTCGGGGTCCTTCAGGCCCTCGGCGCCCATGTACTGCAGCCAGAAACGCATGGTCGAGTTCTTGCTGCTCTCGTAGAGGCGGTTCTTGTCGACCAGGAACCGCTTCATGTCGGACGGGCCGGCGATCGAAGCGGCGCAGCGATAGACGCCGCGATCCAGGGTGGCCCCGGCCAGGGCCGCGTAGCCGCCGTAGCTGGCGCCGACGATGCAGACCCGCTTGGGATCGATCACGCCCTGCTTGGCCAGATGGCGCACGCCGTCCGACAGGTCGGTCTGCATGGCCTTGCCCCACTGGCCGAAGCCCGCCTCGACGAATGGCCAGCCAAAACCGGACGAACCCCGGAAGTTGGGCCGCAGCACCGCGTATCCGCGCGAGGCCAGGGCCTGGCTCCACCAGTCGAACTCCAGGGTGTCGCGGGACTTCGGACCGCCGTGGGGCAGCACCACCAGGGGCAGGTTCTTGGGGTCCTTGCCGTAGGGCAGGGTCAGGTAGCCGGTGATCTCCAGGCCGTCAGCGGCCTTGTACTTGATCGGCTCGACCTTGGAGACGCCCTGCGGGGTCAGGCCCTGATAGACCTCGGCCAGGAAGCGCGCGCTCTTGGTGTTCAGGTCGACCAGGGCGTAGGCCGGGCCCAGGGTGGCGGAGTCGACCTGGACCACCAGCTGGCGCTTGTCGTCGGACCACGAGGCCAGGGACACCTGGTCGCCGGGGAAGGCCTTGACCACGGCGTTCCAGCTGGCCTGCAGCTTGGCGTCGAAGAAGGTGTAGCGGCGGTCGTCGCCGACCAGGCTGAACGCGCCCACCAGGCTGGCGCCGTCCGGGGCGTGGATCAGGCTGTCGAACTTGGCGCTGTCGGGGATCACGACGTGGCTGCCGTCCGGCGCGTACTCGTTCAGGACGGTCGTGTCCTCGTCCTTCTCGTCGTCCATCCAGACCAGCACGGAGCGTCCGTCGCGGCCGAGCCCGGCCAGGCCCAGGGATCCCATCTTCGAGACGACGCGCTCGGCGGTGTTCCAGCCGCGGTCGCCCTTGATCTGCAGCGACCAGGCGCCCGCCTTCTCGTCGTATCGCGACTGGGCCAGGGGCTCGCCCTCGGGCGTCACCAGCCAGCCGTCGGTGTCCTTGTTGCCGGCGCCGCCCATCATGCGGGTGACGCCGGTCTTCAGGTTGGCCTTGTAGAGGGTGTTCTGGCCGTAGTTGTCGACGAAATGCACGCCCTCGACGAAGGCGTAGGGCACGCCGTCGAGGATGCGCACGGTCGGCGTGTCCAGCACGACGTTCATCGCCTCGTCCTGGCCCTCCATCAGCGGCCGCTGCTTCTTGGTGACCAGGTTGAAGTCGAAGGCCATCCAATATTCCTGCCGGGGCCCGGTCAGGCCGTAGGGCTGGGCGGTGCTGGAGATGGTGACCAGGACGTGCTCCGAGCCCGCCCACTGCACGCCGCGCAGCTTGGTGTCGCCGAAGTTCAGCGCCGAGATCATCTTGCCGCCCTGGGCGGCCTCGCGGATCAGCAGCATGCGCTTCTCGCCGTCGGTGACGGCGATCGCCAGCTTCGCGCCGTCCGGCGAGATCTCGACCTGTTCGATATTGGGCAGGCGCCCGTAGACCGACAGCGGCGGAACGCCGTCCGGCGCGGCCTGCGCGCCCACCGCCGCGGTCATGACAAAACCGGCCGCGACCACGGCCAAGACACTCTTCAACACGCTTAGTCCCCCAAACTGAGGCCAAGCTAGAAAAGCCGAATATTATTGTCGAGCTTGTTTTCGCCGTCCGGTTGCGCGGGCGGGCGGGCAAGGCAAGGGATCGGGGCAAAGAAAAACGCCCCGGCCTTGCGGGCCGGGGCGTTTTCTCGAGCTCGGTTGGAAGCCGGCGCTTAGCGCGGCGCCAGGATCATGATCATCTGGCGGCCTTCCATGCGCGGCTCGTATTCGACCTTGGCGACCTCGTCGAAGTCGGCCTTGACCTTGAGCAGCAGCTTCATGCCCAGTTCCGGGTGCGCCATTTCACGGCCGCGGAAGCGCAGGGTCACCTTGACCTTGTCGCCTTCCTCGAAGAACCGGTGCATCGACTTGGCCTTCACGTCGTAGTCGTGAATGTCGATGTTGGGGCGCAGCTTGATTTCCTTGAGCTCGACGATCTTCTGCCGCTTGCGAGCCTCGTTCTTCTTCTTCTGCTCCTGGAACTTGAACTTGCCGTAGTCCAGGATCTTGCAGACGGGAGGGTTCGCGTTGGGAACGATCTCGACCAGGTCCAGGCCAGCTTCCTCAGCCGCTTCCAGGGCGGCGGAAATCGGCATCTCGCCTTGCTTCTCGCCGTTCTGGTCGATCAGCAGGACGCGGGGGACCCGGATGTCTTCGTTGATACGCGGACCATCCTTGACGGGCGGCGTTTGCATAGGACGGCGAATAGGGCGGCTCCGGTGTTGTTAAAGGGCGCTGTGCAATAAAACGGTATCGTTGAACAGGTTCGCGCGGAGTCCGGGGGACGCCGCGTTCGCAAGTGATATATGACGAAGGAGTCCCGCGCTATCAAGGCGCATGCGCGACGGAACCCGCCTTTTAACGGGCCGGGCGCTTCAAAAGGGACCGGGGGAGCGGAACGCCGGGGTCGGGTCGGCCTCCATCCCCAATCCTGATCCGTTCCACGCCTTCATGAGCACGCCCACTTCCGCCGCCCGCCACACCCCGATCGAGGACGTCCACGCCCTGCTGATCGGCTCCAGTTTCATCGCCGTGGGCCTGACCCTGCTGAAGGCGGCCGGCCTGTCGACGGGCGGGGTGGCGGGCATCGCCCTGATCGTCTCCTACGTCACCCATTGGCCGGTCGGGGTGCTGTTCCTGCTGATCAACATCCCGTTCTACGTCCTGGCCCAGCGCACCATGGGCTGGACGTTCACGGTCAAGACCCTGGTCACCAACCTGCTGCTGGCGGGCCTGGCCCTGGGGCTGCCCCGGTGGCTGCGCGTGACCGAGGTCGATCCCTTGTTCGCCGCGGTCTTCGGCGGCACGATCATCGGCATGGGCATCCTGGCCCTGGCCCGCCACAAGTCCAGCGTCGGCGGCATCGGGGCCCTGGCCCTGTGGCTCTACGAGAAGCGCGGGATCAGCGCCGGCAAGGTGCAGATGGCGTCGGACTGCCTGATCCTGGCCTGCGCCTTCGCGGTGCTGAACTGGGACAAGCTGTTGCTGTCGATCCTTTCCGCCGTCGCCTTGAGCATCGTGATCATCGCGAACCACAAACCTGGTCGCTACGAAGGCTATTGAGGCGCGGGCGCCCCCTGCGGTGAAGCTCCCTGTTAAGCTTGGTTAACTTGGTGTAAAGCTTAGGCTTTAATCGCCGAGTTTGGGCGCGACCTTGGTCTGATCGAGCGCCGCACGTCGGAAACCTGCGGGCTTGATCCTTTGGGGGCTACGAACGTGCGAAAGATCCATATCCTCATTGCGTCCGCTTGCCTGGTCCTGGGCGCGGCCACCGCCTATGCGGGGCAGTCCGGCCGCGGGCGACACGCCGAGCCCAGCGTCGGCGACCAGGCCCTGTCCCTGATGGCCAAGGGCAACAACTGGCTAGGCACCAACGTCTTCAAGCGGCTGGTGGCCAAGGACAACTCGCCCTTGAACCGCTTCAACCTGGCCACCGGCTATCAGCGCACCGGCCGCCTCAAGCAGGCCGAAAGCATCTATCGCGACCTGCTGGTCGAGGGGCGCAACACCAACGTCGTGGCGACGCCGTCGAAGGACGCGCCGGACGTGCGGGTCTTCAACCTGGCCGAGGAGGCCGCCTCGCGGCTGCTCTATTTCGACTGGCTGAAGTCCGAGAACGGCCGCCGGGCGATGGCGGCGCGGTCGGGCCCTGGGGCGCCCTCGGCCGAGGCCTTCGGCGCCGAGGCGTCGGTCACGATCGGCGGGCCCACCTATGGCGATGTGTCCGACGAGAAGGCCATGGCGCTGGACAGCCAGGCGGGGCAGGGCGCGACCGAGTAGCCGGGCCTATGGCGGCGCGGCCAGGGACGCCGCGCCGCCAAGGTGTCGACGACCCCGACGAATACTTGCGATCGCTTGCACATATCGGTGTTCGAAAGGCGAGAAATACAACTTCGAACACACCGCGTTTCAACCTGAGGGTTAAATCAGCGACTGCCGAGGGGTTCCCTTGGCCATGATTAATAGAATGTGAAACTATTCGGCGCCTCGCGCGCTCCTCCGGCCTCGCCAAGTATCCACGCGTCGGAAGCCTGTGGACTTGGAATTTTGGGGAGAGCGGACGTGCGAAAACTTCACGCTATTATTGTGTCTGCATGTGTAGGCCTTGGCGGTACGGCGGCCTATGCGCAACAGGCGGCCGTCGCCCCGGCGACCCAGGCCGCCGTCGAGGTGAAGAGCCTCGGCGAGGTGTCCGCGATCGAGGCCGTGAGCTTGATGGCCAAGGGCGACAACTGGGCGGGGACCAATGTCCTCAAGGCGAGACTGGTCAAGAACGACACGCCGCTCAACCGGTTCAACCTGGCGACCGGCTATCAGCGGACGGGCCGCATCGACCAGGCCCAGGCGCTTTACCAGGACCTGCTGAAGAGGGGCCGCACCACCAACGCCGTGGAGACGCCGGCCGCCGGAGGAGGCCTCCGGGTCTTCAACCTGGCCGACGAGTCCGCGTCGCGCCTTCTCTACATCTCATGGCTCAAGTCCGGACGGACGCCGAACGCGCCCGCCTCGGCCGACACGTTCGCCACCGACACCTCGGCCAGGGTCGGCGGGCCGACGCACGGCGATGTGACCGACGAACAGGCGCTGGCGCTGGACCGCCTGGCGCACGAGGCGACGCACTAGACGCGGACGCGGAAGGCTACTGCGGCAGCAGGGCGATCGCCGCGCTGGCCACCGTGCTGACGGGCAGGGCCTTCAGGTCCGGCGAGCGGATCACCGCCACGTGGCCGCGCGGGCCGCACAGCTCGGGGTCCGAGGCGTCGGAGAACAGGGCGATGGTCGGCGCGCCGGCCGCGGCCAGCAGGTGGGTCGGGCCGGTGTCGTTGCCGACGGCCAGGGCCGCCTTGGCGCCCAGCACGGCCAGCTGGGCGAAGTCGGTGCGGCCGGTCAGGTCGCGGGCCTGGCCCACGGCCTTCTGGATCTGGCGGGCCATGGCGCTTTCCTGCGGGCCGCCGATGATCACGATGTCCAGCCCGCGCGCCTTCAGCAGGGCCGCCAGCTGGGCGTAGCTCTCGACCGGCCAGCGCTTCTCGGGCCGATGGGCCGAGCCGCCCGGGACCAGCAGGACGTAGGGGCGCGGGGCGGCGGCGCCGGCCACCGGGCGCGGCTCCTTGATGCGGCGCAGGATCCACGACAGGTCCGGGGCCGGCGCGCCGCCGGGCTCGGTCGGGGCGTCGGGCCAGATGCCGGCCTGCTTCAGCTGGTCGGCCTGCCGCTCCAGCGTGTGCATGTGGTAGCGGGCCTTGCCGCGCTGGGGCAGCGAGCAGCCGGCGGCGATCCCCGACCATTGCGGCGGGAAAGGCCGCAGGGCCTGGAAGTACCAGTTGGTGCGGCTGTTGGTCTGCAGGTCGTAGACGCGGTCGTAGCGGGCCTTGCGCAGCCGGCCGAGCAGGGCGGTCAGGTCGCCGAAGTCGCTGGGACGCCCGTCGGTCTCGACGCTGTTGAAGTAAGGCGACAGCTTGGCCAGGGCCTCGAAGGGCGGCGTCGTCAGCAGGGTGATCTTGGCGCGCGGGTGGGCCTCGCGGATCTTCTTCATCGCCGCCAAGGCCAGTACGAAATCGCCGAGGGCGCCCAGCTTGATGACCAGGACCTTCTTGATTTCCTTGCTCAACTTTTCGTCTCCAGAACGCGTGCGTAGACCTTGAGCGTTGCTTCGACCATCGCGTCAACAGAATACAATTTCCGGGCGCGCGCCCGGGCGGCCATGCCCATGACCTGGCGGCGCGCCGCCCCCGCCTCGCAGGCGTTCGAGAGGGCGGCGGCCCAGGCCTCGACGTCGCCGGGCGCGACCAGCCAGCCGGTCTCGCCGTCGACCACGGTCTCGCGCGCCGCGCCGTGATCGGCGGCCAGGACGGGCTTGCCCATCACCTGCGGCTCGACCGCCGTGCGGCCGAAGGCCTCGGGCTCCAGCGAGGGGGCGATGGCCAGGTCGGCGACCAGATAGGCGGCCGGCATGTCGTCGCAATGGCCCACCAGCTTGACGCTGTCCTGCAGCCCGGCCTGGGCGATCATGTGCTCCAGCTCGGCCCGATAGGCCTTGCGGCCCTGGTCGTCGCCGACCAGCAGCAGCAGGACGCGGGTGTCGGAAACCGCCTTCAGCCGCGCCACCGCCTCGATGACCAGAGCCTGGCCCTTCCAGCGGGTCAGGCGGCCGGCCAGCAGCACCTTCAGCCTGCGGTCCTCGGACGACACGCCCCAGGCGTCGCGCAGCGACTTGACCCGCTCGGCCGAGACCAGGCCGGGCTCGAAGCGGGTCAGGTCGACGCCGCGCGGGATGGCCACCACGCGCTCGGACGGGATGCCGTGCTCGGCGATCACGTGGGCGCGGGTGTATTCCGAATTGGCGATCACCAGGTCGCCCTTGGTCATCACCGCGTTGTACCAGCGCTTGAGGCTGGACTTGGCGTTGTAGACGCCGTGATAGGTGGCCACGAACGGCACCTTGGTGGCGTGGGCCGCCCACAGGGCGCTGAAGGCCGGAGCGCGCGAGCGGGCGTGGACCAGGCTGACCTTCTCGCGGCGGATCAGGTCGATCATCCGCGCGGCGTTGCCCAGCATGATCAGCGGGTTCTTCGACTGGGCCGGCATCTGGGCCAGGCGGCCGCCGTCGGCCTCCAGCCGCGCGGCCATGCGCCCGCCCTTGGTGGCGACCAGGGCCTTGCCGCCCTGCGCGATCACGCCGTGGGCCACGTCGATCGTCGTCTGCTCGGCGCCGCCCGTTTCCAGCTCCGGGGTCACCTGCAGAAGAGTGAAATCGTCGGGAAGGATGGACACGCGTTGCTCTGACGAGGTTTGAGGGGTCGTAGTTATCGAAATGAACAAGGCCGCGCCATGACCGATTCCCTTCAGCACCTCGTTCGCAACGACAATCTGCGGTTGGCGTACCGCGTCGTCCACGGAACCCATCCCACGGTTGTGTGGCTGGGCGGATTCCACTCGGATATGACGGGAACCAAGGCCCAGGTCCTGGCCGACCAGGCGCGGGCGACCGGCGGCGGCTACCTGCGGTTCGACTATTTCGGCCACGGCCAGTCGGACGGCGCGTTCGAGGACGGCACGATCAGCCGCTGGCGCGAGGACGCCCTGGCGGCGATCGACGAGCTGACCGAGGGACCGCTGGTGCTGGTGGGCTCGTCGATGGGCGGCTGGCTGGCCTGCCTGGCGGCCATCGCCCGGCCCGAGCGGGTCGAGGCCCTGGTGCTGATCGCCCCGGCGCCCGACTTCACCGAGAAGCTGATGGAGCCGGAACTGTCGGACGAGGCCCGCGCCGCCATCGCCCGCGACGGCCGCTGGATCCGGCCTTCGGAATACGACGACGGCGGCTATCCGATCACGCGGGCGCTGCTGGAGGACGGCGCGCGGTGGTCGATCCTGGCCGGTCCCGTGCCGATCGAGGTCCCGGTCCGCGTGCTGCAGGGCGGGGCCGATCCCGACGTGCCCTGGACCCACGCCCTGGAGCTGGCCAACAGCCTGACCTCGACAGACGTGGTCTTCACCCTGATCAAGGACGGCGATCACCGCCTGTCGCGACCCCAGGACCTGGAGCGGCTGGCCGCGGCCGTGGCCGAGGCGCGCATGCTGGCCGAGCCGGTCGATGACGACCCCGTGGCCCGTCGCCTGGCCCGCGCCGCCCGCGCCCGCGCGGCCGGCCAGGCCCCCGCCACCGCCTGGGCGGCGGCCGACATGGGACCGGAGGAGGAGTAGGGGACATGCTGGCGCGAAAGATCGCTTCCATCCATCCGGTGATCGTCCTGGTCTTCTGGATCGCCTTGGCCCTGGCGTCTCCGATCCTGGTGATGACCCTCGGCGGCTCGGCCGGCATGTTCGTCGTGAACGCGTCCACGCTGGTGGTGGGCGCGTGTTGGTGCGGATGGATGTGGGCCATTCGAACGGCGGCGCTCGAGGAGGCGTCGGGCAATGCGACTCCGCGGCGTCCTTGGCTGTACGCGGTGCCGCTCCTGGCGTTTCTGCCCTTCCTGATTTTGCCAGAAGGGGCGCTGGAGGCGGGCGGCCTGCTGGCCGTCGCGGCGAACCTGGCGGCCATCCTCCTCCTCGGCAGCGGCGTCTTCTTGCTCTGGAAAACCGCCGAGGCGCTGGAACGCATGGTGGCGCCCGGCTTAGCGCCGCCGAAGATGAAGGTCTTCAGCACGACGGTGCTGCTGGCCATGATCTATGTCGCGCCGTTCGTCGTGGCGCGACGGTTCGCGGCGCGCGCGAGGCCGGCGGAAGCGGCCGCCGCCTAGCCGCCCGCCGCCAGGATCGCCGCCAGGCCTTCGCGATAGGTCGGATATTTCGGCCGCCAGCCCAGCTCGGCCTTGGCCAGGGCGTTCGAGACGCGCTTGTTCTCGGCGTAGAAGCGGCGGGTGGCGGGCGACAGGCCCAGTTCATTGAACGGCAGGTCGGGCGGCACGGGCGCGCCCAGCAGGCTGGCGGCGTGCTCCATCACGTCCTGCGGCGGGGCCGGCTCGTCGTCGACTAGGTTGTAGACGCCGCCGGCCCGGGGGCGGTCCAGCGAGGCCAGCAGGCCCGAGACGATGTCGTCCAGGTGGATGCGGCTGAACACCTGGCCCGGCTTGACGATGCGGCGGCCCTCGCCGGCCCGCAGGCGGTCCAGGGCGCTGCGGCCGGGGCCGTAGATGCCCGGCAGGCGGAAGGTGGTCACCGTCAGGCCCATGCCGCGCCCCACCTGGCGCCAGTCGCGCTCGGCCCCGACGCGGCGCGCGCCCTCGACCGACTGGGCCTTCAGGGGACTGCTCTCGAACACCCAGCGGCCCTCGAAGTCGCCGTAGACGCCTGTGGTCGACAGATAGCCGATCCAGTCGGGGAAGGCCTGCGCCGCCGCCAGGGCGGGGATCGTCGCCTCCAGGCCCGGACAGCCGTCGGCGGTGGGCGGGGCGGTGACCAGCACGGCGTTGACGCCGGTCAGGGCCGCGGTCATGGCGGCGCGGTCTTCGGCGTCGACGGGCTCGATCCCCAGCGCGCTCAGCTCAGCCGCGCGCACGGCGTCCCGCGCTGTCGCCGCCACGCTCCAGCCCCGGCCGATCAGCGCCTGCGCGAAGGCCTGGCCGACATAACCCAATCCGAACACGAACAGACGCAAGGCGCTCAAGTCCCCGAAACGAAGGGGCGAATGAGTGTATGAAACCGAGGTTTGCGCAAGGGCGGATCCTCCCCCGAGGGGGGAGGTGCGACGCGTTGTCCACAATGACGCGTTCGAACCCGCTTCAGACCGCTTGCCAACCGCAAGGCGCTCTGCCATAAGCCGCCTCCTCGTCGCGGGGCGCTGTTTCAGCCCCCGCCGATGCGGGCGTAGCTCAGTGGTAGAGCACAACCTTGCCAAGGTTGGGGTCGAGAGTTCGAATCTCTTCGCCCGCTCCATTCTCCGGTCCTCCGGCGGTGGAACGAGACCCGAAATATCCCGGATGCGGGCGTAGCTCAGTGGTAGAGCACAACCTTGCCAAGGTTGGGGTCGAGAGTTCGAATCTCTTCGCCCGCTCCAATTTCCCCCAAATTGAAGCGTGACGCATCCGGTGGGCGGCTGTTAGCTCTGCCATGGAACCCCGTTGCGCGCCCCACCGTTCCTGAGCGGTGATCACCTGCGCGGAGCGGGCGGGACTGGGGATGTCGGACAATGACCTGTTTCAAGCTTGAACGAACGCGAGCGGCCCACGTGGCGGCGCTGGCGACCCTGTTGGCGCTGACGGGGGCGGTCCACGCCCAGGCGGCCCAGGCCAAGCCTGAATATCCGACCCGGAAGCCCGCGGCCGAGGCCGGGAGCGCCAAACCCGCCAAGCAGGTGACGCCCCCGGTTTCGTCGACGACGCCGGAAAGCGCCGAGCCCAACCCGGGCGGCTGGACCGAGGTGCGCAAGAAGTCGGTGGACATCGGCACCCAGCCCGTGCGCGACGTCGGCATCATGAAGCGCCAGGTCCCGCCGATCCTGGTCAAGGCGCAGAACGATCCCTACAGCCTCAAGGGCCTGAAGACCTGCAAGCAGCTGGCCGCCGAGGTCAGCGATCTCAACGCGGTGCTGGGCGACGACTTCGTGGTCGGCAACGAGATCAAGGAGAACCGGGCCGGCAAGCTGGCCGAGGCCGGCGGCAAGACCGTGATCAACTCGATCATCCCGTTCCGCAGCCTAGTCCGCGAAGTCACCGGCGCGGCCCCCGCCGATCGCCGGCTGAACGCCGCTCTCGACGCCGGCTACGCCCGCCGGGGTTTCCTGCGCGGCGTGCACGCCAACCGCCGCTGCAAGACGCCGTTCTAGGTCGAGCTTCTAGTCCCTGGCGATTCCTGATCTAACCTCGTGGTGAACCTGCGGGGAGTTTCCATGTCCAAGCGCGTCCTTCTGGGCCTCGCCCTGGTTCTGGCCCTGAACGGCGTAGCCGTCGCGGCCGCGCCCAGCGCCGCCGACCAACTGGCCCAGGCGGTCAAGGCCTACGAGGCGGCCGGGGCGGGCGAGGACGACGGCGAGGGCGGGGCCGACGACGCCTCGCGCTTCAAGTTCCCGCCGGTGGGCCCCAAGGCCGACGCCGACCGCAAGGCTCTGCTGGCCTCGGCCCGCCAGGCGCTGGACGGCGTCGACCTGGCCGCGCTGAAGCCCGACCAGCGCCTGACCCACGCCATCCTGAAATGGAGCCTGGACGAGCGGCTGGAGGGCCTGTCGTTCGACGAGGCGCGGATGCCGTTCAGCACCGACGGCGGCTTCGACGTCATCCTGCTGTACCGCGCCAACGGCATGCACCTGAAGTCCGAGGAGGAGGCCAAGCAGTGGATCGCCCTGCTGGCCCAGACGCCCGACTGGTACGCCGCCAACATCGCCAACGCCCGGCGCGGGGTGTCGACCGGCTTCGTCCAGGCCGTGCCGACCGCCCAGGCGGTGCTGGACCGGGCCCGCCGGACCGCCGCCACGCCCCTGGCCGACGAGCCGCTGCTGGCCCCGCTGCGCGACCTGCCGTCCAGCATCCCCGCAGATCGCCGGGCCGCCCTGCTGGCCTCGGGGACCAAGGTGGTGACCGACCGGGTCGCCCCCGCCCGCGCCGGCTTCGTCACCTTCATGGAGCAGGAATACCTGCCGCACGCCGCCAAGAGCCTGGCGGTGTCGGACCTGCCGGACGGCGCGCGCTACTACGCCTTCCTGGTGCGCCGCCACACCACCACCACCATGACCGCCGACCAGGTCCACGCCCTGGGCCAGTCCGAGGTGGCCCGCATCCGCGCGCGGATGGAGGTCGTGATGAAGCAGGCCGGCTTCCAGGGCGACCTGCCGGCCTTCATCGCCTATCTGCGCAAGGACCCGCGCTTCTACGCCACCAGCCGCCAGCAGCTGCTGGAGAAGGCCAGCGAGATCGCCAAGCGGGCCGACGACCAGCTGCCCGCCCACTTCGGGACCCTGCCGCGCCTGACCTATGGCGTGCGCCCCGTGCCGGCCAGCATCGAGCAGGGCTACACCACCGGCCGCTATTTCGGGGGCGATCCCAAGACCGGCCGCGCGGGCGGGCTGATGATCAACACCTCGGCCCTGGACCAGCGGCCGCTGTACGAGCTGCCGGCCCTGGTGCTGCACGAGGGCGCGCCCGGCCACCACATCCAGACCGCCCTGGCCCAGGAGCAGACCGGCGTCCCCGACTTCCGCAAGACGGTCTATTTCAACGCCTACGGCGAGGGCTGGGGCCTCTATTCCGAGTGGCTGGGCGAGGAGATGGGCATTTATCGCGACCCCTATGAGCTGTTCGGCCGGCTGTCGTACGAGATGTGGCGCGCCTGCCGGCTGGTGGCCGACACGGGCCTGCACGCCAAGCATTGGACGCTGGACCAGGCCAAGGCCTGCTTCGTCGAGAACACCGCCCTGTCGCCCACCAACATCGACGTCGAGGTGGCCCGCTACGTCTCCTGGCCGGGCCAGGCCCTGGCCTACAAGGTGGGCGAGCTGAAGATCCTGGAGCTGCGGAAACGGGCCGAGACGGCGCTGGGCGACAGGTTCGACGAGCGGGCTTTCCACGACGCGGTGCTGCTGAACGGCTCGCTGCCGCTGGCGGTGCTGGAGGCCAAGATCGACGCGTGGATCGCGGCGCGGAAGAAGTAGGTCTGTAGAGCACTTACTTGCCCCCACCTGACCGCTTCGCGGTCTGTCCGCCCCCATAGGGGGCGGAGGCTGATCGGCGCGGCGCGCCTCTTCCCCCTGTGGGGGAAGACGACCGCGAAGCGGTCCGTAGGGGGCAAGCGTTCGCCGCCTGGATCGTGGCCGGCAAAGCGCCTATCACCGCGCTCGATAACAAGGGGACCCCGTCACATGGCCAAGATCACCGTCCTGGGCGAATGCATGGTCGAGCTGTCGCCGGAGGGCGAGGGCTTGCATCGGATGGGGTTCGCGGGCGACACCTTCAACACCGCCGTCTACATGGCCCGGCTCGGCGACGACGTCGCCTACTGCACGGCCCTGGGCAAGGGCGATCCGTTCAGCGACGGCGCCCTGGCCGCCATGCGCCGCGAAGGGCTGGACACCCGCCTGGTGCGCGAGGCCGAGAACCGGCTGCCGGGGCTCTACGCCATCGTGCTGGACGAGAACGGCGAGCGGAAGTTCCACTACTGGCGTGAGCGGGCCCCGATCCGCGACCTGTTCTCGCAACACACTGCCGACCAGCTGATCGCCGCCGCCAAGGCCAGTGACCTGGTCTATCTGTCGGGCGTGACCCTGGCGGTGATCGGCGACATCGGCCGCGCGCGGCTGAAGGACATCCTCGCTTACGTCCACTCGCTGGGCGTGGCCGTGGCCCTGGACTTCAACTACCGCCCGGCCCTGTGGGCCTCGCCCGAGGCGGCGCGCGAGGCGTTGGACGGCGTCGTGCCGTCGTGCCGTTTCGTCTCGCTGAGCAGCGAGGACAGCCGGCCGCTCTACGGCCGCGAGGCCGAGGACCTGGCCGCCGAATGGGCCGCGGCCGGCGCCGAGGTGGTGGCGCGCGACGAGAGCCACGCGGTCAACGTCCACACGCCGGCCAATTCTTCGCAAGGAGGCCGGATCGCCACCCCGGCCCCGGCCCGGGTCAAGGCCCTGGACACCACCGGCGCGGGCGACAGTTTCAACGCCGCCTACCTGTCCTCGCGCCTGGCCGGCCTGCCGGTCGAGACCGCCGTGGCGCGCGGCCACGACCTGGCCGCGGCGGTGGTGACTCGCAAGGGCGCGATCATCCCGACGGCCTCGATGCCCGTCTGGCCGCGGGGATAGAGCGGGGTCAGGTCCAGTGCAATCAAAGGTTTATATTCCTACTGGACGCGCGCAATAGGAAAGTTATGGGCACGTTATACTTGACGTACCCACTTGGCCTGATAAGGTAGGTGCATCAAAGGATTGCACCATGTCGGCTCTTTCAGCTCCGCACTTCCATAACGAAGAAGCCGCCTACGCCTACGTCGAGGCGCGCATCTGGCCGGAAGGCCCTGTTTGCCCCCATTGCGGCGGCTGCGAGCGCATCTCCAAGATGGGCGGCGCCAGCACCCGGATCGGCACCTACAAGTGCTACCAGTGCCGCAAGCCCTTCACCGTGAAGGTGGGGACCATCTTCGAAGCGTCGCACGTCGCCATGCGCCTTTGGCTGCAAGCCATGTACCTGATGGCCGCGAGCAAGAAGGGCATCAGCAGCCAACAGCTTCACCGCACCCTAGGCGTGACCCTCAAGACTGCCTGGTTCATGTCGCACCGCATCCGTCTGGCGATGGAAAATGGCGGCGATTGGACCCTCGGTGGCGAAGGCAAGATCGTCGAGGCCGACGAGACCTACTTCGGCAAGACCGACGACATGCGCGGCGTGAAGCCCGCCAAGCCGAACCCGAAGAAGAAGGGCCGCACCAAGAAGAACATCCGCCCGATCATCGCCCTGGTCGAGCGCGGCGGCATCGCCAAGGTCTTCCACGTCAAGAACGCCGACAAGGCCACCGTCTCGGCGCTGGTCATGGCGAACGTCCACCCTGACACCCGCCTCCACACCGACGAGAGCCGTCTCTACACCGGCGCCGATCAGGTGTTCGCCACCCACGAAACCGTCCGCCACATCGCCAAGGAGTACGCTCGCGGCGACGTCACCACCAACACCGTCGAGGGCTTCTTCTCGGTGTTCAAGCGCGGCATGCGCGGCGTCTACCAGCATTGCAGCGAGAAGCACCTCAACCGCTATGTGAGCGAGTTCGGCTTCCGCTATAACAACCGCATCGCCCTTGGCGTGAACGACCTCGCCCGCGCCGACAACCTCCTGTCGGGTGTCGTCGGCAAGCGCCTCACCTATCGAACAGCTCGTGAGCAAGTCTGATGGCAGACCAAAAGAAGCGCCCTCCGGACGAGGACGAGGCCCAGAGCAAGCGGTTCATAGAAGCCGTTCGCCAAATCGAGGCCGATGGTGGGTTAAGCCGGGAGGAGGCGGAGCAAGCCCTCGATAAACTGATCGAAAGCACCGTCCCGCAACGTAAGCCCTAGCCTAGCGCGGCGGCTTCCTGCGCCATGCGTATAGCTTCTCGGGTCGCGTGGCGGTCAACTTCTAGATCCTTTAGCGCAGCCTCCAGGCGAACGAGATCGCCGCGCGTGTAACTCCTCACCTCATCGGTGTCCCGGAGCAAGGCCCGTAAATCGGCGCGAGGCGGATATTTGCGGTTTGGGTCCAGCTTCCGAACGGCCTCCAGTCGCCACTGCCAAGCAAGGTAGTCGGCGGGGTGGAGTGACTCGACGTGCTTCGGTACGAAGGCGTGGCCGTTGTAGCCGTACTTTGCCGCGATCTCTGGAACCTCTAGCAACCACGACAGGAAGGCGTGCGCGTCTCCTTGATGCTTGTGGCCCTGCTCAAAGAAGAACGCCGTTGGCCCCTCGGCCTGATTCTTCTCCTTCCACCGCCGAACCATCCCTATGCAGGCCTTCAGCGCAAAGGCGTATGCCGTTGGCATACCTTCCCGGGCCGAGACGATCTCCCGGTATTCATCTTCGTTGACGGTGACAGCAAAGCCGTAGGCCGCCTTGTCGTGGGTCAAATGAATAAGCTTCCGGCATAGCGCGTCCTTGTCGCAATCAGCGAAAAGGCTCCCCGGCTTGCTGCTGGATAGCTCGTTGGTGTGGAAGTACGGAAGGCCGCGCGCCTTCAGGTAGCGCCGCCATTCCTTGGTGAATTCGACGGCCCGCGTCTTACGGAAGAGATATCCAGCAATACACAAGACCTTGGGGTCTCGGTCGCTGTAGCTCTCGTCGATATAGGCTTCCGACACGGTCAAGGCCCAGCCGCCTCCAGGCAACATCACGTCCAGGAATCGGGGGAACGCGGAGGGGATCATATCTCAAACCTCCCCGATCTGGGTACGCGAAGTACAACATGCCCAAAGTTATCCTCACCCCTGGAATATCGACCTAGGATTCGGGTCGAGGGCGTCACGGGGACGCCGTTCGCAGGGGGAAGCCGATGCTGGCTCAAGCTCTCGAGGATCTGTGGGCCATCTCGCCCGACCCGCGCCGCGACAAACTGACGGCGGCCTTCATCACCCACGCGGTGGCCCTGGCCACCGGCGTCGCGCCGTCCGACATCGCGTCGACCAAGCGGACCAGCAAGGCGGCGGCGCGGGCGCGGCAGATCGCCATCTATCTGGCGCACGTGAACTTCAACTGGCCGCTGATCCGGGTGGCCTTCGCGTTCAACCGCGACCGGACCACCTGCGGCCATGCCTGCCACCGCATCGAGGACATGCGCGAGAACGCCGACTTCGACGCGCGGATGAGCGTGCTGGAGGCCTGCATCAAGCAAGCGCCGGACGCCATTCCGGAACTGACCGAACTGGGGCCGGAGCGATGAGCGGCGCGGCGACGGAGGCGGCGTTCCAGCGCATGCTGGAGGCCGAGCGCCTGGCCGGCCGGGCCGAGCGGCTGCTGCGGCGGCCGGGGGCGCTGATCGAGGTCAAGGGCCTGGGCTACGTGGTCCGCTTCGGTCCGCGCCGGGCGGCCATGCTGACCGTGGACGAGGCGGCGTTCCGGGTGCTGGCCCGGGACGGGGCCCTGGCCGCGCGGCGCGAGGGCGGGTGGCGGCTGGTCAAGCCGCTGGCGCCGTCAGTTCCGCCGCCGGGACGTCCGGGCGTGATCGAGGGCGAGCGGGTGGTGATCGAGGGCAGCGACCAGCACGTGGTGCTGAAGGCCAACCTCGGCGAGTCGCCCCTGGCCTGGCTGGCCCGGCGCGGCGGGCTGGAGGACGTGGAGTTGCTGGCCGGCGAGCGGCTGCGCGAGGACTTCCAGAAGGCCGGCTCGATCGGCCGCCTGACCATGGATTGGGACGCCCAGCCGCGCGGCGACGGCGGCGGCCAGAGGCTGGAGCCGGCCCTGCGGGCCCGGGCGGCCAAGGACCGCATCGCCGCGGCCCTGGCGGCCGTGGGGCCGGGCCTGCGCGAGATGCTGGAGCGGGTGTGCCTGGCCGAGACGGCCCTGCAGGTCGCGGAGCGCGAACTGGGCCTGCCCAGGCGGGCCGGCAAGACGGTGCTGAAGCTGGCGCTGCAGCGGCTGGCGATGCACTACCGGATGGCGTGATGACGCCCAGAGCGTCTGTCCCTCCCCCTTGTGGGGAGGGTGGCCCTGGCGGAGCCAGGGTCGGGTGGGGCTTACTGAGTCAGCAGCCCCCACCCACCAGCTTCGCTGGTCCCCCCTCCCCACAAGGGGGAGGGAAGAGCCAAGATTTGGAAAGCTCTGGCGGGACCTAGTGCTTCATCATGTGCTTGATGTCGCGCATCTGGTCGTGGCCGGACTTGACCGAGGTCCAGGCCTTCTCGATGGCGGCGCGGGTCTGGGCGTCGACGTCCGTGTCGGCCAGGGCCTTCTCGAACTTGCCCTTGATGTAGTCCTCGCCGGACTCGACCTCGCTGACGATGGCTTCGTCGCCCTTGGTCAGGCTGTCCTTCAGGTTGACGAAGGCGCGGTGGGCGGCGGCCAGGATCGTGCCGTCGTCCTTGGCCTGGCCGCCCAGGCGGCGGACCTCGTCCTGCAGGTCGGAAGCCACCGAGCGGCGCTCCTGGGCGCGCTGGGTGAACAGGGTCTTGAAGCGGGCGCCGTCGGCGTCCTTGGCGGCCTCGGCGTAGCCGTCGGCGCTGTCGATGGTGGTCTCGACCAGGCTGTTGATCAGCTTGATGTGGTCTTCGTTGGTGTGGGCCATCGGGGGCTCTCCTTGATTGGGGACGGGTTGCGTGGGGGAGGCCTAACGCGGGGCGGGCTCGGAAGGTTCGAAGCGCGACTTCAGCGTCGAGGCCTGCGCGCCCAGGAAGCCCCAGGCGGTGGTGGCGGCGGCCAGGGTCGGACCGCGCGTGCGGCGGTTGATCAGCAGGGCGGCCACGGCGCCGGCGCCCACCAGGGCGAGGGCCAGCGGCACCTTGCGGCCGGCCAGCGTGATCCGGCCCTGGGCGTCGGGCTTGAGGGCGTAGTCGGCCGGCGGCTGGACCGCGTAGGGATCGGCGGGCGCCTTCTGGAAGAGGCCCGAAATCTTGTCGGACAGGCTGGACAGCAGGCCCTGGCGGGCGGCGGCGGGCGTGCCGTAGGAGGCGTCGTAGGCGGCCATGGGTGGCTCCTTGGAGAAAGAGGAGCCTCGATAACGCGGGGCCGGCGGGGATGATCCGCCGCCGTCAGTCCGTTTCGCGCGGCGGCATCACGGCCCCGACGTGCTCGATGCCCAGTTCCTTCGCCCGGGCCGCCTGCCTGTGCCGCTCGGCGTAGCGGGCCTTGGCCTCGTCGTCGCGGGCATCGTGGCAGGCGGGGCAGGAGACGCCCTCGACATAGTGCGCCGAGGCGCGATCCTCGGGGCTGACCGGCATGCGGCAGCCCCGGCACAGGGCGTGGGTCCCGGGCTCCAGGCCATGGCCCACCGCCACCCGCTCGTCGAACACGAAGCATTCGCCATGCCACAGGCTCTGGTCGGCGGGCACGGTCTCCAGATAGTTCAGGATGCCGCCCTTCAGGTGGAAGACGTCCTGCACCCCCTCGCTCTTCAGAAACGCCGTGGATTTCTCGCAGCGGATGCCGCCGGTGCAGAACATCGCCACCTTGGGCGGAGCCGCCGGGTCCCAGGTCTCGCGGAAGGCGCGGAACCAGGCGGGGAAGTCGCTGAAGCTGGCGGTGGCCGGGTCGATCGCCCCCTCGAACGTGCCGATGGCGGTCTCGTAGGCGTTGCGGGTGTCGATCACCACCACGTCGTCGCGGGCGATCAGGGCGTTCCAGTCGGCGGGCTCGACATAGGCGCCGGCGTTGGCGGCGGGGTCCAGGTCGCCGGCCCCCAGGGTGACGATCTCGCGCTTGATCCGCACCTTCATGCGGTGGAACGGCAGGGTCTCGGCCGTTGCGAATTTCAGCTCCAGCGTGTCGCAGCCGGGCAGGGCGCGGATGTGGTCCAGCACCTGGTCGATCGCCTCGGGCGTCCCGGCGATCGTGCCGTTGATCCCCTCGCGGGCCAGCAGCAGCGTGCCCTTCACGCCCAGGCCGCAGCACAGCTTCGACAGCGGCCGCATGACGGTCAGCGGGTCGGCGAAGGTGGTGAAGCGGTAGAGGGCGGCGACGCGGAAGCTCATGGCCTGGGCTGATAGGCGCTGCAGCGCGGGTTCTCAAGCACGACTGGAACTATCGCAAAGCATGGCGGTTAAACCGGCATGAGCATCCTGATCGTCGTCCTCGTCGCCCTCATCCTGCTTGGCCTGGCGCTCTATGCGGTCCAACGCAGCCCCATCCCGTCGCCGGTCAACTGGCTGATCCAGCTGGTGCTGATCGTCATCGCGATCTGGTTCATCGGAACGCGGGCGGGGTTCTTCTGAACCTAGAAACACCGCTCATCCCGGCGAATGCCGGGACCCAGATCCTATGGCGGTGTAGTGGGCTGGAAGACCTCGGCGCTTTTGGCGTCAGCCTCAAAGCCAATCCATCTGGGTCCCGGCATTCGCCGGGATGAGCGGATTTTATAGGATCAGACCAGCGCCGACGCGTCCCGCTGGATGCGCGCCACCATCGCCTTCAGACCGTTCGACCGCTGCGACGACAGCGCCTCCGACAGGCCCAGCCGGGCCATGGCGGCGGCGGCGTCGAAATTGACGATGTCGCGCGCCGGGCGGCCCGAATAGAGCCGCATCAGGATGGCGATCAGGCCGCTGACGATGTGGGCGTCGCTGTCGCCCCGGAACCGGATCGTGCCGTCGGCCTGGGGCTCGGTCACCAGCCACACCTGGCTGGCGCAGCCGCGCACCTTGTTGGCGTCGGAATGCTCGGCCTCGCTCAGCGGGGCCAGTTCCTTGCCCAGCTCGATCACGTAGCGATAGCGCTCTTCCCAGTCGCCGAGCAGTTCGAACTCGTCGGCCAGTTCGTCGAGGGCGGCGTCGATGGGGCGTTGCATGGCGGGGACTTAATGCCCCACGGCCCAAAGGGGAAGGCCTAAGGCCGCGCCCGCGCCAGCGAATGCCGCGCCGAGGCTTCCGGCAGGGTGACGATGGCGGTGAAGCCGTGGCCCGGCGTCGATTTCAGCCGCAGGCCGCCGTCCATGGCCCGGGTCAGCAGATCGACGATCGGCAGGCCCAGGCCCGCGCCCTCCGACTCCCGGGTCAGGGTGGCGCCGCCCTGCTCGAACGGGCGGATCAGGCGCGGCAGGTCGGCGGGGTCGACGCCCTCGCCGTGGTCGCGGATCTCGATCTCGACGTTTCCGCCGATCTGCTTGGCTTCGATCAGCACCAGCCCGCCCTGCGGCGAGTGGGTGAGGGCGTTCTGCAGCAGGTTGGTCAGGATGGTGCGCAGGCCGCGACCGTCGGCGCGCAGGCAGGGCAGGGTCCCGGCCTCGGGCGCGACGATGCTGACCCCACGCGCGGCGGCTTCGCCCCGCAGCTGCAGGATCACGTCCTCGACGGCGTCGTCCAGGCTCTCCTCGCCCAGGTCCAGGTCGGTGACGTGGCCTTCCAGGCGGGCGATCTCGACGATCTGGTTGACCAGCCGCAGCAGCTTCAGGCCGCTCTCGTGCACCAGGGTGGCGTATTCCTTGTACTGCGGCGCGCCCAGGGGGCCGTACAGCTCGCAGGACAGAATCTCGGAAAAGCCGATCACCGCGTTCAGCGGGGTGCGCAGCTCGTGGCTGACCATGCGCAGGAACGAGCGCTTCTGGTCGTCCAGGGCCTGCTTGCGCCGCGCGCGCGCCGCCGCCCGCCGGAAGGCGGTGGTCTGCGACATCAGGCCGGTGTCGGCGCCGGCGCTTTCGCGCGGCGTCTCGGCATGGCCCGACGCGTCGGTGATCGCCGGAGGTGGCGGCATGAGGACTCCCGGACCTTCTGTCCGTAACTTCGATGGGCCAGAATGAACCAAGGCGCTTACGAATCCGTTTCCGTCCACAAGAAGCTCTGGCGTTAACGATCCCGCGCAGATTGTGCGGCCTTGGGCGACTCCCCGGCCCGCGTTAAGCTTTGACGACGAAGACTCACCGAAAGGGATTCTCGCGGCCTTGCCCATCGACGGCGCCCCGCTCCAGACCGGCTCCAGGCCGGGTCAGGTCTCGTCTTCGACGGGAGCCTTCGGCGCGGCGCATCTGTGGCGGCTGGGCTGGCTGGCGACCGTGATCTTCGCGACCGGCGCGGCGGCCTTCACGCCCGGCGTGGTCGGCGGTCCGGTCTGGCTGGCCCTGGCGGCCGGCGCGGTCCCCGCCCTGGCCGCCCTCGCGGTCGGCGACCGGCGCGACGAGCGCCTGCAATCCCTGATCCTGGTCCTGTGGGCCACCTGCGGCGCGGGCGCGGCGGTGGTGACCGGCGGCGTCTCGGGCGCGATGAGCGCCTGGATCCTGGCCCCGGTGGCGGCCGCTTCGACCCTGTCGTCGCCGCGACGCCTGGCCGAGGGCGCCAGCCTGTCCCTGATCGGCGGCGCCGTGGCCGCCCTGACCCAGCTGTCGGGCCTGGCCCCGCCCGCGCCCACCGGCCCCCTGGCCTTCATCCTGGGCTTCCTGTCGGTGGCCACCGTCGGGGTGGGCCTGGCCTCGGGCCTGATCCTCACCCACCGCCGGGCGGGCGAGCGCGACAATCGCCACGTGGGCGAGCTGAACACCCTGCAGACCCTGGTCGACGGCGCGCCGCAGCTGCTGCTGGTCGTGGCCAGCAACGGCCTGGTCAGGACCGTGCGCGGGGCCGCCCCGCGCGGCGTCGCCACCTCCAACCTGGTCAGCGAGGGCCTGGCCTCGGCCGCCGTGGCCGGCGACCGCCAGAAGGTCAGCGCCGCCCTGGCCTCGGCCCTGGACGGCGGCGAGGCCAGCGTCGCCTTCGCCCCGCTGCTGGACCCCACCCGCACCGTCTGCCTGGACCTGCGTCAGGTCTCGCCCGACCTGCTGGTCGGCGTCATGCGCGACGCCACGATCGAGCGGGCCCGCGAGACCGCCCTGCAGCAGGCCCGCGCCGAGGCCGAGGGCCTGGCCGCCGGCCGCGCCCGCTTCCTGGCCAATATGAGCCACGAGCTGCGCACGCCGCTGAACGCCATCATGGGCTTCTCCGACATCATGCGCGCGCGGATGTTCGGCCCCCTGACCGACCGCTACGGCGAATACGCCGAACTGATCCACGAGAGCGGCCGCCACCTGCTGGACCTGATCAACGACGTGCTGGACATGTCCAAGATCGAGGCCGAGCGCTTCGAGCTGCAGCGCGGCGAGTTCGACGCCCGCGAGGCGGTGACGGCGGCCATGCGCCTGCTGCGCGTCCAGGCCGACGCGGCCGGTGTGCAGCTGCGCGGCGTGCTGCCCCCGGGCGAGCTGGAGGTCGACGCCGACCGCCGGGCCCTGAAGCAGATCGTGCTGAACCTGGTGTCCAACGCCCTGAAGTTCACCCCGCGCGGCGGCCAGGTGACGGTCACGGCCGACGGCCACGACGGCGAGTTCGAGCTGGTGGTCGCCGACACCGGCGTCGGCATTAGCCCCGAGGATCTCGAGCGCCTGGGCCGTCCCTACGAGCAGGCCGGCGGCGTGGACCAGCGCGCCAAGGGCACGGGCCTGGGCCTGTCGCTGGTGCGGGCCTTCGCCAAGCTGCACGGCGGCGAAATGAACATCGAAAGCCGCCTGGGCGCGGGGACCAGCGTCTCGGTCCGCATGCCGGTGCTGCTGCGGGCCTCGCGTCCGGCCATGGAGGCCCCGCTGCTGGAGCCGATGTCGTTGCCCGAGGTCGAGCCGGAAGAGTCCGAGCTGGGCCCGAACGTCGTGAAATTCGCCCCGCCGCGCTGAAGCGGCTCACCCACTTGCCCCCACCTGGCGGCTTCGCCGCCTGTCCGCCCCCGTAGGGGGCGGAGCCTTTGCGCCGAAGCGCTCTTCCCCCTCAGGGGGAAGACGATCGCGAAGCGATCCGTAGGGGGCAAGTGCTAGCCGCTCAAACCCTACCGCAAAAACGCCCGTCCCGCCGCGAAGTCCCCGACCTCCACATAAGCGCGGCGCACCGTGTCTACGCCGGTCCGGCTGGTGAACACGAACTCCACCGTCGCCGCCTCGCGCGGGTCGAGCCGGCTCATGGCGTCGGCGGCTTCGCGGGGGAAGCGGAACGACAGGCCGGTCTTGGCGCCGGTGGGCAGCAGGGTGACGGGCGCTGTGTCGCGGGTCTCGGCGGCGAACACCCGGCTGGCGTTGCGCGGGGCGGCGTTGGCGGCCAGGCCCTTGGCGTTGCGGGCGTTCAGGTACGGCCCCTGGGTGCGCAGGGTGTCGCGCAGCACCAGGCGGGCGGCGTAGGGCTGGGCGTCGTCGGCGAAGGTCGCCACGGCCAGCATGTCGTTGGCCCGGCCCGACAGGCCGAAGACCAGCCGGTCGCGGCCGAAGCCGGCGGGCTGGGACAGCCGCCAGACGGGGATCGTCGCCGAGACCGAGCGGTCGGCCTGCCAGGTGGCCCGGTCGCCGGGATAGGTCATCCGCAGCATGGTCGAATAGCCGTCGAAGGCCTGGCGCACGCGGCCGGCGGCGGTCTGCATGTCCTTGGAGGCGCAGGCCGTCGCCCCGGCCTTGGCCCGGGCGCGCTGCTCCACCGCCTGGACCTGGACCTCGCTGGCGCCCGAACGCAGGGTCGCGCCGCGCGCCTGGGCGCGGGCGGCGTCCAGGGCCGAGCCCACGGCGGGCTTGAACAGCCGGCAGCGCGCGTCGGCCGAGGTCATCAGCGTCCGTTCGTAGAGCTGGTCGGCGGCGGTGGCGGCATGGGCCTGGCCGCAAACGCCGAGGGTGGCGATCGCGACGAAAATCCCTGGCCACCGCGCCGTCATGACCGGCAGAGCCTTTCCCTTTCGAATGAAATTCGAAAGGGGCGAAAAGGCTCTACAATAGGGGGGCGAACGCGCGTAGGCGCGTTCGGCGGTCTTTCTCGACGTCATTTTCTCGTATTCTGCGAGAGCGGTTTCAGCCGGCAGCCTTAGGGCGCCGAGGTTGCGGTTCGGTTAGCGATGCTTCTTTCGACGGATATCTGGGTCGGGGCGCTGATCCGCCGCGCCGAACTGGGCGGGGCCTTCGCCACGGTGGCGCGCAAGGGCGACCCGCGGGCCGGCGCCGTGCTGGTCAAGGCCGTGGACCGCCGGGCCAACACCGCCAAGCTCTACAGCGAGGCCACGCGCGGCGACGGCGAACGCTTCTGGATGCAGCCGGTGCGCTCGGACTTCGAACCGGACCTGGACGCCTACGCCGAACGCGCCGCGCGGATCGATCCGGACATCTGGGTGGTCGAGATCGAAGACCGCGAAGGCCGGCATTTCCTGACCGAGCCGGTGGAGGCGGAGAAGGGGTAGGGGGCGGCGAACCTCCGCCGGGGTCCACTCAAATGTTGTCATCCCGGAAAGCGCGCAGCGCTTGTCCGGGACCCAGGTGAACCGCAAAGCGCTGGCCCAGTCCCCTGGGGCCCGGACAGCCCCTGCGGGGCTTCCGGGATGACAACCGTTTGGGACGTCCGGCGATCACCTTGAACAACGAGAAGGGCGCTACTCCCGCCGGAACGTCGCCACCAGCACGTCCCGCCGCGCCGGCTGGCCCGGCTCCAGCGGGTGGATCGCCGTCACCCCGTGCAGCACGCGGTGGTCGTCGAGGAAGACCGTGTCGCGAGGCTGTTCCAGGGTGAAGGCCCCCAGGCGCGCGCCGTCGTTGGCGTAGATGTCGGTGACGCCGCTGGCCGCGTTGCGGCGCTCGACCAGCATGACGATCACCCAGTCGACGCCGTCGCGGTGCGCGCCCTCCGGCGTGGGCAGGCCCGCCTCGCCCTCGCCGGCCTCGATGCGGAACTGGTGCAGCTCCACGTGCCAGCGGGCGGGCGGATCGGCCGTCAGGGGATGGAACAGCGCCAGGCCCCGCGCCAGCACGGCCCGGGTCACCGGGTGGTCGGCGATGGCGTCGGTGATCGGCTCGAACCAGCGCTGCATCCCGCCGTTCAGGCTGTTGTAGTCGCGGCTCTGGTAGTGGGGCTGGTGCGGCTTGCGCGCGACGCCGCCAGAAAGGTCCGGGGCGGGCGACGCCGAGAAGGCCGCGAATCGCCGCCGCCGGTAGCGGCCGCCGTCGGCCATGAAGCGGTCCAGGCCCAGGTCGTTCCAGCTGTCGGCGAAGCGGTCCCACCCCGCCACGGCCTCGGGACCCAGCAGGGCGTCGGTCTCGGCCGGGAGGACGCGGCGGAAGCCCGTGTCCCGCAGGTCGGCGGCGATGTCGCGCGCCAAGGCGGCGGAGGGCGTCGTGTCGGACTGGATCAAGCTTGGCCTCCGGCGGAACGAGACTTCCAGATGGGGCGCGAAGGCCGCCGCGCCAAGCCTTGTTCCGTGTCCAGAAGGTTATCCAGGAATCCCAAATCTTACCCCGTTAACCCTGCTCCTAAACCGGACCGAAAGCACGATGCGGCAGGGTGACGCACGTCTCCCCGACGAATCCCATCAGCCGCCGCGAGGCCCCGGCAAGGTCCCTATGCTCTTCCTGCTCAACGACGTCGTCCTTAGCCTCGACGCGGCCGAACTGGCCCCGCCGCTCACCAGCGAACGTTTCGCTCAGGTGTCGCTGAGCTATGTCGCCAAGCTGGGCCAGGAGCTGTACGCGGCCGAGCCGCTGCTGCACCACAAGGACGTCGAGAAGGCCCAGCGCCTGGCCGCCCTGATCATCGCCAAGCAGCCCACCGTCAACGCGGCCCTATTCATCGCGCCGTCGCGCGGCTGCCTGGTCGAGCAGGTGCAGGTGCGCTACGCGCAGCTGGGGCCGGAGATCATGGGGGCGCTGTTCTCGCGCCAGAAGGCCGGCATCCTGACCAACCTCGAGGCCGACCGCCACGTGTGGCGGCGTCTGGCGGCCTGATCGCCGCACGCCATCCACAGCCTTGGGGCCGCGTTCCGGCCCGGGATTTCCGATCGCCTAGAGGAAGGCGATCAGGCTGAACAGCCAGCTCAGGATCATCGCCACGATCACCAGGCCGGCGAACGCGACGCCGAAGCAGAGGGCGTTGCCTTGAGGGGTGCAGACTCCGCGCTGGTGGCGCGGCTCGTGAACCATAGCCATTGTCGTTTCCTCTCTCGTGGCCGCTCCTCTGACGGAAGTGGTCCACAGTAACGTGAGCATGACTCCAAAACCCCGCACTGACTAGGGTTGTTCCCGGATTTTCAGAAGGTCGGTATGGGCCACGATGTCGCGGCCCGGAGATGACCTTTCGTCACCCTTGCGCCTGGTAGCGCTCACCGCTTAGCTTCGACGTCAAGTTGTGAGGAGGCGTGTTCTTGGGGGGATATCGAGGCGGGCGGCGCATCGCGTCGGCGCTGGTCGCGGCCGGCGTGCTGATGGCGGGGGCGTCGGCGCGGGCCGAGTGGCTGCGGGCCGAAAGCGATCACTTCGTGGTCTACGGCCGCAGCGAGAAGTCGGTGCGCGAGTACGCGACCCAGCTCGAGGACTTCGATTCCCTGCTGCGCCGCCTGCACGGCCGTCCCAAGGACGAGGTCACGCCCCGCAAGCTGCCGGTCTATCTGGTCTCGGGCCTGGGACAGCTGAAGCGCGTGCTGCCCGACGCCCGGGAGGGCATGGCCGGGGTCTATCTGTCGTCGGTGCCGGAGGTCTTCGTCGTGGCGATCCGCGACGGCGCCGGCGAGATGGACCAGAACAAGGGCGACGACACGGTGCTGCACGAATACGTGCACCACTTCATGCTGCAGTACTATCCCAGCGCCTATCCGGCCTGGCTGGTCGAGGGCTACGCCGAATATTACATGACCGCCGACCTGGCCAAGACGCGCATGGTGGTGGGCGGGGTGAACCGCGGGCGGGCCTACAGCCTGACCGAGCCGGGCGGCTGGATCCCGATGCAGGACGTGCTGGGCAAGCGCCCCGGGGCCCTGAAGGAGCGCGAGGTCTACGCCTACTACGCCCAGGCCTGGCTGCTGACCCACTACATCCTGTCCGATCCCGAGCGACACAAGCTGCTGGCGCCCTATCTGGACGCGGTGCGCGGCGGCGACGATCCGGTGAAAGCCTGGAAGAAGATCTATGGCGACGAGCCGGACGAGCTGCGGCGCAAGCTGCGGGTCTATATGAGCAAGCCGATCCCGGCCGGCGCGCTGCCGCGGACGGGCGCGACGGAGCCGACGATCACCGTGACTCGCCTGACGCCGGGCGCCGACGACCTGCTGCTGGAAGGCCAGCGCCTGAAGCTGGGCGTGTCGAAGGACGATCGGGCCGAGACCCTGGCCGACATCCGCGCGGCCGCCGCCAAGCGGCCGACCGACCGGTTCAGCCAGCTGGTCCTGGCCCGGGCCGAGACGACCTTCGGCGACCGCAAGGCCGGCGAGACGATCCTGAACGCGCTGCTGGCCGCCAATCCCAAGGACGAGGAGGCGCTGGTCGCCCTGGGCGAAAGCCGCCTGGGCGCGGGGGAGGAGGATCCGGCCCAGCGCGAGGCCGACTTCGCCCAGGCCGGCAAGCTGTTCGCCCGGGCCTTCAAGATCAATCCGGACAATCCCGAGACCCTGCACGGCTATGTCGAGGCCCACAGCCTGGAGCCGATGACCGACGCCCTGGCCGACATCCGGGTGCGGGCGGTGGTCCTGGCGCCCCAGGTCGGCCATCTGCGGCTGGACGCGGCCCGGGCCCTGATCGAGGTCAAGGACACCGCCATGGCCAAGGTCGTGCTGACGCCGCTGGCCAGCAACCCGCACGGCGGCGGCGAGGTCGAGGCGGCCCAGGCCATGCTCAAGACCATCGACCCCAAGGCCGCCGACTCCGACAAGGCGCTGGCGCCGACCGAGGCCAGCGAAACCACGGGAGCGGCGCCCAAGCCGGCGGCCAAGACGTCGGCAGAGGGTGACAAGGCGGCCTCGGGGAGCTAACCCCCGGGGATGAGCACCTCCCTCGCCCTCGAGGCCGCCCGTCGGCGCACCTTCGCCATCATCAGCCACCCCGACGCCGGCAAGACCACCCTGACCGAGAACCTGCTGCTGGCCGGCGGGGCCATCCGCGCGGCCGGCGCCGTGCGCGCCCGCGGCCAGGCCCGCCGCACCCAGTCCGACTGGATGAAGATCGAGCGCGAGCGCGGGATCTCGGTGTCGGCCTCGGTCATGACGTTCGACCACGACGGCCTGATGTTCAACCTGCTGGACACCCCGGGCCACGAGGACTTCTCGGAAGACACCTACCGCACCCTGACGGCCGCCGACGCGGCGATCATGGTGCTGGACGCCGCCAAGGGCATCGAGCCCCAGACCCTGAAGCTGTTCGAGGTGTGCCGCCTGCGCGACATCCCGATCATCACCTTCATCAACAAGATGGACCGCGAGGCCCAGGACCCGTTCGAGCTGCTGGACGAGGTCTCCTCGAAGCTGGCTCTCGACCCCGCGCCGCTCTACTGGCCGGCCGGCTCGGGCGGGCGCTTCAAGGGCATGCTGGACCTGCGCGGCCAGAAGTTCATCCCCTACGCCAAGAAGAGCTCGACCGACGAGGAGGGCCATCCCGATCCGGTGGCCCTGAAGTCGAACGCGGTGGTGCAGTACCTCGACCCCGAGGAGCTGGCCGAGGTGGAGGAGGGCGCCATGCTGGTGTCCGAGGCCGCCAAGCCGTTCGACGTGCAGTCGTTCCTGGAAGGCCACATGACGCCGGTGTTCTTCGGCTCGGCCCTGCGCCACTTCGGCGTCAACGAGCTGCTGGCCGGCATCGGCAGCTACGCCCCCGCGCCGCATCCGGCCAAGGTCAGCAAGGCCGGCGTCGACACCCACGTGGCGCCGGGCGACCCGGAGGTCTCGGGCTTCGTGTTCAAGGTCCAGGCCAACATGGACCCCAACCACCGCGACCGGATCGCCTTCCTGCGCCTGACCAGCGGCCGCTTCACGCGCGGCATGAAGCTGAAGGCCCAGAACACCGGCAAGGCCATGAGCGTCAACGCGCCGATCATGTTCTTCGCCAGCGACCGCGAACTGGCCGAGGACGCCTTCGCCGGCGACGTGATCGGCATCCCCAACCACGGCGTGCTGCGCGTGGGTGACAGCCTGTCCGAGACCGGCACCCTGCGCTTCGCCGGCCTGCCCAACTTCGCCCCGGAAATCCTGCGCCGCGTGCGCGTGAAGGACCCGCTGAAGGCCAAGCACCTGAAGAAGGCGCTGGAAGGCCTGGCCGAGGAGGGGGTGACCCAGCTGTTCCGCCCGATGATCGGCAGCTCCGACTTCATCGTCGGCGCCGTGGGCCAGCTGCAGTTCGAGGTCATGGCCGACCGCCTGGGCAACGAATACGCCCTGGACGTGATCTTCGAAGCCGCCCCCTACGCCGAGGCCCGCTGGATCAGCGGCGACCGCGCCGACGTCGAGGACTTCACCAACAAGCACCGCTCGGCCATGGCCCACGACATCGACGAACAGCCGGTGTTTTTGGGGAAGTCGTCGTGGGAGATCGGCTATGTGGCCGAGAGGTTCCCGAAGGTGCGGTTCGAGCGGACGAAGGAGCGGGGGTAGGGGGCTGCTCGCTGCCGGCGTGCGGTGAAGCCGGCGATGGGCGAAGCGCTGGCGATGCTGAAAGCGGACTTGTCCAAGGTCAGCTAAGGGTGGTTAGCGGACGCCGTGAAAACCCCTCTCTCATAGAGAGAGGGAGGGGCCCGCCGCGAAGCGGTGGGAGGGTGAGAGGTTTCACCGCTAGCCGGAAAATCCAGAGCCGCTGATCCGCGCCTTCGAGACTCCGACAGAGGCTCACCAGGGCCGCCACCGTGGATCGAGCAACTATCCGAAGACCGGCTGAAACAGCCGCGTTTCATTCGGTGAGAGTGTAACCTCTCACCCTCCCATGGCTTCGCCATGGGCCCCTCCCTCTCTCAAAGAGAGAGGGGTCAAGAGGGCTGCCCACTGTCCGACATGGGTCGAAAGCCGACGAAGGCGCCCGGTCTGGATACGGACTTCGCCGTATCGTTGGTCCGTGAAAAACTTATCCCCCTCTCTCCCGGTGTGTTTCCTCAACGAAAACAACGCCCCGAAATCACTTATCCTCCCCCTCTCACGCCGCCGCATAATCAGACCACCTCGAGGCGATGGGGAGGGCGCTAAGGCCTGCGACCTTCGCGGCCTTGGGGGGCGGTCGAGCGGGCGTGCTCGTCGGCGGCGGTCTCGTGAGGGGCCGCGACCCTCGTCATCTGGTGCTGGCCGAGCCCGGAACACGGATACGGCGTTGACGAAGGGGCCGGCGGGGGCGGCAGGCATGGGGTGACCCATGCGTTCCGGGACCGGGCGACGCAAGCCCGGCCCGCCCGTCGGGGGCTAAGATCGGCGCGGTTCGAACAGGACCGAACGCCGGACGCTCCCGGATAACGATCGCGCGGAGCGTCGGTCCAAGTCGAAACGGTATTTCTTCAAAAGCTTCCGGGCCTGGCCCGGCGCTCCGCAGCTCTCCCCGAACTTCAGCGGCTTTCCGCGTGAGGCGGCGAAGTCGTGGCCAGAACAAGGAAGCGCCATGCCGCGATCCAAGACACGAGCCCTTATCCGCGCCGCCAGGCGGCCGCCTCGCGACAGCAACGATCCCATGGATGACGACAGCGGCCGCACGGCGGCGCGCATGGACTATCTCCGCCGCGACATCAGACGGCGGCTGAAAATGGTCGCGGCGGCTCGGACGGCGCAAGGCGGAGCGCCTTCTGGCGAAGGCTAGGGCGACGTCCACGGCGGTTGAACCCAGGTTCCTCATCCTGAGCTTGTCGAAGGGCGAGGAATGCGTTCGTCAACGATGCGGCTGTCCACGAATCCTAGCCCAGGGCGCTGCGTCCCAGGTCGGCGAAATGCCCGCCCGCGTCCCGCACGCCCATCGCCACCGCCGGGCTGTCCATCACCGCCTTGAACGCCGTCTTGAACGCCGCCATCTCCTCCGGCGTGCCCACCGACACCCGCACCGCATTCGGCCAGATGGGCCAGGTGCGGCCGATGTAGACGCCTTGGGCCTTCATGGCCGCGATCACGCCCTTGCCGTCGCGACCGGTGTCGATCATGAAGCAGTTGGTCTCGGGCGCGCCGATGACCTTGTAATTGTTGGCTTTCAGCCAGGCCAGGGTGTCGCGGCGGGTGTCGCCGATCAGCTTTTTGCGCTCGGCGACCAGGCCCTTGTCCTCCAGCGAGGCGCGGGCGGCGGCCGAGCCGGTGATCGGCATGGCGTTCTGGCCGTAGGGCTTGAGCTTGGCCAGCAGGTCGGGGCGTCCCACCGCGAAGCCGCAGCGGATGCCGGCCATGCCGTAGATCTTGGAGAAGGTCCGCAGCACGATCAGGTCCTTGCCGGCGGCCACCAGGTCCAGCGTGTCCTGGGCGTCGGACAGGTGGATATAGGCCTCGTCGACCAGCAGGATCGAGCCGGCCGGCTTGTTGTCCAGCGCCCAGACGATGTCCTGCTTGTTGGTGGTCGTGCCGGTCGGATTATTGGGATTGCAGATGTAGATGACGCCGGCGTTGGGATCGGCGGCGACCATCGCCTTGACGTCGTGGGCGTAGTCGGCGGTCAGCGGCACCTTCACGACCTTGGCCTGGCTGGTCCGGGCCGCGTACATGCCCGCCTCGTAGGAGGGGTCGGCGGTGACGAAGCTGCGGGTGGGCGAGGTGAAGGCCAGCACGCTGTAGTGCAGCGGCTCGGACGAGCCGGCGTAGACCGCCACGTTCTCGACCTTCAGCCCGTTCTGGGCGGCGAAGGTCATGGTCAGCAGCTCGGTCTCGCCGTTGCGGTCGTAGCGCCCGCCCAGCGGGGCCATGCGGGCGATGGCGTCGCAGGCGGCCTTGGACGGGCCCAGCGGGTTCTCGTTGGCGTTGATCAGCACCGCGCCGGGCGGCGGGATGTTCGGACCCTGGCCGTGCAGGGCCAGGCCGGTGGGCGCAGCGCTGGGCTTGGCCGGATCGGCGGCGGCGGCGCGCGCCAGGGCGGCCTCGGTCAGGATCGGCGTCGCGGCCGCCAGCGCCGCGGCGCGCAGAAAGAACCGGCGGCCCATGGCCGGTGAGGTCGCCGATTGGTCGGATGGGCGCTGATCCATGGTCGTTCCCCGCTCGTCGTGCGGGCCCGCCTGCCACGGGCGCGTCCAGCACAGGCCCTGGCGCCGGCGAGGGCAAGAGCGGAGCCGGGCGCCGGGCCCGCCTGCCCGCCGCTTGGGCAAAGGCCGTGGTCCGGAGGGCCGTCGAGGCGGCGATTGCCTGAAGTCCCGGCGTTCGCCTCGGTTGCTGTCGAGTTTCAATTCTACTTGACCGCGCATCCGTGCGGACGGACGCTAGCGGTCCTCGCGATTGAAGGAGCGTCTGGAGTGACGCGGTATCAGGCCAGGGGCGGGTGGCTTCGGACCGGCGGCCTGGCCGCGGGCCTTCTGCTGGCGTTCGCCGGGCCGGCCGCGGCGTTTCAATCCAGGACGACGCCGGCGGTCACGACCAGCCCGGCGGCGGCGGGGCCCAGGACCTATACCGAGTGCATGCGCGCCTACGCCAACCGGCCGGACGCGGCGACCACCTGCGCGCGCCTGTTCCCGGCCACGGCGCCCGCCGCCTCGACGCCGTCGACCTCGTCGACCTCGACGCCTTCCACCACCGCCACGCCCGCCTCGACGTCCACGCCCGCCCAGACCACCCAGCCGGTCGACATCACGCCCCAGTTGGACAAGCTGCTCGACGCCTGGAAGAACCGCCCCAGGACGACGCCCAAGCCGCCCGCCGATCCCCTGGCCGTGATCCCCGACATCCAGGCCAGGTGCGGCGCCTACGCCGGCGTGGTCGAGCGGTGGCGGCGTTGCGTCGCCGACGCGTGGCGGACGGCGGGGCTGAGGGGCGAGCCGCCGCTGGTGCTGCAGAATCCCCCCGCCGTCGAGCCGCCCCCGGTCCAACCGCCGGTCCAGCCGCCCGTCACGACCCAGCCGCCGGTGACGCCTCCCGTCCAGCCGCCGGTCGTCCAGTCCAAGCCCCCGGTCCAGACGCCGGCGCCGCTGACGCCGCAGACGGTCGAGCCCGAGCCCGTGGTCGCCGCGCCGGTCGCCGTGCCCGAACCGCCGCCGGCCGCGATCGTCCCGTCCCCGCCCGCGCCGCCCCCGGCGGTGGTTCCCCCGCCGCCGCCCGCGCCGCCCGGGACGCCGATCTGGTTCTGGCTGGCGGCCCTGGTCGCGGCGGCGGGCGCGGGCTTCGGCGTGGCCAAGCTGCTGAGCCGCGCGCGGACGCCGCGCCCCGCCAAGTCCTCTCCCGCGCCGCCGTGCCCGGAGATCGCCCTGGTCCCCGATCCCGGCGTGGTGGTCCTTACGCCCGACGGCCCGCCCCGGGCCGGCATGGCGGTGTCGTTGCGCGTCGAGCGGGCGGCCGACCGCGACGCCGTTCGCCTGGACTATCCCACGCTGGAGACCGCGCCATGACCGATGCGGCCGCGAACCCCGTCGTCGCCGGGACGACCTGGCGGGCCCTGTTCGCCGAGGACGGCGGCGATCCGCTGGACGTCCTCAAGGACGCGCCTCCCCTGACCCAGGCGATCTCGGACGCCGCCCACAAGTTCCCCAGCGCCTGCTGGGACGACGTCGAGACCGGGTGCCGGGACGAGGTCGGCAAGCTGCTGGACCTGTCGGTGGAACGGGTGCTGTTCGACGGCTGGATGAAGCTGGAGCGCTTCAAGAAATGCGTCGAGGAGTCCAAGGCGCGGCCGGACGACGCCTTCTTCCAGGACCTGGACGACCACCAGATCGCCTCCACCCACAAGCCGCGCATCGAGCTGCGCTACGGGGCGGTCAAGGTGGCCGACCTCGACTTCGAGATCGAGCTGGCCCTGAAGATCAAGGGCGTGCGGCTGGAGGTGCGCGGCGGCAAGGTGGTGTGCGCCACGGCCGGGGTGTTCGCGGCCAGCGCCAAGCTGTCGCTGCACGACCAGGTGCTGGTGGAGAAGGGGACGCCGGAGTTCTCGGCCCCGACCAGGATCCGGTTCGCCTAGGACGGGGCTTCTCAGGCGGGCGAGGCTGGTGCAGCTTGCCGCCGCCAGTTGGGGAATCGCATGCCGTTCATGATCACCTTGCTCGCCGCCGCGCTGTCGGCGGAGACGCCGGCGGGCGAGGTTCCGCCCAAGGTGCCGTTCCAGCTGCTCCTACCCGCCGAACGGTTCTACCCCGACGTGGCCCAGCGGATGGAGGTCGAGGGGTGGGCCGTTCTGCGCTGCACGCCCCAGGCGGACCGCACGTTCGCGGATTGCGGGGTGACGGGCGAGGGGCCGGGCGACGTGGGGTTCGGCCAGGCCGCCCTGCGCATGGCGCCGTATCTGCGCGTGGCCTTGAAGGGCAAGGCTCTGGACACCGTCGTCGGGCGACCGGCGGAGATGACCCTGCGCTTTCAGGTCCCGGCTTCGGAGCGGGCCCCGACAGGGGTGAAGGCGCCGGCGGCGGCCGTCGTGGACGCGGCCCGTCCGCCGGGCGCTCCGTCGGACGGCGTCGCGACCGTGGTCTGCCATGCGTCGTTCGCCGGCGGCGGCCCGCTGACGGACTGCTCGTCCGGCTTCCAGGCGCCCAGGGACGCCGGCTTCGGCAAGGCCGCGGTCGACCTGGCGGCCAGCGCCTATGTCTCCACGCTGGGAGCCGCGCCGCGCCGCGTCCAGGCGTCGCTCTACCTGTCCGACACGACGGGCACGAACGGCTCGTCGATCCGGTCGCCGGATCGGAGCCTCGGCGTGCGGTGGCCGGAGGGGGTGTGGGCCGATCTCGTCGCGCCGGCCGGAAGCGCGCGGACCACCCAGGCGGCCAACCCCGCCGTGTTCGACTGCGATCTGGACGCCAAGGGCGCCTTGTCGGCCTGCACGCCCCAAGGCCAGCTCCCGGCGGAAGCGGCGGCCGCGTCCCAGGCGCTGCTCAGCCAGGCGATCGTCGAGCGCAAGGTCTATTTCAACGTGGTCTGGTCCGGCCGCTAGGCCGCCGGTCGAACCTGTCGTCGTTCAGGAGTCCTCATGTCCCGTCTCGCCATCGGCCTGGTCGCCCACGACGACAAGAAGGCGGCGCTGGTCGACTGGTCGGTGGCGCACCAGACCTTCCTGTCGCGGCATACGCTGTACGCCACCGGCACCACGGGCGGGCGCATCCTGCAGGCCCTGCCGGACCTGGACCTCACCCGCCTGAAGAGCGGTCCGCTGGGCGGCGACCAGCAGCTGGGCGCCCTGCTGGCCGAGGGGCGGCTGGACCTGCTGGTGTTCTTCGTCGACCCGCTGTCGCCCCAGCCGCACGACGTCGACGTCAAGGCGCTGATCCGGATGGCGACCCTGGCCAACATCCCGTTCGCCTGCAACGTGGCGACGGCCGACCTGATCGTGGCCGGCCGTTGAGCCTGTCCTAGCTGGTCGGCGTCGCCGGGGCGACGGCGGCGGCCGGGGCGGCTTCCGAAGCGGGCGCGGCGGCGGGGGCGGCTTCCGCGGCCGGCGCGGTCGTCGTGGCGGCGACCGACGCGGCCGGAGCGGCCGGCGCGACAAGCGCGGCGCCCACCTTGTCGGCGATCTGCGCCCAGCAGGCCTTGCGGGCGTCCTCGTCCATCTTGTCGAGGGAGTCGTGGAAGTGAGGGTCCTTGATCTGGTGGTAGTTCGGGATCCGGCCCGCCACCTCGGCGTCGCAGCTGAAGGTCTGGCCTTCGACGACCACGTCCATGTGCGAGACGAAGTACAGCGGCACCGTCGCCGGCGCGGCGAGGCCGAAGGTGAAGCCGGCCTTCAGGGAGTCGCCCCACAGGTTGCCCTGGTCGATACGGGTCTTGTCCACGAAGCTGGCGGTGACGACCACCGAGCGCGGCGCGGCCTGGCCGGCGGCGCGGGTGCGCAGGTCCTCGGCGGCGAAGCGCACGAACTTGACCAGGTTGCGGCCGTCGACGGTGTTCAGGGGCACGGCCAGGCCGCGCTCCTTGCGTTCGGCCCGGGATTCGCCGGGCACGGGCATGGTGGAGTACCAGCCCATCCCCGAACCGGCGTCGGCCGCCTTGACCGTGACCTTGAGCGTGGGGCCGTCGGTTTCTTCATTGAGCGGCAGGCTGATGGTCTGGCCGGCGACCAGAGTCTGCTTGGCCGCCTGGGCCGGGGCGGCGACCAGGGTGAGGGCGGCGGCGGCCAGGGCGGCGATCGAGATCGACGAGCGAAGCATGTTCATGAGAGGTTTTCCTGAAGATCAGTTGGCGGCGAGTTGGACGCGCAGGGCCTTGGCCCGGGCGGTGAACTCGGTGGATTCGGCCTTGAGGGCGGCGATCGCCGCCTCGTCCTGTTCGACGACGTCCGCCAGGAGCGGCATGAAGGCGGTGATGGTGTTGCCTCCGGCCCCCAGGGTCAGGGCGACGCTCAGGACCGTGGCCACGCCGGCGGCGGCGCGCTGGTTGTTGCGGGACTGCTTATCCTTCACGAGCTTGGCTTCGTAGACCTTGATCAGGCGGGCGCTTTCGGCGGCCGCGGCGTCGTAGTCGTCGGCGGCGCCGGCGAAGGCGATCTTGGCGGCGGCTGGATCGCTCTTGCGGGCCGCGTACTGGCCCCACCAGTCGGCGGCCAGGGCGTTGGCGCGGAACGACATGTCCTGGACCAGTTCGGACTTCGCGGCCGCTTCGTCCGGCTTGAACTGGATGCGGGCCGGCCGGAAGCCGCGCGCCATCAGGTAGTCGGCGTTCGAGCGTTGATGGTTCTGGGCCGCCATCATCAGGACGTTGGCGCCCGAGACGGTGGTGACGCCGGTGTCCTTGGTGGCCGCCAGCAGCAGTTCGAGCACCTTGCGGGGCTCGCCCACATAGGCCGCGTAGTGCAGGGGCGCGGCGCCGGACGTGTCGGCCAGGTTGGGATCGGCGCCCGCCTTGAGCAGCAGGCTGACCATGGCGACCTGGCCGTCGGTGTCGAGAACCTGGGGCGCGCGGAGGACGGCTTCCATCAGCGGGGTGCGCCCGCCCTGGTCGGCGGCGTTGATGTCGGCGCCCTTGCCCAGCAGGAACTGGACGACCTCGGCCTGGCTGGTCGGATTGCGCAGCGCGGCCAGCAGCGGCGTGGCGCCGCTCTTGTCGCGCAGGTCGACGCCGGCGCCCTTATCGGCGAACTTCTGCATCAGCGAGAGGTCGCCCTTGGCGGCGGCGTGGAAGAAGGCCGAGCGGCCTTCGGTATCCACCTCGTCGATGGCCGCCCCCGCGGCCAGCAGCTTGTCGATCTTCTTGATGTTCTGGTCGGCGGCGGCCTTGGCCAGGTCCGCCGCGGCGAACGCCGGCGCCGCCGAGGCGACGAACAGCAGCACGGCCGCGCCCACGGCGGCCGTCGAAACGGTGTTACGCAATTGATCCCCCTAGTACACATCCGTTTCAGCACGGACATGTTTCCACCCCAGGTTTCACCCTAGGCGGAAAGGCGGAACACGCGCAAGACGGTCAAGCTTCTCGATCCACTGGATTTTAGTGGGCTCGGATGGAGGCGATCAGCCGGGGAACTTCATCAGGTTGGGCCGGGGGATCGCGGCCTTGAAGGTCCCGCGCGTCTTGGCGGTGTCGAGGCCGAAGTCGGCCCAGGCCTTGAGGAAGCCGGCGACGGGCGTCGTGTCCGGCAGCGGCGCCAGGCTCAGCACGGGGCGGGCGGCCAGCAGGGCGCGGGCGGCGGCCCAGGCCTCGGGTTCGGCCGTGGCCCAGGCGCCGTCGGCGGTCACCAGTTCGGCGGCTAGGTCCGGATCGGCGAAGTGCAGGGTGACGGCCGTGTCGGCCGGCAGGTCGGCCACGGCGCCCAGCGCCTCGATCACCCCGGTCAGCACCATCTTGATCCCGGTGGTCCGCCGCTCGCCGCCGGCCGCGCCCGCCAGGCTCCCGTCGGCGTTGCGCCGCACGTGGGCCCAGCCGCCGTAGCCGGGATCGGGTTTGCAGAGCGAGGCGGTCCAGAGATCGACGGAAGCGGTCATGGCCCTTGTTTAGAGCCGGGTCCCGAAACTGGCCAGAGGGGCGGCCGGAGGGGGAAGGGCGGTCGCGTGACGAACGTCGTTCTCCCAGGCATGCTCGGCGCGCGCACATCGAGTCGGAGCCCGCCATGCTGGATCTCGTCCTGGCCGTCCTGCACCACCTGCTGGTCCTGTCGCTGGCCGGGCTGATGATGGCCGGTTTCGTGCTGGTCCGGCCGGGCTTGGGCGGCGGGGCGCTGAAGACGCTGGGCGGGATCGACGCCAGCTACGGCGGGACGGCGGTGCTGATCCTGGTCGTGGGCTTCAGCCGGGTCTTCCTGGGCGCCAAGGGGGCGGACTTCTATCTGCACAACCCGGTGTTCTGGGCCAAGATCGCCGCCTTCGCGGCCGTCGGGCTGCTGTCGATCCAGCCGACGATCTCGATCCTGAAATGGCGCAAGCAGGCCGCCGCCGACCCCGCCTTCGTCCCGTCCGACGCCGACGTCGCCAAGGTGCGCAAGGTGATGCTGGTCGAGCTCCTGGTCTTCGCCCTGATCCCGATCTTCGCCGCCGCCATGGCGCGCGGCTACGGCCTCTAGCCGCCGTTCGGACCCCGCTCGGGCGGCGGTTCGACGGCTGGGCCGGAACAGAAGGTAAACCCGGTCTTAAAAACTATGGTTAACGTCATTTTCACTTGAGTGAACAATGTTCTAACAAGTGCGGCGACGCTCGCTCTCCCGCTCGGATCCGGTAAGCAAGAAGTGTGCCAATCGGTGCGGAAACAGGGGGTTGAGGGGTATTCGGGAACGAAGTGTAAACACGACCCAAATATTTATGGTTAACGCCATCTTCAGACCTATTAACCGCTTGTTAAGCGCGTTGGCTCCGGCTTTGCTACTCGTGCGTTGAACCCTTGCCGGACGTCCCGGCGTGGGACGGTCCGTGTGCGGAGTGCGCAGCGATGTTTGATTTCGGTCGTGATCTGAAGAAGCTCTTTGGAGTCGACGCCGGAGCGCCCGCGAGGGCGGCGGCGCATCGCGACGGACTGACCGGCGGCGACACCTCGCTGCTGGAGCTGCTGGACCTGAGGCTGCTGGTCAACGAGGCCCGCTCGGCCGACGTGGCCGCGGGCCGGATCGGCGCCAAGGACCGCGGCCACCGCCTGCTGGAGGCCGCCGTGGTCTGGCGCGAGCTGGCCCGCCGCTCGGGCGACGCCGCCGCCCTGCGCAAGGGCGCGGCCCAGGCCGAGGCCGCGGCCAAGATCTTCGAAGCCGAGCACAAGACCGACAGCCTGGCCGCTGCCCGCTGCGAGCAGGCGACCCTGGCGGTGCTGGGCGCCGACCTGTTCGGCGACGAGGGGCTGCACGCCGCCGCCGGCGCCACCCTGACCCTGGCCAAGACCGCGCCGGGCCACCGCTGCGCCATGGCCGAGGCCCTGCTGGCCGGGCTGGAGGGCCGCGTGGCCCTGGGCGAGAACGACATCGACCGCGCCCTGGCCGCCGCCGAGGCCTTCGAGGCGCCGCTGCGGGGCCTGTCGGCCGCGCGCCGGGTCAAGGGCGGGGCCTCGCGCCTGCTGCTGGCCGACCAGCGCGCCGCCCGCGTCGAGCTGCTGCTGGCCTGCGCCGCCCGCCTGAAGGACCGCGCCCTGACCGAGGTGGCCCTGGAAGAGGCCAAGGCCGCCGAGGCCGGCCTCGATCCCGATTTCGAACCCCTGGCCTGGTCGCGCCTGGAGTCCCTGCGCGGGACGGCCCTGGTGCAGCTGGGCGAGCTGGACGGCGAGATCAACCACATCGCCGACGGCGTCGAGGCCCTGGCCGCGGCGCTGGAGCCGGTCTCGGCCGACCACAGCCCGATGGACTGGGCGCGCGGCCAGGCGGCCCTGGGCGCCGGCCTGCAGGCCATGGGCGAGGCCACCACCTCGGACCGCTGCTTCGAGCGGGCGGTCACCTGCTACGACCGCGCCTCGCACATCCTCAAGACCCAGCCGGCCCTGGCCCTGCGCGCCGTGGTCGCCAACAACCGCGCGCTCAGCCTGGCCCGCTGCGCCGAGCTGACCGCCGACCTGGCCGTGCTGGACGCCGCCGAGATGGCCTTCAAGGCCGAGCTGGCCTCGACGCCGGGCGCCCGCGACCCGGCCGCCTGGGCCGTGACCCAGATGAACCTAGCCCGCCTCTACGAGGCCCGGGTCGAGATCACCGGCCGCGACGACGGCCGCCTGGACCGGGCCGCCATGGCCCTGGCCAGCGCCTTCGACATCTTCGCCGAACTGGGCCTGAGGTCTCTGACCGACCTGGCGGCTCAGGGGTTGCAAAGGGTGAAACAGGCGCACGCCGCCTGACCCAAAATGAAACCGGACGGCCTCGAACGGGCCGGACCCAAAGACCAGTAGGGAAGACCCAGTGATCGCTTCGTTGCTCGCCGCCGCCGCTGTCTCGATCGTTCCGACCCCTGTCGCCGACCAACCGGCGGTGACCCAGGTCAAGGACGTCCAGCCCCAGATCGCCGAAGCCATCCTCAGCTGCATGGTCAAGCGCGACGGCGGCCTGACGGCCTGCTCGGTGCAGAGCGAATTCCCCGCCGACATGGGCGTGGGCAAGGCGGCCGTGACCATGGCCTCGCAGTTCCAGGTCGACCTGATGGGCCCCGACGGCAAGAGCCGCGCCGGCTCGTTCATCGACGTCCCGGTCCGCATCCGCATCCGCTAGGGCGCTTCCCCGGCTCGACCCGAAGCGCGACACCGCCTAGCTTGGCCGCGTAGCGTTTCGGGGGACGACATGGGTCAGGGTTGGGGCGAGGCTTTCAGGGACGTGGACGTCTCCCGGGCGATCTATCTCCTCCTTTATCTGTTCATCGTCGTCCTGGGCATGCGCGGCCTGTCGCCGAGGGTTCGCCGTCGCGCCGAGCCGCCGCGCTGCAGGGCCTGCGACACGCCGCTGGGCGCGGACGCCACGCCGCAGGGGCCGTGGGGCGGCTGGGCCTGCGGATCGTGCGGCGGTCCGGTGGAACCCGCCGTCGAGCCGCCGCCCCGGACCGGCCTGCGCGGCTGGATGGACCGGTATCCCTGGGCGATCTACGGCGCCGTCTGGGGCCTGCTGATCTGGGGGATGCTGGCGGGCCGCGATCTGTGGCTGCACCAGCCCACGCCCGATCTCCTGACCTTGCCTCTGACCGTCGTGGGCGGCCTGGGCGTCGGCTGGCTGTTGACCCTCATGCACGCGCGCCGGGGCTAGGCCTCACCAGCCCGGCGGAGGGCGGTCGTCTTCGGGCGGCGGCGCATAGCGATCCTCGTCCCGCCGCTCGTCCTCCCAGCGTTCGCGGTCGCGTCGGGCCTGTTCCCAGGCGGCGCGGGCCTCGCGGTCGCGGCGGGCCCAGCGCTGCTCGTCCTCCCAGCGCCGGCGCTGGGCTTCCTCGTAGCGGTCCCGCCGCCAGGCGTCGCGTTCCCAGCGGTCGTCGACCGGTTCGGGCGGCGGCGCGAGGTCTTCCTCCGCCCCCTCGTCGATCTGGGCGACCTGCATCGGCGCGGGCGGGGCTCGGGCCGCACGGGCGGCGTCCTGACGAACAGGGCCTCGCGGCCCTTGGCCATGGCCCGGGCGGCTTCCGACAGGCCCACGTCCAGGGGATTGGCCAGCGGGCCGGCGCCCGCGACCAGCGCCTTGGGCGGCTGGACCAGGCGGATGCGCAGGCCGCCGTCGCCGCTGGCCTCGGCCGGCGGGTCGGGCCGTGTCAGGGCGGGCCAGAGGGCCGCCGCCACGGCGGCCGTCGTCACGATCCCGGCCACGACCACGCCGGCCGCCAGGGCTGTTTTCTTTTTGGGCGGTTCCACTAGGGCGCTCCGGAGACGGAAGGCCCCTCGACGGGAAGGGAACGACGGCGGACGGCGCCAGTTCCCGGCGATGGGGATGCGCCGATCCGGTCAGCCGGAGGTCTTGCGGTCCCGGAAGCGGCGCGCCAGGAGTTCGACGGCCGTGTTGGCGAACGTCCACAGCAGCATCGCATAGATGGCGGCCACCACGGCGTACATCGTCCAGAACCCGGCATCCATGCTCAAGGTGCTGTAGCGGCCCCGCTTCGAATTGTAGAACGTCGTCACGTTGCGCCACGCCTTGGCTTGACCGCTGGGCGTGACCAGGTCGCGCTGTCCCAGCCTGGCGTGGGTGATGATGTTCCTCTGCACGCCGCCCGTAAGCGTCTCGGTGTGGTAGGCGACGGTGAGGCGATAGGTCTGGCCCGGCGTCAGTCCCGGCTGGTGCAGGCACAGCTCCTCGTACGGCCAGGGGCCGCAGTACAGCGAGACCCACCGCCCGTCCGACATCCGCAGGGAATAGTCGCCCTTGCTGTCGGGATCCCAATGGTTCGAGATCCAGACGTCGCCTTCCACCGCCTTCTGGGCGGCGGGAACGACTACCGGCTTCGGGGAAAGCAGGCCGGCGACGGGGCCGAGCGCCTCGTTGCCCAGGATGACCAGCCCGAAAAGGCATGCCGCCGCCCGCCAAAGAAGGCTCTGGGCGCTTTGCTCGGAAATGGGGATGCGTTTGCCGGCGATCATCGGCCCGTGGACTACAGGGGTTCGCGTCAGGCGGACAGTCGAAACGCTCCGGCCTAGGCCGCCGCCACGTCGCCCGTCGTGCGGCGCATGCGCCAGAAGCGGAGGGTCCGCAGGGCCGTGTCGCGGGGCAGGGCGGCGTAGAGCTCGCCATAGGCCTTGGCCTTGCCCATGGCGTTGTCGTTCGGGTCCAGGATCAGCAGGGCGAAGGTCAGGAACAGGGCGCGGTCGAAGTCCGCGGCCTTGCAGACCACCGACAGGGCGTCCAGCTCGCGGCGCTCGATGATCTTGCGGGCGGTGTGGAAGTCGATGTCGGCCAGCTCGGCCAGGGCCACCAGGAACTGGCTGGTGCGGTTGGCGCGCAGCATGGCGACCAGGGCCTGGGGCGTGATGGCGCCGCGCCGCTTCAGGGCCACGATCTCGTCGACCGCCGCCTGGTAGTCGTCGGGCAGGGCGCCGTCGCCGGCGGCGACGCGGTTGCGGCCGGCCTTCAGCGCGGCCTCCAGGATGGCCGGATCGACATTGGCGTTGCGCTCCATGATCCGGTCGCGCAGGCGCGCCTCGGCCACGAAGTACATCTCGTTGAGCAGGTCCATCGGCATGGCCTTGCGGTCGATGACCGCCTCGTGCAGCTCGGGATTGGCCGCCGCGCGGTCGACCGCCGCCTCGTGGGCCTCGCGCGACAGCACCGCGCCCTCGTTGCGCAGCAGCACGCCCAGGGTGGTGTCGTCGCCGCGCTCGACGATGGCGTCGGACACCAGGCTGGGCACGACCGGACGCTGCGAGATGGCCCGCAGGTGGTCCTGGCCCTGGGTGCGGGCCACGTGCAGCAGGTCGGCCTCGCTGAGCTGGGGCGCGCCTTCCAGGATCGGACGGGCGATGGCGATGCTGTCGCTGGCCAGGGCCCGGGTCAGGGCCGGCGGCGGAGCGGCGGTCTGGCCCAGGCGCTCGGCCAGCTCGATGCGCACGGCCTCTTCCATCTCGCCGGCCAGCTGGCCCATCACGTCGTCGAACAGGCCCATCTCGACGTCGCCGTGACCCTCGCCCGTGAAGAACAGGTCGGTGACGCCGCGCAGCAGTTCGCGGCGGCGGGCGCTGGAGGGCTCGTCGGCCAGGGCGATGAGGTCGTGGAGGCGCGACTGGATCACAGGCCTTCGTTCCGGGTCTTGGCGCGGCGGGCCGCGCTGTCGTCATCGTCGTTGTCGTCGTCGCCGCGCGCGCCGGCCGCCAGCCAGTCGGCCGAGCCGTGCATCGGCACGGCGTCCTTGGGCTCGGGCGGCGGTTCGGTCGCGGCGACCAGGACGCGGTTGTCGGGGCCCGGACGCGGCGCGGCGTCGGGCGTCAGGCCGTAGTCGCGGTCCACCGAATAGAAGCGGGCTCCGGCGGCGGCGCCCGAGGTCGCGGCGACCGGCTGGGGCGGCGGCGGAGCGGGCGCGACGCGGGCGCTGCGGTAGGTGGACCAGTCCTTGACGGGGGCGGCGGCGGCCTGAGGCGGCGCGGCGGCGGCCGGCGCGGGACGCGGCGGGGCGTAGAGGCTGGTCGGCGTTGCTTGGGCGACCGAGGGGGCGGCCGCGGACGGGGCCTGATACGCGGCAGGCGTCTGGTAACCGGCCCAGGCGGCCACGGGGGCGGGCTGGGCCGGCGCCGAGGTCGCGGGCACGGCCGGAGCGACCTGGCCCTGGCGCTTGTTGGCCCAGCCCAGCATCGGGCCGTCGTAGCGCGCGGCGGCGGTCGCGGACGCCTGGCGGGGCGTGGTCGGGCCGTAGCGGCTCTCGCGCGCGCCCTCGGCGTACGCCGGGGCGGCGACGCAGAACAGCACGGGCAGGAGCAGGGCGAGACGCATGAACCGGTCCGACAGAGGCGCGGGATCGGCTGGATTGATAGGCGCTCGGGCTTAATCTTGGCCTAACGCGGCCCGATCCCGCGCCCCTTGTGTCACTTATGCGACTCTCGGGCGCATCCGGTTCAGCGGCCGCGCCACCAGGCCAGCAGGCGGCGCTCGATCAGGCTCAGCACGCCGTGCAGCGCCACGCCCAGCACGGCCAGGACCGCCAGGGCGGCGAACACCCGCGCGGTCTGCAGCCTGTTGGACGCTTCCAGCAGGCGCCAGGCCAAGCCCTGATTGCCGCCCGAGCCGGCCACGAACTCGGCGACCACGGCCCCGACCACGGCCAGGCCGGCGGCCACCTTGTGACCCTCCAGCAGGGCGGGCACGGCCGAGGGCAGGCGCAGCCGCCACAGGCGCTGGGTCCGCCGCGCGCCATAGAGGTCGAACAGGCGCGACAGGTCCGGATCGACGGCCTTCAGGCCGGTCAGGGCGCCCGAGAAGATCGGGAAGAAGGCCGCCACGGCCGCCAGGGCTACCACGGCGCGCTGCGGATGCTCGATCCCGGCCCAGATGGTCATCAGCGGGCCGATGGCCACCAGGGGCGTGACCTGCAAGGTGACGGCCACCGGGCGCACGGCGTCCTCGACGACGGGGTTCAGGCTGACCAGCAGAGCCAGGCCGCAGGCCAGCAGGCTGGCCAGGACCAGGCCGACCAGGGCGGTGGACAGAGTGGTCCAGGCGCTGGCCAGCAGCAGCGGCCAGCCCTCGGCCAGAGCCGTCCCGATCGCCGATGGCGCGGGCAGCAGGTAGACCGGCACGCCCAGGACGCGGCAGGCGGCCTCCCAGGCGGCCAGCAGCAGAAGGATCAGGATCGCGGGGGCGAGCAGCTTCATGCCGCCGCTCCCACGCCCGTCGCCAGCAGCCGCGACACCGCCTCGGCCGTCTCGCGGAAGGCCGCCGTGGTGCGGAAGCCCGGCGGGCGGACCACCGGGCCGTCGACCGCCACCTCGCCGGCGATCCGGCCGGGGCCGGCGCTCATCACCACGACGCGGCGGGCCATGTAGACGGCCTCCTCGACATTGTGGGTGACGAAGACCACGGCCGGGGTCAGCTCGGCCGCCAGGGCCAGGACGTCGTCGGCGAGGGCGCGGCGGGTGATCTCGTCCAGGGCCGCGAACGGTTCGTCCAGCAGCAGCATGCGCGGGCGGGTGACGAGGGCGCGGGCCAGGGACGCGCGCATGGCCATGCCGCCCGACAGCTGGGCGGGGCGGGCGGCCTCGGCGCCCTTCAGGCCCACCTTGGCCAGGGCCTCCACCGCCTGGGCGCGGGCCTGGGCCTTGGGCGCTCCGGCCAGTTCCAGCGGCAGGGCGACATTCGCCGCGGCGCTCATCCACGGGGCCAGGGTGGGGGCCTGGAAGACGACCGAGGTCTCGCCCCGTCCGGCGGCCCGGGCCACGGTCCCGCGCGTGGGCGCCTCCAGCCCGGCCAGCAGCCGCAGGGCCGTGGACTTGCCGCAGCCGGAGGGCCCGACCAGGGCGACGATCTCGCCGGCGTTCAGCGCCAGGTCGACGGGCCCCAGGGCGCGGCCGCGTCCGGGATAGTCGACCTCGACCTGTTGGAGGGACGCGATCACCTCCGGCGTCACTTCGGCAGGAAGTCCAGCGTGTAGGCGCTCTTGTAGTCCATGTCCTTGGGGTAGACGCCCTGTTCGGACGCCACCTTGAAGAACTCGGCCCAGCGGGCGTCGTCCATCTTGCCCACGCCCTGGCGCGGCACGATGCCGTAGCTGCGCATCTTCTCGCGGGCCTGGTCCAGGACGTCCTGGGTCATTTCCGGATTGTCCTTGAGGATCAGGGCGTCGCCCGGCTTGGCGTCGCCGTACAGGTACGACGTCCAGCCGGCGGCGGTGGCCTCGACGAAGGCCTTCACGGCGGCCGGGTTCTTGTCGATCAGGGCCGTCGGGACCAGGGCGAACGAGGCGTAGGCGGGATAGCCGTCGTCGGCCAGCAGGAAGACCTTCGGGGTGATCTTGCCCTCCTTCTGGATCAGGTAGGGCTCGGAGGTGGCGTAGCCCTGCTGCACCACGCTCTTGTCGGCCAGGAAGGGGGCGGCCGAGTAGTTGTACTTGCGCACCTGGGCGTCGGTGAAGCCGTGCTTGGCCTTCAGCCACACCCAGAAGGCGGTGATCGAGGCGTCCGACAGCAGGATCGGGTGGCCCTTCATGTCGGCGATCGAATTGATGCCCACGCCGTCGTGGGCGATCAGCACCTGCGGGTCCTTGTCCATGAAGGCGGCCACGGCTTTGACCGGCACCTTCTCCTTGGCCAGGTTCAGCACGATGAAGCTGTTGGAGCCGACGCCGACATCGACCGCGCCGGTGGCCAGCAGCTGGGGCACGTTCACGCCCGGACCGCCCTGGATCAGGGTCACGTCCAGCCCGCGCTTGGCGTATTCGCCGGTGGCCACGGCCTGGTAGTAGCCGCCCAGCTCGGCCTCGCCCTTCCAGTCGGTGGCCAGCTTCAGCGCCGTGCGGCCGGGGGGCGGAGCGGCTTCCTTTTTCGCGGGCGAGCAAGCGGCCAGGGCGGCGCACAGCACCAGCATGGGGGCCAGGGCGGCCAAACGCAGGATCTTCATCGTCGTGTCCCCGAATTGCCGGGGGAGGTTAGTGGGGGAGCGCTGGAGAGGGAAGGGCAGTAAGGGGTTTGTGGCTAACCCACTTTGCCCCCGCCTGGCGGCTTCGCCGCCTGTCCGCCCCCGTAGGGGGCGGAGCCTTGCGCTCTTCCCCCTCCGGGGGAAGACGACCGCGTAGCGGTCCGTAGGGGGCAAGTATTCACCGGCACGAAGGCGCTACTTCCGCGCCAGCCAGCGATTCACCTTGGCGTACAGCACCTCGCGCTGCACCGGCTTGGCGACGTGATCGACCATGCCGGCGGCGTAGCAGCGCTCGACCTGCTGGGGCAGGGCGTCGGCGCTCATGGCGATGATCGGCACCTCGCCGGCCCCGCCGTCCAGCGCCTTGATGGCCCGGGTGGCGGCCAGGCCGTCCATCTCGGGCATGTGGATGTCCATCAGGATGATGTCGAAGCCGCCGCGCGCGGCCTTGGCCACGGCCTGCTCGCCGTTGTCGGCGGTCTCGACCTCGCACCCGACCAGGGTCAGCAGGGCCGCGCCGATCTCGCGGTTCATCGGGTGATCGTCGACCAGCAGGATGCGCGCTGCGCCCGGCGCGGCGGCGGGCTCGGGCTGGCCGGCGTCATAGGACTCGACCTGGGGCGCCTGCAGTTCCACCCAGAAGGCCGAGCCGTGGCCCTGGGCGCTGTCGACGCCGATCCGGCCGCCCATCAGCTCGACCAGCGCCTTGCTGATCGCCAGCCCCAGGCCCGCGCCGCCGTAGGGGCGGCTGGCCGAGCTGTCGACCTGGCTGAAGCGCTGGAACAGCCGGCCCTGGTGTTCGATGGGAATCCCGACACCGGTGTCGATGATCTCGAATTTCAGCCGGTCCTCCAGCTCGCCGGGCTCCACGGTCAGGCAGGCGCGGATGCGGCCGGCCTCGGTGAACTTCACGGCGTTGTTCAGCAGGTTCAGCAGCACCTGGCGCAGGCGCAGGCCGTCCAGGTCGTGCAGGCCGCCCACCGGGGCGTTGACCTCGACCTCCAGGGTCAGCCGCTTGTTCTCGGCCTCGGGGCGGATGATGCCGACCGCGTCATGCAACACCGCCGCCGCCGAAGTCGGCTGGAACAGCAGCTCCACCTGGCCCGCCTCGACCCGCGAGAAGTCGAGGATGTCGTTGACGACGGTCAGCAGGGCGGTGCCGGCGCTGTCGATCAGGCCCAGCTGGCGGCGGACGTCGGGCGGCAGGTCCTTGCGTTCGACCAGCAGCTGCGAGAAGCCCAGCATGCTGTTCAGGGGCGTGCGGATCTCGTGGCTCATGGTGGCCAGGAACTCGGTCTTGGCCTCGTTGGCGGCCAGGGCCCGGGCGCGGGCGGCGCGGGTCAGCTGCTCGCGGCGCACCAGCAGCCGGCGCAGGCGCTCCTGCTGAGCCAGGGCCAGGCCGGTGGCCAGGCTGGTGACGAACAGCACCCCGACGAAGATCTGCACCAGGCGGTTCTGGTGGGCCTGGGACCAGTCGGTCGAGATCTGCGGTCCCCACAGGCCGTGGACCGTCAGCGGGATGGCGACGCAGGCGACGATCAGCGAGGCCTGGGCCGCGCCGCGCGGGCCCAGGCGGAAGGCCGTCAGCAGGGCGACGGGGAACAGCAGGAACGGCGCGGGGATGCCCCGGGCGTGGAACACCAGCGCGGTCAGGGCGGCCATCAGCAGGCCCAGGCCCCACGGCTCCAGCGGCGAGCGCTGGAAGGTGCGGCGGTGCTCGCTGTCCAGCAGGACCAGCACGGCCGGCAGCACGATCGACATGCCCAGCACGCCGCACAGGAACCAGTCGGTCAGGACGGACACGAACGGCATGCCGTAGCCCAGGGCCAGCACCGCGGCGGCGACCGCGGCCATCAGCAGCGTCACGGGCGCGGTCAGGGTGGTCAGCAGGGCCAGCTGCCGCATGGTCCGCACGCGCGGCGTTCCGCCGAAGAAGCGTCGGGTCACGCGCCAGACCAGCAGGGCCTCGCCGACGTCGACCACGGTGGAGAGGATCGAGCGGCCGATCCCGTCGCCGACCAGCAGGTCGATGATCATGTGGCCGACCACGGCGATGACCGTCAGGAGGGTCCGCCGCCGCGGGTTCAGCACCAGCAGGCCGCCGGCCAGCAGGGCGTTGGTCGGCCAGAGGGTGGCGACGCCGAGCGCGTTGCGGGTCAGGAAGTCGCTGAAGGCCTGGCTGGCCAGCAACGCCACGGCCAGGACGAACAGGATCCGGTCCTGCCGCCGCTGTTCCTGATGGGCGACGTTAGCCTGCATGGTTTTCCCGTTCCCCGGACGGGAGGAATACGCGAACAGGGCCTTTGCGTTTCCTCGATACGAGGCGCTGTGACGCTTTGCCGCATCCTAAGGTGAAGTTCAATCCCGTTGAGGTTGCGGGTCGTCCCGATGCAAGACTTCTCGCCGCCGCCAGGCGTCGATGCGGGTCATCAGCGGGGTGGCGGTGACGCCGTGGACCAGGATCGAACACAGCACCACGAAGCCGGTGATCGCCCACAGCCGGTCCCAGCCGTGGAAGTCGCCGTGGTTGAGGCCGTAGGCCAGGTAGTAGAACGACCCGATCCCGCGGATGCCGAAGAAGGCCACGACCGCGCGCTCGCGCATGGAGTGGGGCGCGCCGATCAGGCCGATCCAGCCGGCCAGCGGCCGGATCACGAACACCAGCGCCAGGCCGAAGGCCGCCTCCTTCCAGGTCAGGCCGTCCAGCAGGCCGCCCGCCACCGCCCCGCCCAGCAGCACCAGGACCAGCATCATCAGCAGGCGCTCCACCTGCTCGGCGAAGTCGTGCATGGCCTCGTGGAATTCGTGGTCGCGCTCGGTCGCCCTCAGGGCCAGGGCGGCGACGAACACGGCCAGGAAGCCGTAGCCGTGGGCGGCCTCGGCGACGCCGTAGGCCACCAGGGTCGCGCCCAGGGCCACCAGCCCGTCGCCGGTGCCCGAGATCCGGGCGTGCGGCGCCTTGAAGGTGGCCCAGCCCAGGACCTTGCCGACCGCCCAGCCCACGCCCGCCCCGGCCGCCACGCGCCACAGCACGTCGACGGCCAGCCACTGGGTCAGCAGGGGCGCGCCGACCGTTCCTCCGGCCAGGGCGATGGCCACGGCCAGGTGCACGAAGGGGAAGGCGAAGCCGTCGTTGAGCCCGGCCTCCGAGGTCAGGGCGAAGCGGGCCTCGCCGTCCTCGCCCGAGCGCGGCGGCCCCACCTGGACGTCGGAGGCCAGCACCGGGTCGGTGGGGGCCAGGGCGCCGCCCAGCAACAGGGCCGAGGCCAGGCCGAGGCCCAGGCCGTGCACGCCCATCAGGGTCACCGCCACGATGCTCAGCGGCATGGTGATCGCGATCAGCCGCCAGGACGAGCCCCAGCGCCGCCAGCCGATCCGCCGATCGATCTTCAACCCGGCCCCCATCAGCGAGACGATGACCACGACCTCGGTCAGCCGCTGGGTCAGGGTCGAGAACCGTACGGGATCGGAACGGAACGGCAGGACGCCGCCGTGGAACACCGCCACCCCGATCAGCACGCAGAGGATGGCCAGGGACAAGGGCAGGCGGCTCAGCGCCATCGGCAGCCAGGCGACCAGCAGAACGACGACGCCCAGGCCCAGCAGGAACAGCAGATACGGATCGAACATCCGTCCCTAACGCGTGGGGCGGGGAACCGGGGCCGTCGCCGTCCGAACCCAGCGGCGCCGTCGGGCGTTATGACCTCGGGCCCTCGCGCCTGAAAGCTGGGAGCGTCATGGACAAGCTGTTCGCCAAATTCGCCAACGCCACGGCGCGGATCACCGGCAGCCCGCCGGCCTTCATCGTCTGCGTGGCGCTGGTCGTCGCCTGGGCCGCCAGCGGGCCGATCTTCAAGTTCTCCGAGACCTGGCAGCTGGTGATCAACACCGGCACCACGATCATCACCTTCCTGATGGTGTTCCTGATCCAGAACACCCAGAACCGCGACGGCGCGGCGGTCCAGACCAAGCTGGACGAGCTGATCCTGACCTCGGCCGCCGAGAACGACTTCATGGGCATCGAGAAGCTGACCGAGAAGGAGTTGGCGGCCATGCACGCGCGCTGCACCGAGCACGCCCAGATCGCCCGGGACCGTCTGGACAAGATCGAAGCCGAACGCGAGGCCCGCAAGGGCGCCAAGGCGTCGCCCAAGGCCAAGGCCTCGCCCAAGACCAAGCGCGCCCGGGCCAAGCGTCCGCCGGCCAAGAACGCCCCGCCGCGGCGGGTGAGGGCCTAGCCTCGAAGCCGCTCATCCCGGCGAATGCCGGGACCCAGATGCAAGGGCTTTGAGGCTGACGCCAAGAACTCAGAGCTTATCCAGTCATCCACACCGTTATGGGATCTGGGTCCCGGCGTTCGCCGGGATGAGCGGATGTTGGGGAGCGTGACCGCTACTTCTTCTCCAGCAGCAACTGGCCCTGCTTCTTCACCGCCCCGGTGATCTTGCCGGCGATCATGCCCAGCAGGCCGGGCAGGACGATCTCCATCCGCACCGAGTCCGCGAACACCGTCAGCACGCCCGAGATCGGCTGGCCCATGGCCTGGGCCGAGAAGGTCAGGGCGTCGCCGGCCCAGCTCTTGTTGACGTCCTTGACCATGCCGCCGGTCTGGCTGAGCAGCTGGCCGAACCCTTCGTCGATCCGGCGGCGCGCCTCGGCGACGCCCAGCTGGTGGGGCAGGGTGATGGTGACCGGCTTGCTCATGCGCGGGATGCTCCTTGGCTACGGGGTCTAACGCCCGTCGGCGACATATGGTGGCGAGCGGCTTTCGATCATACGTCCGGATTTGACGCATCGCCCGGCGAAGGTCTCCTCATCCACGGAGGACGCCATGACCGACATCGCCATGCCCAGCCTGTTCCAGCCCCAGCCCCGCTCGGTCCGTTTCACGCGTCCGGGCCGTCCGGCGGGCGTGCTGGGCGCCCTCAACTACGCCGGGGTGCTGCTGGTGTGGGCCGGGCTGTTCGTGTGGGACCCGCGCCTGGCCATGCAGGTCTTCCGCGAGCGCCGCGCCGACTCGCCGATCCGTCGTCGCCCCTAGCCAAATCCCGCTGACGGTGGGATGGCAGGGACATGCAGCGCACCGTCTCGATCGCCCATGTCAGCCACCGCCTGAAGGCCCCGTTCCGCATCTCGCGCGGGGTCAAGACCGCCGCCGAGGTGGTGGTCGTCGAGATCGTCGAGGATGGGCTGATCGGGCGGGGCGAGAGCGTGCCCTACGCCCGCTACGATGAGACCGTCGACAGCGTGATCGCCCAGCTCCAGCCCGCCGCCCAGGCCCTGCGCGACGGCGCCCGGCCGCATGACGCCGTGGCGCTGCTGACGGCCGGCGCGGCCCGCAACGCGCTGGACTGCGCCCTGTGGGACCTGCGGGCCAAGCGCGAGGGCCTCAGCGTCGAGGCCCTGACCGCCCTGCGCGTCCCCGACAGCCTGGTCACCGCCGTCACCGTCAGCCTGGACAGCCCCGAGGCGATGGGCCTGGCCGCCCAGGCCGTGGCCTCCGCCCCGCTGATCAAGGTCAAGCTGTCGGCCGAGGACCCCGCCGCCCGCCTGCTGGCCGTGGCCAAGGCCGCGCCGCGCGCCCGGCTGATCGTCGACCCCAACGAGGGCTGGGACTTCGCCATCCTCGACGGCCTCAAGCCCATTCTGTCGGACCTCAACATCGCCCTGGTCGAACAGCCCCTGCCGGCCGGCGCGGACCAGGCGCTGGAGGGCTACGACCCGCCGTATCCGATCTGCGCCGACGAGTCGGTGCACGTGGCCGAGGACCTGGCCGGGCTGAAGGGCCGCTACCGCGCCGTGAACCTCAAGCTCGACAAGGCCGGCGGCCTGTCCGAGGCCCTGCTGATGCTGGAGGAGGCCCGCAACCACGGCTTCGAACTGATGGTCGGCTGCATGGTGGCCTCGTCCCTGGCCATCGCCCCGGCCCTGCACCTGGCTGGCTCGTGCGCCTTCGCCGACCTGGACGGGCCGTGGTGGCTGGCCGAAGACCATCCGGGCGGCTGCCGCGTGGCGGACGGGCGGATGACGCGTCCGGCCGAAGGGTTCTGGGGCGACGGCGTGACGGCGACGGGGCTGTGGCTCTAGGCGGGAAGCCGCGTCGACTTCACGTCCACCGCCCCGTGGCACGCCTCGCAGCGCGCCTTCGTCTCCAGCGGCGATCCGCAGGGCTTGTGGATCAGCACCTCCGGCGGCCCGGCCTCGCCTGACAGCCAGCGGTCGCCCCAGGCCATCAGGGCCACGATCAGCGGGAACAGGTCGCGGGCCTCTTCCGTCAGCCGGTATTCCCAGCGCTCGGGCCGGGCCTGGTAGAGCCGCTTCTCCAGCATGCCCAGGGCGGTCAGCCGCGCCAGCCGGTCGGCCAGGATGTTGGTCGCCGCGCCCAGCTCGGCCTGCAGGTCGTTGAACCGCCGCCGGCCGTAGAAGCACGCCGCCAGCAGGTGGGCCGTCCAGCGGTCGCCCAGCACGGCGATCGAGCGCTCCAGCATCGGCGTCAGCGGCTGGGCGGCCTCGGCGGTCGAGCGGCGCTGCAGGCGGGCGCGGGGCGCGGGCTCCAGGCCGGCGCCCGGACCGGGAACCAGCTCGACGTCGCGCGCCTCGACCGGCCGCTCGCAGGCCTTGCAGACCAGCTCGGCCACCAGCGGCTCGCCGCAGGTGGCGTGCCGGATCCGGTGCGAGGGGCTGGTCTCGTCATAGTGCCAGCGGGTCTCCCAGCGCAGGATCATCAGGGCCGCGTCGTAGAGATCCTTGCCCATGGCCGTCAGGTGATAGCCGTGGCGGACGGGGCGCTCCTGGTAGGGCCGCTTCTCCAGCACCCCGGCCGTCTCCAGCCGGCCCAGCCGGTCGGCCAGCAGCGAGCGGGCCATGCCGGTCAGCTTCACGAAGCCGTCGAACCGGGTCTGGCCCATGAAGGCGGCGTACAGGGTCAGCAGGGTCCAGCGGTCGCCGATCAGGTTCAGGGCCCGCGCGGCCGAGCTGGCGCGGACCATCTGAGGGGCGGCGACGACCTGGCTGGGAGCCTCTGGGATCATGACCTCTGGTTCGGATGTTTCGCGGCGGGCTGTCAACGCGGAGCATTGCCTCGCGACAAGTCACTTGTATAGTCGGACTGACTAAGCCGGGGCACATCGGCGAGGACGGCGAGCGGGAGGGAAACGGCGATGGTCTACATCCTGGGCGGCTGGCAGAGCGACTATTCGGCCAACTGGGCGCGGCAGGGCATGGACCTGGCGGGCGCCTTCGCCGAGGCGGTGGGCGAGGGCCTGGCCGCCGTCGACCTGGACCCCGCGGACATCGAGACCGGCCATGTCGGCAATTTCGCCGGCGAGCTGTTCGCCGGGCAGGGGCTGCTGGGCGGCTTCTTCGGCCAGGTGCATCCGGCCCTGGACGGCCTGCCCACGGCGCGCCACGAGGCAGCCTGCGCCTCGGGCAGCGTGGCGATCCTGGCGGCCACCGCCGAGATCGAGGCCGGCCGCTACGACCTGGCCTGCGTGGTCGGGATAGAGCAGATGCGCAACGTCGCCGGCCAGGTCGCCGCCGAGAACCTGGGCTCGGCCGCGTGGGTCGGGCACGAGTTCCAGGACGCCCGCTTCCTGTGGCCGCGCGCCTTCTCCGACCTCGCCGACGAGTACGACCGGCGGCACGGCCTGAAGTACGAGCACCTGATGGCGATCGCCGAGAACAACTTCAACAATGCTCGCCGCAACCCCGACGCCCAGACCCGCGACTGGCGGTTCGGGCCGGGGGCCTTCACCGCCGACGACGTGGCCAATCCCGTGGTCGAGGGCCGCACGCGCAAGCAGGACTGCGGCCAGGTGACGGACGGGACGGCGGTGGTGTTCCTGGCTTCGGAGCGCCGGGCCAAGGCCTACGCCTTCCTCCGCGGCGTGCCGCTGGAGAGCCTGCCGCGCATCAAGGGCTGGGGCCATCGCTCGGCCCCGATCAGCTACGCCCGCAAGGTCGAGGTCAGCCGCGACCAGCCCTACGTCTTCCCGCAGGTGCGCCGGGCCATCGAGGACGCCCGGGCCCGGGCCGGCATCACGGACGTCTCCCAGATCGACGCCGTCGAGGTCCACGACTGCTTCACCGCCACCGAATACATGGCCATCGACCATCTGGGCCTGACCGCGCCGGGCGAGAGCTGGAAGGCGGTCGAGGACGGCTCCATCGCGATGGGCGGCCGCCTGCCGGTCAACCCCTCCGGCGGCCTGATCGGCGCCGGCCACCCGGTGGGCGCCACCGGCGTGCGCATGGCCCTGGACGCCTTCAAGCAGGTGACCGGCGCGGCCGGCGACTGCCAGGTCGAGGGGGCCCGGACGGTGCAGACCCTGAACATCGGCGGCTCGACCACCACGACGGTCAGCCTGGTGGTGGGGGTGTAGATCCTACCCCCTCGGGGGAGGGGGCCTGAAAGGCCGGAGGGGGCAGCTCCGCCGGCTCGGAAGTCCCCCTCCGTCGGCTTCGCCGACACCTCCCCCAGAGGGGGAGGATTTTCTGTTCGACATCTCCAAGGCTTCGCGATGCCCCTCCTGACCCTCCTCCTGATCAACGCCGCCGTCTCCGCCGTCGCCTTCGTGGCCCTGTGGCTGATCGGGCTTCGCCTGAAGGACGTCAGCTTCGTCGACGCCTGGTGGGGCGTGGGCATGGCGCTGATCGCCTGGGCGACGCTGGTCCAGTCCGGCGCCACCCCGCACGGCGTGCTGCTGACCGGCCTCTGCACCGTCTGGGCCGCGCGGCTGGGCGGCTACCTGCTGTGGCGCTGGCGCAGGCAGGGACCCGACCGGCGCTACGTCACGATGATGCACTACGCCGAGACCCAGCGCGGCTGGGGCTTCGCCAAGGCCTCGGCCCTGCTGGTGTTCGCCCTGCAGTACCTGCTGCAGTTCGTGGTGGCCCTGCCGGTGCAGCTGGGCCAGCCGATCGCCGCGCCGCTGGGCGGGCTGGCGATCGCCGGGACCGTGCTGGCCCTGGTCGGGATCGGCTTCGAGAGCCTGGGCGACTGGCAGCTGGTCCGCTTCAAGGCCCAGCCCGCCAACGCCGGCAAGGTGCTGGACACGGGCCTGTGGCGCTACACCCGCCACCCGAACTATTTCGGCGACGCCTGCGTATGGTGGGGCCTCTACCTGATCGCCGCCGAGACGGGCCTGGGCGCCTGGGCCCTGCCGGGGCCGGTGCTGATCACCGTGCTGCTGACCCGCTGGAGCGGCGTGCCGACGGTCGAGGGGCGCATGCGCCGGAAACGTCCGGACTACGAGGCCTATGTCGCCCGCACCTCGGGCTTCGTCCCGTGGTTCCCCAAGGCCTGAGCCGCCGCTGTACTTTGGCGCGCGCGGGCGTAACCTTCGATTGAAAAATCATGGAGGTCGCGTCATGCGTAAGCGTTCGGCAGCTTTGGCGGTCGTCGCCGCTTCGATCCTGTTCGCGCCCCAGGCGCTGGTCCCCCAGGCCCAGGCCTTCGGCACCATCCGCAGCTTCGGCCAGAACGCCGAGCATGAGCGCATCACCCGCAGCGGCCTGGCCGGGTTCGGCTTCGGTCCGGATTCCCTCAGCGAGATCGCCGGCAAGAACGGCACCTGGGGCGCGGTCGGGGCGCCCGACAACCCGACCCGGGGTCTTGGCGGCAACAAGGCGGCCCATTGCGACGGCGGCGACTTCTTCGCCAGCCCCGGCTATCCCCAGAGCTCGGTCGCCGCCGCGACCGAACTGACCCGCTGCCGCAACTACATCTACAACAACATCAACGCCGCGGTGACCGACGCCGCGGGCCTGGTGAAGGCGAACCTGGCGCTGGACAGCACCAGCACCTTCGGCGGCTGCAACTACAACGGCGCCAAGGGCCGGGCCAAGTGCAACGTGTTCGAGGACATGGGCATGGCCTTCCACGCGGCCCAGGACTTCTATTCCCACACCAACTGGATCGACGCGCCGCGCGCCACGCCCTCGATCGCCAATCCCCAGGGGCTGAACAACACCGTGCCCGCGACCTGGCTGTCGCCGACGCCGGTGACCTTCCCGACCGGCCTGATCAGCGGCTGCTACGACGGCTTCCCGGAGGCGTTCCATTGCGGCGGGCGGATCAAGCACGCGACGCTGAACAAGGACACCGCCGGCGCCGCGCGCGGCGGGGGCGGGGCCTATGCCCGCGCCATGAATGTCGCCGCCCTCGATACGCGGGCCAAGTGGGCCTATTTCGAAAGCCGCCTGATCGCGGTGTACGGCGCCCCGCGCGGCAACAAGATGATCTGCGTGCTGAAGCGGGACAATCCGGGTAGTTGCTAGGCGCCGAGCGCCGCCCGTCCCGCCCACACCGCATGCGTGCCGCTGCTGATCTTGTGGGGCAGGGCGATGCGGCAGGCCGGCTGCATGGTCTTGGCGTCGACCACCAGGCACTCGGACGTCCCCCGGTTCTCGTCGATGATGAAGCTGACCAGGTAGCCGTCGTCCTCGTCGACCGCGCCCACGCGCGGCGCGAACGGGGCCTCGCTGGCGTAGCGGCCGGGCTCCAGCGGCAGGGTCCAGCTGACGCCGGTCTCCAGGTCGTGCTTGACGAAGCCGTTGAACAGGAACCAGCCCGGCTTGGCGGTGGTGGAATAGGCGTAGCGGTAGGGCCGCCCGGCATAGGCCTGGTTGAACATGCCGAACTCCAGGATGCGGTCGTCCAGCCGCTGTTCGACGGTCTCGCCGGTGGCCAGGTTGAAGCGCCAGCGGTGCAGCTTCGGCCGGAAGCTGTGCTCGTCCAGATAGGCCATCAGGTGGCCGTGGCCCTCGGGCGCGTCCTCCAGCGGGCGCGGCGTGGGGTTCTCCTGGAAGTAGCCGTCCAGCACGATCTCGTCGCCGTCCTCGTACGCATTGAGCCAGTGCAGGACGTAGGTCGGCGCGGCCTCGAACCAGCGGACCTCGCCGCCGTGGCGCGGCACGATCCCGAACCGCGACGGCACGCCCTTGTGCAGGCGCACGGCGTGGATGTCGCGCTCCAGCAGGGCCTGGTCCCAGAACACCGGCAGGTCGTTGAGGATCGAGTAGTTGGCCGTGAACGCCATGTCGTGCGGCAGGCGCGGGCCGGGCAGGTCGATGGCCTGGTAGACGGTCCGCTTCCCCGACGCGTCGACCACGCCGTAGTGCATATAGGGCGCGTGCTTGGAGTAGTTGAAGAACATCAACTCGCCCGTGGCCTCGTCCACCTTCGGGTGGGCCGACACGCCGTCCAGCGGCGCCCATGACGCCACGCCCAGGTTCTCCAGGGTCAGGGGATCCAGGCGATAGGCCTCGCCGCACTGGTAGAAGGTGGCGATCGCCTCGCCGCGATGGACCAGGATGTCGGTGCTGGCGGTGTCCTTCAGGCTTCCGTGCGCGCCGAAGCCGGGGCGCTTGCTGGTGCCTGGTCCGTCGGCCAGCCCGCCCCAGAGGCTCTCGCCCGCCTCCTGCTCGGCCTCGAAGCCGCGGGTGCGGATGAAGCGATTGCGGTAGCTGGCCGCCCCGTTCCTGAACTCGATCTGGTGGACCATGCCGTCGCCGTCGAACGGATGGTAGCGGCCCAGCGGCTGGTGGACGGGGTTCTCGGTGTTGCGCAGGTAGACGCCGTCCAGGTCGGCCGGGATCGCACCCTCCAGCACCTCCAGGTCGACCGCGTCCACCTCCTCGTGCAGCGGCGTCCAGGCCCCAGTCATGTACGGATGGTTGGTCGGCTGGAGCGAGGTGCGGACCGGCGGCAGGCGCCTAATCTGCGTGGCGATCTTCATGACGGGCTCCCTGGCGTCTTGGCGCGAGCTTAGGAATGTAAGTCTCGTTGTGCAAGTGACCGAAAAGGGGATTGCGCCGACGCGGGCCGCCGTTCTTTCGTCACGCCGGCGGTCCAGCTGATACAAGACGCCGCCGAGTGAGATTGACCATGCCCCTGGACGCCCCGCCCGCCCTTGAAGCGCCCGCCCCCGAAGCGCCCGCCGTCGAGCAGGTGATCGTCACCGCCGCCCGCCTGCCGCCCGCCGCCGCCGAGGCGGCCTTCTCGTCGGTGCATCTGGGCGAGCGCGACCTAGCCCGGACCCAGCGGGTGGACGAGGCGGTGGGCCAGACGCCGGGCGTCTCGCTGTTCCGCCGCACCTCCAGCCTGTCGGCCAATCCGACCACCCAGGGGATCAGCCTGCGCGCCATCGCCCCGTCGGGCGCGGGGCGGGCCCTGGTCACCCTGGACGGCGTGCCGCTGAACGACCCGTTCGGCGGCTGGGTGATCTGGTCGCAGCTGGCGCCGGAGTCGCTGAGCGGCGTGGACATCGTGCGCGGGGCGGGGGCGGGGCCCTACGGCGCCGGCGCCCTGACCGGCGTCATCGACCTGAAGGAGCGCGACGCGGGCATCGCCGGCGACGTCTCGCTGGGCGAGCTGGGCAGCCAGCGCGCCTCGGCCGCCGCCACCTCGACCTTCGGACGGTTCGAGTTCACGGGCGCGGCCTTCTACGACAAGTCCGACGGCTACGTGCCTGTGCGCGGGCCCCAGCGGGGCGCGGCCGACACCCGGACCGACCTGGAGGCCAAGAGCATCTCCGGCCGTATCGACCTGGCCACCGGCCTGGGCCTGCTGTCGCTGCGCGGCGGCTTCTTCGAGGAGGACCGCGGGGCGGGCCTCGCGGGAGCGCGGGCCAACGCCTCGGGCAACGTGTTCAGCGCCACCCTGGTGCAGGCCCCGCGCGGCGAGGCCCTGGGCTGGAAGCTGCAGGCCTGGCGGCGGACCAGCGACCTGTTCAACAGCTCGGTCGCCGTGGCGGCCGACCGCTCGTCCACCACGCCGGCCAACAGCCAGGACAAGACCCCGGCCACCGGCTGGGGCCTGAACGGCGCCCTGCGCCAGAAGGTCGGCGGGCTGGAGTGGGAGCTGGGCGCCGACGCCCGCCTGAACGACGGCGAGGAGCGCGAGCGCTACAGCTATTCGGGCGGGACCTACACCCGCAACCGCGTGGCGGGCGGCAAGACCTCGGTGGTCGGCGCCTATGCCGACGGCTCGTGGACCACCGGCCCGTGGCTGGTGGCCGGCGGCCTGCGGCTGGACCACTGGGAGACCACCGACGGCTTCCGCGTCGAGCGCAACGCCCTGACCGGCGCGGTGCTGCTGGACCAGCGCCCGGCCGACCGCGACGGCGAGGTGGTCAGCGGGCGCCTGGGCGTGACGCGCGACCTGGGCCACGACGTGACGGCGCGCGTGGCCGGCTACACCGGCTTCCGCCCGGCCAGCCTGAACGAGCTCTACCGCCCCTTCCGAGTGGGCAACGACGTTACCGAGGCCAATGCCGGCCTCAAGCCCGAGCGGCTGGGGGGGCTGGAGGCGGGCCTGTCGCGCAAGGGCGCAAAAGGCTTGATCGAGGCCACGGCGTTCTGGAACCGGATCGACGACCCGATCGTCAATGTCACCCTGGGCGTGGGGCCGGGGACCTTCCCGATCGGCGGCTTCATCCCGGCCGGCGGCGTGCTGCGCCAGCGCCAGAACGCCGGCTCGATCGACGCCGTCGGGCTGGAGGGCCGGGCCGAACGCAAGGTCGGGGTCGTGACCCTGACCTCGGCCTTGTCGGTCACCGACGCCCGGGTGGACGGCGGTTCGACCGCGCCCCAGCTGACCGGCAAGCGCCCGGCCCAGGCCCCGGTCTGGAGCGCCACGGCGGGCCTCTCGGCCGACCTGACCGAGACCCTGGTCCTGGCCACCGACCTGACCTGGGAGGGCAAGCGCTTCGAGGACGACCTCAACAGCCGCGTGCTCGACCCGGCCTACCGCCTGGACGCGCGTCTGGACTGGCGCGTGCGGCCGCTGGTGACGGCCTACGTCGCGGGCGACAACCTGCTGGACGCGGATATCCAGACCTCGCGGACGGCCGACGGGGTCCCAGGCTATGCGGCGCCGCGGATCGTGCGGGTGGGGCTGCGGGTGGCGATCTGAGGCTCACCCACTTGCCCCCACCTGACCGCTACGCGGTCTGTCCGCCCCCATAGGGGGCGGAGCCTCGCGCGGCGCCGGCTACAGCGCTCTTCCCCCTCTGGGGGAAGACGACCGCGAAGCGGTCCGTAGGGGGGCAAGTATTCAGCGCACCGGCTTGCCCCGGAACACCACCTTCGCCCCTTTCTGCACGGCCGCGCCCAGCTCCGCCGCGTCCCAGTTCGTCAGCCGCACGCAGCCGTGCGAGGCCCGCTTGTTGACCAGGCGCGGGTCGGGCGTGCCGTGGATGCCGTAGGTGTCCTTGGTCAGGTCGATCCAGGTGGAGCCCACCGGATTGTTCGGCCCGGCCTTGATGGTCAGCTTGCCCGTCGGCTTGCCGAAGGTCAGGCGGGTGGGGTCGTAGGTGTAGGTCGGGCGCGGGGCCACGGTGTTGACCGCCCATTCGCCGACCGGGGCCGGGCGCTCGGTGCTGCCCACCGTGGCCGGATAGACCGCCAGCAGCTGGTCGCCGTCGGCATAGGCCTTCAGCGTGCCCTTGGCGTTGTCGATCTCGATGCGGGTGACCTTGCCGTCCAGGCCGTCGGGACCCAGGGCCGCGACGACGATGGTGGTCCCGGCCTTCGCGAAGTCCACGCCGGGATTGAGGGCCTGCAGCAGCGGCTCGTCCATGTGGAACTTCTCGGCCAGCAGCTCCAGCGGCGTGCCGTAGCCGAGGGCCGGCAGCTTGGCCATGGCCTCGTAGTCGTCCTTGGGGATGTCGGGCGTGAACGGGCCGGCCACGTCCTCGGCGGTGATCACATAGTCGGTCAGGGCCGGCGCGCTGTCGGCGACCAGGGCGTCCCAGGTGGCGGGGCTCAGCTTGCCGTCGACCGTCAGGCGGTGGGCCTCCTGGAAGGCGCTGAGCGCCAGGGTCAGGTTGCCGCCCTCCTGGCCGTCGATGACGCCGGGCGAGAAGTGGGCGCGGTCCAGCAGCACCTGGGCGCGGGCCAGATAGGCCTGCTTGGCCTCCGGCGTCGTGGCGGCGGGGTCGAAGGCGGCGGCGTTCACGGCCTGGGCCAGGGGCGAGGGGGCGGCCGGGGCCGGGGCGGACGGGGCGGCCACCAGCGGCGGCGGCGTCTGCGGCGCGGGCGCGGCGGCGGGCTTGGATGCGGCCGGCTTCTGCTGCTGCGGGGCGGGGTCGGAACAGGCCGTCGTGGCCGCCAGGCAGCCGATCAGAAGGACGACGGGACGCAAGGGCAGGGGCATGTAACAACTCCGAGGCGGGAACGCCTTGCCCCTCTCAAGCCTTGAGCCATGGCGAAGTTCCACTGCTGCCCCACCGGGGCGAGGAGCCCCGATTGAAGATTCTGCGTCGGCTGATCTGGGTGCTGGGCGTCCTGCTGGTGCTGGTCGTCGCCTTCTCGGTGTGGGTGATGTGGCCCAATCAGCGGCCCGCGCCCGCCATGCCGCCGCCGTCGGTATCGGCCGCCCGCGAGCCTCTGCAGTACGAGCCGCCGACCTACCTGCCGTCCAACGATCCGCCGGCCAGCCCGAGTTTCGCGCCGACCGGCGGGACGCCCGAGGCCTGCGACGCCGGCGGCGCCTCGGCCAGCGCCGCCCCGGTCAACGCCGCCTCGCTGACCACGCTGGCCTGGACGCCGTTCGGCCGTCCCGAGACCGGCTGGGAGATCTACGCCCCCCGCGTCGCCCACGAGATCCAGACGGGCTGCGCGCCCGGCTCGCCCCGCTTCGCCGCCGCCCTGGCGCGCTGGCAGGGCGGCCATGGCCTGAAGTCGACCGGGACGTTCGATCCGGAAACCTTCCAGGCGATGCTGGTGCGCTGGCACCGGGCGCGGCCGTTCGTGAAGGTCAACGGCGAGGGGATCTGCCCCGGCGCGCCGGCCGTGAGCCTGCTGTCCACCGCCGGTCCCCAGGAGAGCTACGGCGGCAAGACGATCCAGCTGCGCCCCGGCGCGTTGGACGCCTATCGCCGGATGGTCGCCGAGGCCAAGGCGGCGGGCGTGGCCCGCGACCCGCGCGCCCTGACCATCTTCTCGGGCTTCCGCGACCCGCTGGCCGACGCCGCCCGCTGCGCCCGCGACAACAATTGCCAGGGCGTGTCGCGCACCATCTGCTCGGCCCACCGCACGGGCCTGGCCCTGGACATGTTCATCGCCGCCGCCCCGGGTTTCGGACCGGACTCCAGCGCCGACGCCAACCGCCTGGCGATGGCCCGGTCGGACCTCTATCGCTGGCTGGTGGCCAACGCGGGGCGGTTCGGCTTCGTCAACTATGCGTTCGAGCCCTGGCACTGGGAATGGACGGGCGAGCCGATGCTGCCGGGCGTGCCGATCGCCAGCCTGCCCCTGGCCGGTTCGGGCCGTCCGGGCGATCCGCTGCTGACGCCGCCCGCGCCGACGCCGCCGCCCGCGACGGCGCCCAAGCCGCCGCCGAAAGGGTCTCCGCCGTCCAAGACCCCGAAACAGGGCGCGGCGAAACCCCGGTCATGAAACCTCCCGAATTCGTGGACATTGTCTGGACGACAGCCAGCGTACACAGGGAGTCATGAGCTTCACCGCACCGCGTTTGCCCGATCGCCGCGCGTTCCTGGCCGGCCTGCTGCTGGCCGGCCAGGCCGCTGCCGCGCCGCGAATCCAGCCGAGGCTGCCGCCGAAGCCCCCGGTCGTGACGGTGCTGGGCGACTCCATCACCTCGGGGTTGGGCGTTCCGGCCCAGGCCGCCATGCCGGCCCAGCTGCAGGCGGCCCTGACCCGGATGGGCGTGGTCGCCCAAGTGCGCGCCGCCGGCGTGCCGGGCGACACCAGCGGCGGCGGCCTGGCGCGGGTCAACCGCAGCGTCCCGCCGGACACCGCCCTGTGCGTCGTGGCCCTGGGCGGCAACGACCTGTTGCAGGGGATCGAGCCCCGGGTGACCAAGGCCAATCTGCGCGCCATCCTGCAGAGCCTGCGCGACCGGCGGATCGGGGTGGTGCTGGTCGGCGTCGGCGCCCCGACCCTGTTCGGCGCGGGCTACGCGCGCGAGTTCAACGCCGTCTATCCGGCCCTGGCGCGGGAGTTCTCGGCGCCGCTCTATCCCAACATCCTGGCCGGGGTGGGCGGCTCGCGGCAGCTGATGCAGGGCGACGGCATCCACCCCAACGCCGCGGGCGCGCGGGTCATCGGCGACCGGCTGGCGCCGCTGGTGGCCCAGGCGCTGCGGTCGATCCAGACCGCCGCTAGGTGAAGAACTCCACCGCCGCCAGCACCACGCCGGCGATCCACACCGTCTCCAACACCATCAGGGCCACGGGCCGCCAGCCGGCGGTCATCAGGTCCTTGAACGAGGTCTTCATGCCCAGGCCCGCGATGGCGGTGACCAGGCACCAGCGCGAGACCTCGTTGGCGGCGTCGGTGACCGGCTTGGCCAGCCAGCCCAGGCTGTTGATGACGACCAGGGCCGCGAAGCCGATCAGGAACAGCGGCACGGTCGGCTTGGCGCCGCCGCTCGCGCCGGGACCCATCCGCGCCACGACGAAGGCGATGGTGAAGACCACCGGCAGCAGCATGGTCACCCGCAGCAGCTTCACATAGGTGGCCACGTCGCCGGTGTGCGGCGAGATCATGTAGCCGGCGCCGACCACCTGGGCCACGTCGTGGATCGTGCCGCCCAGGAAGACCCCCGCCCGGGTGTGGTCCAGATGCAGGGCCGCCGTCAGCAGCGGATAGGTGATCATGGCGATGGTCGACAGGGCCGTGACCGTGACGACCGCCAGGATGGTGTCGCGTTCGGCGTCCTTGCCGCGCGGCAGGACCGAGGCGATGGCCAGGGCCGCCGAGGCCCCGCAGATGCCGACGGCCCCGCCCGACAGCACGCCGAAGCTGGAGCGCAGGCCCATGCGCTTGGCCACGAACGCGCCCAGGGCGATGGTCGAGCCGATGCCGACGATGACCATGATGATCGGGGTCAGGCCCAGGCCCAGGATCTGGCTGGCGGTGATCCGCGCGCCCAGCAGGGCCACGCCGAAGCGCAGGACGGCCTTGGACGAGAACTCGATGCCGGGGATGCAGCGGCCTTCCTGGTGCAGGAAGTGGAAGGTCATGCCGAACAGCAGGGCGAACAGCATGACCGGCGCGCCGTAGTGCTGGGCCAGCCACTGCGAGGCCAGGGCGATGGTCACCGCCACCAGCACGCCGGGATAGAGCTTCAGCAAGGCCGCCTGGCCGGGGAAGCCGGCCTTGGTCTTCGTCGCGACGGCGGGCTCGGGCCGCGACAGCCCCTCCATGCCTTCGAGCGACTGGAAGAGCGCCCGCGCCGCGGCGGTGTCGGTGTCGAGGTCGGAATTCATCGTCTGGCCCTGGAGCGGCGAGTCGCGCCGGTCGGATGATCGAGACCACGATGCGGAAGACGGGTACAGGCCAAAAATAAACCCCTCGCCGCTGGGGCGAGGGGTTTGGCTTGGCCTTCAAGGGCGAAGACGAGGGTTAAAGCTCCCGCCCGCCGCTGACGATCGGTTCCGGCTGGTGGCCGTGACCGGGGACCGCGTGGCTGGGCGCGCGCTTCTGGTGCTGGAACAGCTTGTCGATGATCTTGCCCGACCAGTTCTTCAGCATGTCCATGAACACGAACACCACGGGGATGTAGAGCAGGGACAGGAAGGTCGAGGTGATCAGGCCGCCGATCACCGCGATGGCCATCGGGGCCCGGAACTCGACGTCGGCGCCGAAGCCGACCGCCACCGGCATCATGCCCGCGCCCATGGCGACGGTGGTCATGATGATCGGCCGGGCCCGCTTGTGGGCAGCGTCCAGCAGGGCCTCGCGGCGGGTCATGCCGCCCTTCATCGCCATGATCGCGTACTCGACCAGCAGGATCGAGTTCTTCGCGGCGATGCCCATCAGCATCAGGATGCCGATCAGGGTCGACATCGAGAAGCTGGAGTGCGCCAGGACCAGCAGGGCGAAGGCGCCGCCGATGGCCAGGGGCAGGGCGGCCATGATGGTCACCGGATGGGCGAAGCTGCGGAACAGCAGCACCAGCACGACGTACATCAGCAGGATGCCGGTGATGAAGGCGGCGGCGAAGCCGGTCAGCATCTCGGCGATGAACTCGGCGTCGCCGGCCGGAGCCTCCTTCACGCCGGGCGACAGGTTCTTGACCGACGGCAGGGCGTGGACGGCCTTGGCCGCGTCGCCGACGACGATGCCGTCCAGCTCGGCGGTGATCTCGGCCACCCGCGAGCGGTCCTGGCGCGAGATCTGCGACGGACCGGCGCCGAAGCGCACGTCCGCCACCGCGTTCAGCGGCACGGCGCCGCCGTGGCTGGACGGGACCTTGAGGGTCTCCAGCACCGACATGTTCTCGCGCGCGTCGTCGGTCAGGCGCAGACGGATCGGCACCTGGCGGTCGCCCAGATTGTACTTGGGCAGGGACTGGTCGATGTCGCCGATCGTGGCCACGCGCACGGCCTGCGAGATCGCGCCGGCCGAGACCCCGGCCCGGGCGGCCTGGTCGGGCTTGGGCGTGACGATGATCTCGGGACGGGCGATGGCCGCGGTGTTGACCACGTTGGCCAGGCCCTTGACGCCGCGCATCTGGGCCTCGACGGCGCGGGCCGCCGCTTCGAGCTGCGGGCCGTTGTCGCCGATCAGGCGCAGGGTGTAGCTGGAGCCGTCGCTGGGACCGCCGCCGTTGTTGCTGCCCGCGCCAATCCGCGCGCCGGGGATGGCCTTGAACTGGTCGACCATCTGGCGGCTGAAGTCGCGCTGGCTGATCCGCTGGCCTTTCGGCACCAGGTCGGCCGTGACGCGGGCCTGGTTGACGCCGTCGCTGCCGACCGAGGCGTAGACCCCGGTCACTTCGGGACGGGCCTCCAGCTCGCGGGTCATCTGCATGACGACCGCGTCGGTCTCGTCCAGGGTCGCGCCCGGGGGCAGCTCGACGCTGAACGGCGCGCGGCCGCGGTCGGCCGCCGGCTGGAACTCGAACGGCAGCTTCCCGGCCAGCAGGAACGAGCCGACCAGGATCGGCAGGGCCAGCAGGGCCACCTTGATCTTGTTGCCCAGGGCCCAGTTCAGGGCCTTGAGGTAGGGCGCCATCCAGAACGGATCGGTGTCGGGCTTGTTGTGGGCCTTCAGCATGTAGGCGCCCATCAGCGGCGTCAGCATGCGGGCGACCAGCAGCGAGAACAGCACCGAGATGCAGGCCGCGAGCGCGAAGGCCTTGAAGAACTGGCCGACGATGCCAGGCATGAAGCCGACCGGCGCGAACACCGCCACGATGGTGAAGGTGGTGGCCACGACGGCCAGGCCGATCTCGTCGGCCGCCTCCATGGCCGCGTCGTAGGGTGATTTGCCCCCGCGCATGTGCCGGACGATGTTCTCGATCTCGACGATGGCGTCGTCGACCAGGATGCCGACGGTCAGCGACAGGGCCAGCAGGGTCACGCCGTTCAGCGATTGGCCCAGCGGCGCCATGACCGCGAAGGTCGGCAGCAGCGACAGCGGGATGGCCACGGCCGCCAGGAACGTCGCCCGCCAGTCGCGCAGGAACAGCAGCACCACCAGCACGGCCAGCAGGGCGCCCAGGCCCAGGGCCTCGAGCGAGGCGTAGTAGCTCTGCTCGATGTACTTCACGTTCGAGGTCAGCTCGACGATCTTGATCTCGGGATGGGCCTTGTCGAGCTTCTCGACTTCCTTGCGGACCTTCTCGGCGACCTTGACCTCGCTGGCGCCGCGCGAGCGGACCATGTTGAAGGTCACGACTTCCTGGTTGTCGAAGCGCGCGCGATTGCGCGGCTCGGCCCAGCGGTCCTCGACGTCGCCCAGGTCGCCCAGGCGCACGGTCTCGCCATTGCCCAGCTGGACGCGGGTCTCGCGCAGCTGATCGACCGAGCCGGCCGCGCCCAGGGTGCGGATGGCGCGCTCGGAGCCGGAGACGGTGACGCGGCCGCCGGGCAGGTCGGCGTTGGCCGACTGCAGGGCCTGGCTGACCTGGGCGGCGGTGACGCCGCGCGCGGCCAGGCGGTCGGGGTCGAGGGCCACCTGGATCTCGCGGCTGACGCCGCCCTGGCGGTTGACCTGGCCGACGCCCTTGATGGCCAGCAGGGCGCGGCTGACGTCGTTGTCGACGAACCAGCTGCGCTGCTCCGGCGTCAGGGTGGGGGCCTGGACCACGTAGGTGATCAGGGCGTCGCCCGAGATGTCGATCCGGGTGACGTTGGGGATCTGCATGTCCTGGGGCAGGGAGCTCTGCAGATTGGCCATGGCGTTGCGGACGTCGTTGGTCACCCGCTCGTGGTCGACGCCCAGCTCGAACTCGATGAAGGTCGAGGAATAGCCGTCGCCGACGGTGGAGCTGATGTGGCGCACCTGGCCCAGGCCGGCGATCGAGTCCTCGATCAGGCGGGTGACCTGGGTCTCCAGCTCGGTCGGGGCCGCGCCGGGGCGCGAGGCGTTGACCACCACGAAGGGCAGGTCGACGTCCGGATTGTCGTTGATCCGCATGCTGGTGAAGCCGCCGATCCCCGCCAGGGTCAGCAGCAGGAACAGCAGCATCACGGGGATCGGGTTCTTGATCGCCCAGCGGGAGATGTTGTTCATCGCCGGCCCCTAGCGCTTGGCCGCGACGGCCACGGCGGGCGGTGCGGCGTGGGCGGACGAGCCGGCGACGCGCACGGCGTCGCCTTCGCCCAGGAAGCCGGCGCCCTCGACCACGACCCGCTCGCCGGGGTTCAGCCCGTTGGCGGCCGTACGGTCGGTGTTGCGGGCCAGGATCTCGATGCGGCGGAACTGCACGTGGTTGCGGGCGTCGACCACGAACACGCCGGGCTGGTTCTGGCGATACAGGATCGCGGCGGTCGGGATGGTCGGGGCCGGTTGGGCGCCGGCGGCGATCTGGGCGCGGGCGAACATGCCCGAGCGGAAGCCGCTGCCGGGCGCCAGGCTGATCCGGGCCAGGCCGACGCGGGTCTGGGTGTTCACCTCGGAGGTGACGATGCGGATCGTCCCGGTGGTCTGGCCCACCTGGTCGGAGGTGACCGTGGCCGGCATGCCGGCGCGCAGGGCCAGCAGGTCGGCTTCGGGGATCTCGGCGTCCAGCTCCAGGCGGCCGTCGCGGACGATGCGGAACAGCTCGGTCCCGGGCGAGATGATCTGGCCCTTGGTGACGCTGCGTCGGCTGATCAGGCCGGAGACCGGCGCGCGGACCACGGCCTGGCCCAGGCGGGCGACGGTCTCGCCGTAGGCGGCTTGGGCCGCGGCGACCTGGGCGATCGCGGTCTGCTGGCGCATGGTCGCGGTGTCGAGCGCCGAGGCGGCCAGATAGCCCTTGGCCTGCAGTTCGCGCGAGCGGTTCAGGGCGGCCTGGGCCTCGGCCAGGGTGGCCTTGGCGGAGGCCACCGAGGCCTCCTGCTGGCGGGCCTGGGCGCGCAGCATGGTGTCGTTCATCGCCACCAGGACTTGGCCCTGGCGCACGACCTGGCCTTCTTCGGCGTTGACCGACACGGCGGTCAGGCCGCCGGTCTCGGCGCCGACGGGCACTTCTTCCCAGGGCGTGACGGTGCCCGAGGCGTTGATGATGCGCGGCAGGGCCTGGACGTTCACCACGGCGACGCTGACGGTCTGGCTGGCGGCCTGCGAGGGCTTGGGCGTCTTGGCCTTGGCCTTGTCGCCATGGTCGCACGCGGACAGCCCCAGGGCGCCGATGCAGAGCACCACGGGTAACGCAGTCGAACCCACGCCGCGTTGTTTGATCCGTTGATGCACGACCACTTCAGCTCCGATTATTTGAACAGCCAGACGCCTTCTAACCGAGAAACGCTGTTCACCGGATTAAATGATCGTAAGGCGACGCCTGGAGGTCAGGCCAAACCGTCCGGACGAGGCTTTTCCCGCCGGCCGGCGTTCCAGGCGCCGACCAGAAGGGCGCCCATCACCAGATAGCTGAGCAGGCTGCCGGCCACGTAGTAGGCGCGGGGGATGATCTGCTTGTCGATCGCGGCGGCCAGGTGGACCAGGGCGGCGACGCCCTGAAAGGCCGCGGCGGCCATGGTCCACCAGCGGTCGGAGGTCAGGGCCAGATACAGCAGGACCAGCAGCAGCAGGACGTCGACCATCAACACGCCGCCTTGGGCGCCGAGGGTCTGGCTGTCGTCCTGGACGAGGGGGCTGGCGAACCAGGCGGCGGCCATCGCCGCGGCGGCGACCCGTTCGACCCAGCGACCGCGCCAGACGGCGAGCCCGCAACAGGTCAGCAGCACGGCGAGGCTGAACAGCTGGTCGAGGGTCTGGACGTACATTCGGGGGCGTTTCTTGGCGGGTTCCGGCGGCCGTCGGACCGCCAGCTTAACCTGATCCGGGATCGAAGCCGATCCGGCCGGAAACAATCTGCCAGTTCGCGGGCCCGATCACATGTGGGGGTGCATGATCGGGCCCGCGGCGCGAGGCCTGAGGGGGGAGGGTTCAGGCGACTTCGCGCGCGGTCGGCACCGCCCGCAGGCTGCCGATCAGGCTGGGGGGCGGCTTCTTGCCGCCGCCGCCGAAGGAAACGGCCGACAGGCCGATGTCGTGCTGGGCCTTGCTGAGGCCCTGGTGGGTTTCGAGGATGTTCTGACGGGCCACGCCCAGGGCGCGCATGGTCTCGATCGCGCTGATCAGGGCGTCCTGGCCGACCATCACCGACAGGTTCGCGGCTTCCCGCGAGGCCGGCATCAGGGTGGTCAGGGCGGCGGTGCTGGCGATGGCCGCGTCGATCGCCTTCTCGGCGGCGAACAGGGCTTCGGCCACGGCTTCGGCGGCGTGACGACGTTCCTTGAGCATGACGGTTCTCCTCGCGCCGCGGGAGGGCGGCGCGTCATCTGGGGTGGAGGCGTGGAGAGCGCTCGGAAGCGGCGGTCTAGAACAGGCCCCGGAGGGCGTGCAGGCCGGCCAGCAGGGAGCCGAACGCGAAGGCGGTCGCGAGCATCATGGCGGCGATCAGGGCCAGCCGTTGGCCGACGGTCAGGTCATTGGGGCCTCCCCAATTTCCGAATGGCCGAAGCTCTCGTCCATCAGCGCGCCGGCCACGCAGAGGATCTCCCTCAGCACCATTTCCGGCGGCTTGAAATTGGCCTGCTTCCGCGTCGCGCTGACCAGGTCCGAGGCCATCAGCGCGCTCTGGGCGGTCGCCGCCAGGCTGGCGAGCTGACGTTCCAGTTCGGACCAGGTGAAGGCCGGGACCCGCTCGTCCTGCGAGTTCAGGGTCGGCCAGGCCTTGTGGAAGTTCAGGGCGTCGCGGCGCAGGCTCAGCGCCTGGTCGATCGCGTCCTTCTGGGAGTCCGTGAGTGGCGGCACGTGCTGTTCCTTCCTCGATGTCGCGGCGGTCGCGGTCGGACCGCGGGACCTCGACGGGGTCGAAAGATCTGGAGGAAGGATGGGCGGGGGGCGGCGACGGAGCTAGCCCCGCCGCGTCGGACCCTGACGCGATCGGAGGGGGGGAGGTCCCCACGGAGGCCTGGTTCCGGGGGGAGAGCAGGCGGGCCGCCTCGTAGCGGTCGGCGGCGCCCAGGCGGCGCCGCGCCTTGTCCAGGTGCCAGTCGACGGTGTGCTTGGACAGGCCCAGACGACGAGCGATCTCCTTGGAGCTGAGATGCTCGTCCACGAGGCGCAGGCAATCGCGCTCACGCGGCGTCAGTCGGTCCATACCGCTTACTGTCCGGTCCAAGCCGTCGGCCCCCGAGTTCATGGACTGATTGTATTCCGAAACCACTCTACCGCAAGGCGCGGTCAGCCCTTGGGCAGGTCCGCCGCCTCGAGGTTAGACGAAATCTTCCACAGATCGATGGCGCCCTCGGTGGCGTGGCGGTCGATTTGCGCCAGCTCCTCGGCGGTGAAGCCCAGGGTGTTCAGCGCCGCCAGCGAGTCCTCCAGCTGGGCCACGGTGCGCGCGCCGATCAGGGCCGAGGTGACGCGCGGATCGCGCAGCACCCAGGCCAAGGCCATCTGGGCCAAGCTCTGGCCGCGGGCCTTGGCGATCTCGTTCAAGGTCTTGATGCGGGCGATGTTGTCGTCGCTCAGCAGATGGCCGCCCAGCGAGCCGGCCTTGGCCGCGCGGGAGTCCTGCGGCACGCCGCCCAGGTACTTGTTGGTCAGCATGCCTTGGGCCAGCGGCGAGAAGGCGATGCAGCCCACGCCCAGGTCCTCCAGGGTGTCCAGCAGGCTGTCCTCGATCCAGCGGTTCAGCATCGAATAGGACGGCTGGTGGATCAGCAGCGGCACGCCCTCGCTCTTGAGGATGGCGTGGGCCTGGCGGGTCAGCTCGGGCGAGTACGAGGAGATGCCGACGTACAGCGCCTTGCCCTGTCGGTGCAGGTGGGCCAGGGCGCCCATGGTCTCCTCCAGCGGCGTCGTGGGGTCGACCCGGTGCGAATAGAAGATGTCGACATAGTCCAGGCCCATGCGCTTGAGGCTCTGGTCGCAGCTGGCGATCAGGTACTTGCGCGAGCCGCCGATCCCGCCGTACGGCCCCGGCCACATGTCCCAGCCGGCCTTGGTCGAGATCACAAGCTCGTCGCGGTGGGCGGCGAAGTCGGCGGCCATGACCTTGCCGAAGTTCTCCTCGGCCGAGCCGTAGGGCGGGCCGTAGTTGTTGGCCAGGTCGAAGTGGGTGACGCCCAGGTCGAAAGCGCGGCGCAGGATCGCGCGGCCGGTCTCGAACACGTCGGCGCCGCCGAAGTTCTGCCACAGCCCCAGCGAGATCGCCGGCAGGTCCAGGCCGCTGCGGCCGGTGCGGCGATAGGGCATGGCGTCATAGCGGGTGTCGGCGGCGACGTAGGGCTTCTGCACGGCGAGGGTCCTGGGGAGAGGATACGGAAGCGGGATGGATGGCGCGAAACGGGGTCCTTGTCATCCGTCACGATCCGTTGTCGCGCCCCTCGCTTTCCGGGATGACAACGTTAGTGGTTATTTCGGAACCAGCGCGTCGTGGATCGGCGCCACCCAGGCGTCGGCCTTGATGTCGTAGGCGATGAAGTCGCTGTCGAACTGCCAGTAGGACCAGGCCCAGCCGCGCGCCTCGGCCTCGCGGGCGGCGGCGGCGGTGTAGGCGGCGCGCGAGGCCATGTCGCCCTTGTCGTAGGCCCCGAACTCGCCCAGCAGCATCGGCCGGTCGTTGGCCTTGGCCCAGGCCTGGACGCCGTCGAAGTCGGCCTTCATCCGCGCGCGCTCGGCGGGCGTCCCCCAGGTGACGCCGGTCTTGGGCGTGTCGGGATTCCACGACGCGCCCTGGTGGGTGAACTCCATGGGCAGGTAGTAGTGGACCGTCGCGATCAGGTGGCGGTCGCCCTGCGGCAGCTTCAGCTGATCCAGGTGGCTGATGTTGTTCCAGAAGGCCGGGCCGACGATCACGTTGCGGGTCGGGTTGCTGGCGCGGACCACCGGCAGCAGCTCGGCGATCCAGCTGTTCCACAGTTCGTCGGTCAGGCCCTTGTTCGGCTCGTTCAGCAGCTCGAACACCACGCCGTCGGGCGCGTCCTTGTAGCGTTCGCCGACCTGCTTCCAGAAGGCGACCAGCTTGGGCTTGCAGGTGGCCGGATCGTTGCCGCAGTCGCCGAAATTGTGCTCGTCCAGGATGACGGTCAGCTTCTGGTCCAGGGCGGCTTTCACGACCTGGTCCAGGGTGGCCAGCCAGGCCGGGTCGATCCGGTTGTCGGCGTCCATGTGCGAGAAGGCGTGCAGGTTCAGCCGCACCGCGTCGAAGCCGCCGTCCTTGATCACCTTGAAGTGGCGCATCTGGAAGCGGGCCTTGGCCGGGTCCTTCCAGATCGGGTCGTAGCCCAGGACGTTGATCCCGCGGGTCATGGCCTTGACCTGGTCCCGGGCCGAGATTTCGCGCGCGGCGGCGGGCGTGACGGCCAGGGCGGATAGCAGGGCGCTGGCGGTCAGGACGCTGGCGAGCGCCTTGAGGGACTTGGACATGGCGTTTCCTCGAGCCTCTGCGGGCTTTGACGTGACAACGCTGTCAACATCGCCCGGAAAACGCCGGCGCGCAACGCCCGAACGGCCTTCGATGTCAGGCGTCGCGGCGGGCTTCGACCGACTCGGTGTCGGGCGAAGCGGCGCGGATCAGCTCCAGCACGTCGACGATGATCACCTGCATCGCCTTCTGGGCCGCCACGGCGTCGCGGGCCATGATGGCGTCGGCCACGTCCTCGTGCGAGGGGATCGAGGCGGTGCGGCCCTTGATGCGGTTGGTGAAGCGGATCGAGATCCGCAGGGCGGTGTTCACCAGCTCGTGCAGGTCGCGATAGAACGGGTTCTTGGTGGCGTTGAGGATGGCCACGTGGAAGGCGATGTCGGCCGACAGCGGGTCGTCCTCGCCGCCGGCGGCGGCCTTCATGCGGTTCAGCGCCTTGCGGATGCCTTCCAGCCCGGTCTCGTCGGCGTTGCGGGCGGCCAGCGCGGCGGCGGCGGGCTCGATGCCCAGACGCATCTCGGTGAACTCGGCCAGCAGGCGCAGGCTGAACTTGCGCTCCAGCATCCAGCGCAGGACGTCGGGGTCCAGCAGGTTCCACTCGGTCTCGGGCTCGACCACGGTGCCGTGGCGGGGGCGGGCGCTGAGCAGGCCCTTGGCCGTCAGCATCTTGACCGCCTCGCGGGTCACGGTGCGGCTGGCGCCGAACTGCTTGGACAGTTCGCCTTCGGTGGGGAAGCCGATCGTGGCGTATTCGCCGGTGACGATGGCCTGGCCCAAGGACTCGACGAGTCCATAGGTCAGACTGAGGCCCGGCTGCGTACGGATCACCAAGTTGTCGCCCCCAAAACGCTTCTTGAAATCGGTCGTCGTCTAAATAGGTCTGACCTTGTGTAGCGTGCTTCGTTCACGCCCGGAACAATCATGTCAAAGACGAAAGCCCCGCCACGCTCGCGTGACGGGGCTTTGCGCTTCAGACATGCGTGGACACCGGTGGACACGCCGTCCGCGACGTCACCACCAGGTGGCGTAGAGCGCGATCAGGATCACGATCACGCCCAGTCCGGCGATGTTGAAGCCGGTGGTGGTCTTGTAGCTGACGCCCTCCAGCGACACGACGTTGACCTCCTTCTTCTGGGGCGCGACCAGCGAGACGAGGACGGCGGCGGCCAGGGCCAGGAGGAAGACCAGACCGACGCGGTTCATGAAGGGCATGTCGGGCATGCCGAACTTCAGGGCCAGCGACAGGATCACCGAGCCGGCCGTAGCCACCAGGGCGCTGGCGGTGGTGGCGCGCTTCCAGAACAGGCCCAGCATGAAGATCACCACGATGCCCGGGGTGAAGAAGCCCGTGTACTCTTGGATCCGCTGGAACACCTGGTCGGCGCCGCCCAGCAGGGGTCCCGCCGACATGATGCCGACGAGCACGGCGACCACGGCGGTGATGCGGCCCACCAGCACCAGGTGCTGTTCCGACGCGTCCTTCTTGGCCTTGGCGTAGATGTCCAGGGTGAAGATGGTGGCGATCGAGTTGATCTTGGCGGCCAGCGACGCGACGATCGCCGCGACCAGGGCCGAGAACACCAGGCCCAGCAGGCCCGGCGGCAGCAGCTTCATCATCTCCGGATAGGCTTGGTCGGGCTTGGCGAGACCCGGCGCCAGGACCAGGGCGGCCAGGCCCGGAACGACCACGATCACCGGCATCAGCAGCTTCAGATAGGCGGCGAAGGCGATGCCCTTCTGGGCCTCCGCGATGTCCTTGGCGCCGAGCGCGCGCTGGATGATGTACTGGTTGAAGCCCCAATAGCTGACGTTCATCACCCACAGGCCGCCGATCAGCACCGACAGGCCGGGCAGTTCCTTGTAGTGCGGGCTCGACTTGTCGAGGATCATCTTGAAGTGGTCGGGGAACTGGGTGGTCAGATGGGTGAAGCCAGCCACCGCGCCGCCTTCGCCGCCGATCTTGGTCAGCGACAGGTAGACGATGATCAGGCCGCCCATGACCAGCAGGGCCACCTGGACGATGTCGGTCAGGGCCACGGCCTTCAGGCCGCCCCACAGCTGATAGGCCAGGGCGAAGACGCCGATGATGATCAGGGCCTGCATCTGGTCGATGCCGGTCACCGTGTGCACGGCGATCGACCCCAGCCACAGGATCGAGGTCAGGTTCACGAAGATGTAGAGGCCCAGCCAGAACCAGGCCATCAGGTTGCGCACGCTGGGTCCGTACCGCTGCTCCAGGAACTGCGGCATGGTGCTGATGTTGTTCTTCAGGAAAATCGGCAGGAAGAACTTCCCGACGATCAGCAGGGTCAGGGCCGCCATCCATTCGTAGGAGGCGATGGCCAGGCCCAGGGCGTAGCCCGAGCCGCTCATGCCGATGATCTGCTCGGCCGAGATGTTGGCGGCGATCAGCGAGGCGCCGATCGCCCACCAGGGCAGGGCCTTGCCGGCCAGGAAGTAGTCGGTGGAGTCCTTCTTGTGGCCGCCCTTGTCGCGGGAGACCCACTGGGCCAGGCCGAAGATGGCGACGGCGTAGATCGCCAGGATGACGAAATCGATGGTTCTCACTGGGGTCCCCCCTTTGGGCCGTGTTCTTGTTCCGACGCGGACGCTCGTTACTGGGTGGTCTGTTCGGTCCAGGCGGCCACCAGGGCCTTGGCGCGGGCCCCGACCTCTTCGGCCGTGTAGCCCGGACGATAGAGCTCGCCGCCCACGCCGATGCCGGCGACGCCGGCCTTGATCCAGGGCTCCAGATTGGCCGCGCCGACGCCGCCCACGGCGTAGACGCTGACGTCCTTGGGCAGCACGTCGCGCACGGCCTTGATGTGGCCCGGGCCGAAGGTGCCGGCTGGGAACAGCTTCAGCGAGCGGGCGCCGGCCTTGACGGCGGCGAAGGCCTCGCTGGGCGTGGCGAAGCCGGGCATGACGGTCAGGCCCCGCTTCACGGCGTGGCGGATGACCTCGACGTCGATATTGGGCGTGACGATCAGCTTGCCGCCCACGCCGGCCACCTGGTCCACGACCTCGGGCGACAGCACCGTGCCGGCCCCGCACAGGGCCTTGTCGCCGAACGCGGCGCACAGCTTGCCGATGCTGACCAGCGGCTCGGGCGAGTTCATCGGCACCTCGATGGCCTCGATCCCGGCCTCGACCAGGGCGGCGGCGACGTCGAGGACCTCGTCGGGCTTCACGCCGCGCAGGATGGCGACGATGGGGGGCGTGCTAGGCAACGACGTGTACTCCACGGGTGGGCGACAGGACCGAAAGACCGGCCAGGACGGCGGAGTCGCCGTCGACCGCCACGCTGGTCCCGCCGAAGGCGGCGATGGCCTGGGCGTAGAGGCTGCTCAGGGCCGGGGCTCCGATCAGCGAGACCTGGCCCAGGGCGCCGAACCAGTCGGCCGTGGCCGCCACGTCGGCGGCCAGCAGCAGGCCCGACAGGAAGCCCATGGCGTCGGCCTTGGGCAGGCCGTTGATCAGCTGGCGGCTGCGGGTCTCGAAGATCAGGTGGGGCAGGCGCGCCGAGCCCTGCTCGACGATGCGGGCCACGCCCAGGGCGAAGCCTTCGGCCGACTCCGGGTCGTCGCCCGGCGCGGCCTTGGCCAGGATCGAGTGCTCACGCAGCAGGGCGTAGAGTTCGCCGACGGGCGCGGTGACGAAGTGGACGATACGGCCGTCCTCGACCGCGACCCACTTGGTGTGGGTGCCGGGCAGGGCCAGCAGATGGCGGCCATGCTTGAGGGCGGGGTCCAGTTCGAGGGCGCCCAGGATCTGGGTCTCCTCGCCGCGCATCACGTCCGGACCGCCCAGGGCGTTGCGGCACGACAGGCCCGGCACGATGGCCACCGGCAGGCCGTCGGCGTCGAGGTGCAGCAGCCGCTCGCGGACGTCGGCGGCGCCGGCCGGGCAGGGGGCGTAGGCCGCCTCTTGCCAGCCGTTGCGCGAGCCGACCATGCCGCACAGCAGGGCCAGCGAGGGACCGGCCTCGCGCCAGTCGCCGACCAGGTCCAGGAACGCCTCGCGCGGCGAGGCGCCGTTCAGCGCCCCGATGCCCGGTCCGTCGCGGCGGTCCAGCACGCTCTTGCCCTGGCGCAGATAGAGCCGAAGGCGCGAGGTGCCCCAGTCGCCGAAGATCGTGACCGAGCTGTCCATCGGATTCATCTAGTGCGACTCGCGCGTGACGACCGAGCCGCTGGCGCCGACCAGGAAGTCCAGGTCCGCGCCCTTGTCGGCGCCCAGCACGTGGTCGATGTAGAGTTTGGCGTAGCCGCGCGTCGCCTTGGGCGCGGGCGGATTGGCCTTCCATTCGGCCAGACGGGCCGCCAGCTCCTCGTCGGAGATCAGCAGGTTCAGCGCGCGGGCCGGGCCGTTCAGCTCGATCTCGTCGCCGCTGCGGACCACGGCCAGCGGGCCGCCGGCGTCGGACTCGGGCGAGACGTGCAGGATCACCGTGCCGAAGGCCGTGCCGCTCATCCGCGCGTCGCTGATACGGACCATGTCCTTGACGCCCTTCTCCAGCAGCTTGGTCGGCAGGGGCATGTTGCCCACTTCCGGCATGCCCGGATAGCCCTTGGGACCACAGCCCTTGAGCACCAGGATCGAGGTCTCGTCGACCTCCAGGTCGGGCGAGTCGATGCGGGCCTTGAAGTCCTCGATGGTCTCGAACACCACGGCCTTGCCCTTGTGGCTCAAGAGCTCGGGGCTGGCGGCGCTGGGCTTGATCACCGCCCCGCCGGGCGCGAGGTTGCCGCGCAGCACCCAGATGCCGCTGTCGGGCTTCACCGGGGCTTCCAGGCCGCGGATGACCTCGGCGTTGAACACCTCGGCCTTCTCGTACTGCTCGCCGATCCGCGTACCGGAGACCGTCAGGGCCTCGGGGTTCAGGAACGGCGCCATCTGCTTCATCACCGCCGGCAGGCCGCCGGCGTAGTGCAGGTCTTCCATCAGGAAGCGGCCCGACGGCTGCAGGTCGACCAGCAGGGGCACGTCGCGCGACAGGTTGTCGAAGTCCTCCAGCGCCAGCTCGACGCCCAGGCGGCCGGCCAGGGCCAGCAGGTGGACCACGGCGTTGGTCGAGCCGCCGATCGCGGCGTGCACGCGCAGGGCGTTCTCGAAGGCGGCGCGGGTGGCCACCTGCGACATGGTCAGCCCGTCGTGCACCATGCGCACGATGGTCCGGCCGGTGTGGTGGGCCATGGCGGCGCGGCGGGCGTCCACGGCCGGGATCGAGGCGTTGTAGGGCAGGCTCATGCCCATGGCCTCGACGATGGCGGCCATGGTCGAGGCGGTGCCCATGGTCATGCAGGTGCCGGGCGAGCGGCTCATGCCGCTCTCGGCCGACATGAATTCCGGCAGGGTCATCTCGCCGGCCCGCACGGCCTCGGAGAACTTCCACACGTCGGTGCCCGAGCCGATGTCCTTGCCGCGGAACTTGCCGTTCAGCATCGGGCCGGTCGAGACGACGATGGTGGGCAGGTCGACGCTGGCCGCGCCCATCATCTGGCCCGGGGTGGTCTTGTCGCAGCCGCCCAGCAGCACGACGCCGTCGATCGGGTTGCCGCGGATCGACTCCTCGACGTCCATGGCCAGCAGGTTGCGGAACAGCATGGCGGTGGGCCGCATCTGGGTCTCGCCCAGCGACATGGCGGGGAATTCCAGCGGCAGGCCGCCGGCTTCCCACACGCCGCGCTTCACGTGCTCGGCGATGTCGCGCAGGCCCGCGTTGCAGGGGGTGATTTCCGACCACGTGTTGCAGATGCCGATCACCGGCCGCCCGTCGAACACGTCGTCCGGCAGGCCCTGGCTCTTCATCCAGCTGCGATGGATAAAGCCGTCACGATCCAGCTTCCCGTAGCTGTGACCGCTGCGGAACCTGCCGCCCCCGTTTCCCTGACCCATGTTCTTCCCTGACGCCACGGACAGCGCTACTCGCGTCCGATGGAGCTTCATTTATAATATAATAATGATGGTTGCAAACGTCGTGGATTCACAGGGGTTTGAGGCCAGCGTGGCGCAAAAGTCGCGCCCTTCGGCTCAAATTGATAGCGCTATCAATTTGGTATTGTAAGTCTCAATTATATGACTAAAGCTCCCCTCAGATCGTGTGACCGCTACCCGTGCGGCGCACGTCACCGGCGCCCTTAGAGCGCTGGGACGGATCTCATCTGGGGGAAGGAAACCGGAATGCCGCCTCGTAATTCTCGTCGCAACGTCATGTTCATGGGCGCCTCGGCGCTTGTCCTTTGCGGCGCCCTGCCCGCGGTCGCCTTCGCCCAGGCGGCTCCCGCCCCGGCCGCCGACACGGTCGAGGAAGTCGTCGTCACCGGCCAGCGCGCCGCCCTGCAATCGGCCCAGAAGCTGAAGCAGAACGCCGAGCAGCTGGTCGACTCGATCACCGCCACCGACATCGGCGCCCTTCCTGACCGTTCGGTCACCGAAGCCCTGCAGCGCGTCTCGGGCGTCACCATCGGCCGCACCGCCGACGGTCGCGACGCCGACCGCATCTCGGTCGAAGGCAGCGGCGTGCAGGTTCGCGGCCTGAGCTGGGTTCGCGGCGAACTGAACGGCCGCGACAGCTTCTCGGCCAAGGCCGGTCGCACCCTGAGCTTCGAGGACGTGCCGCCCGAACTGATGTCCGGCGTCGACGTCTACAAGAACCCCTCGGCCGACATCATCGAAGGCGGCGTCGGCGGCACCGTCAATCTGCGCACCCGCCTGCCGTTCGACAGCGGCAAGCGCATCCTGGCCTATTCGCTCGACAGCAGCTGGGGCGACCTGTCCAAGAACTGGCAGCCCAGCGGCTCGGTGCTCTACAGCAACCGTTGGGACACCAACGTCGGCGAGGTCGGCTTCCTGATCGACCTGTCGGACTCCAAGCTGTCCAGCCGCACCGACACCATCTCGGTCGACCCGTTCTTCGCCCGGACCGACCTGCAGCCCGGCAAGACGGTCTACGTCCCCGGCGGCTTCGGCTACCGCACCCTGGACTACGAGCGCGAGCGCAAGGGCATCGCGGCCGCCCTGCAATGGCGCCCGAACGACCAGTGGGACGCCAGCCTGCAGTTCCTGCGCTCGTCGGCCTCGCAGGCCTCGACCGAGCACGCGGTCGGCTTCAACGTCGGCTCGACCAACTGGCCCGCCGCCGGCACGGACTTCACCTACGATTCGAACGGCCATTTCATCAAGGGCACGCTGGCCCAGAGCCAGACGGACAACACCAGCCTCGGCTCGTCGACGATCGACACCCGCTACGCCGACCGCAGCTCGGTGACCTCCGACTACGCTCTGAACGTGAAGTACACGCCGAACGACAAGTGGACGTTCTCGGGCGACATCCAGTACGTCTACGCCAAGACCAAGACCGTCGATAACACCGCGTTCAACTCGCTGAACGGCAACGCCGCCCCGGCCAGCCTGGACCTCACCGGCAGCCTGCCGGTGATCACCATGAACAACGACGCGGCCTTCACGTCCAACCCGGCCAGCTACTACCTGGTCGCGGCGATGGACCACCACGACCGCAACGAAGCGGCCGAATGGGCCGAGCGCTTCGACGGCGACTACCGCTTCGACGACGGCGGTTGGCTGAAGTCGTTCCGCTTCGGCGTGCGTCACACCTTCCGTCAGGCCACCACCCGCGAAACCTCGTATCGCTGGGACACGGTGGCCCCCAGCTGGTCGGCTCCGTCGATCAACCAGCTGGACGGCTATCAGGGCTATTACGGCCTGTATCCGTTCGACAACTACTTCCGTGGCAAGGCCCATCTGCCGGCGACCTTCGTCATGCCGAGCGCGGCCTTCGTGAACAACTACGGCGACACGTCGAAGCTGCTGTACCGGATCGCCCAGGCGAACGGCGGAAGCTGGTGCCCCTTCAACGGCGACTTCGAGGACCAGAGCTCGTGCGGCGGCAAGGGCAGCACCAACCACCAGAAGGAAGAGACCCTGGCGGCCTTCGGCCTGCTGCGGTTCGGCCATGACGTCTCGCTGTGGGGCGACGATCGCGAGATCGACGGCAACTTCGGCGTCCGCGTCGTCAAGACCGAAAGCGCCAGCCAGGGCCTGCAGGTCTTCGCGCCGAACAGCAGCACCAGCGTTCCGGCCGCCGACCAGGCGTTCTCGAACGGCGGCAAGAGCCCGTACAAGGGCGGTCGGGACTATGTGAACGTCCTGCCCAGCCTGAACGTGCGCCTGAAGATCACGCCGGACATGTTCGTGCGCTTCGCGGCGGCCAAGGCCATCGTCCGTCCGGACTTCCAGCAGCTGCAACCGAACTACACGATCGCGCCCACCAACGGGTTCATCACCGGCGGAACTTGCTCGAGCTTCATCCCGGGCGGTTCGCAGGCCAACTGCGTCTACCAGTACACCGCCAACGCCGGTAACCCGGACCTGAAGCCCACGCGCTCGACCCAGTTCGATCTGTCGTACGAGTGGTATTTCAACTCGACCGGCAGCCTGACGGCGACGCTGTTCTACAAGGACATCTACAACTTCATCACCAACGGCTCGACCGTCATCAACTTCACCAACAACGGGGTGACCCGTCCGGTGCAGGTGATCCAGCCGTACAACGCCGGCCACGGCACCATCAAAGGCTTCGAAGTCGCCTACCAGCAGTACTTCGACTTCCTGCCGGGCGCCCTGCGCGGCCTGGGCGTGCAGGCCAACTACACCCACGTCGACAGCAAGGGCACGCGCAACGCGGCGTCCAACCCGTACGACACCAACCAGACCGGCAACATCTCGTCGCACGACGACGAGATGCCGCTCGAGGGCCTGTCGCCCAACAGCTACAACGTCGCCGGCCTGTACGACCTGGGCAAGGTTTCGGCCCGCCTGGCCTACAACTGGCGTGAACGCTACCTGCTGACGACCACGGCCGCGAACATCAACATCCCGGCCTGGTACGACGACTACGGCCAGCTGGACGGCTCGGTCTTCTACACCGTCAACGACGCGCTGAAGATCGGCTTCCAAGCGGCCAACCTGACGAACTCCGAGACCCGGATCCTGGTCAGCTATCCCGGCCGTCCCGAGGAAGGCCTGACCAAGCACAACTGGGTCGTTGCCGATCGTCGCTACTCGATCGTCCTGCGCGGCACCTTCTAAGGTCCTGATCGCGAGACCCTGAGCGGCCCCCGTTCCGGCCCGGTCATCCGGGAAGGGGCGGGGGCCTTTTTATACGTCGCGCCGGCCGCGGAACCCGCTAGCCTGCGCGAGCACGCAACGACGGAAAATCCGCGCCATGACCGAGCAGCCGCTCAAGTTCGTCATCGTCGGGGGAGGCACGGCCGGCTGGATGGCGGCCGCCGCCCTGGCCCACGCCCTGAAGGGCCGGGTGGGCGAGATCGAGCTGGTGGAGTCCGACGAGATCGGCACGGTCGGCGTCGGCGAGGCCACCATCCCGCCGATCCAGTTCCTCAACAGCCTACTGGGCATCGACGAGATCGACTTCGTCAAGAAGACCCAGGCGACCTTCAAGCTGGGCATCGAGTTCCGCGACTGGCGGCGGCTGGGGCACAGCTACATCCACCCGTTCGGCCCCATCGGCATGGCGATCGAGGGCGTGGGGTTCCATCACTACTGGGGGCGGCTGCGCCGTCACGGCGACACCAGCGACATCTGCGACTACGCCATGTCGGCGGTCGCGGCGCGCAAGGGCAAGTTCGTCATCGCGCCCAGCGAGCTGCCGCCCGGCGTGCCGCCGCTGGCCTACGCCTACCATTTCGACGCCGGCCTCTACGCCCGCTTCCTGCGCGACTACGCCGAGAAGCGCGGCGTCCGGCGCACCGAGGGCAAGATCGTCGAGGTCAAGCAGCGCCAGTCCGACGGCTTCATCGAGGCGGTCGAGCTGGAGGGCGGCAAGCGGATCGAGGGCGACTTCTTCATCGACTGCTCGGGCTTCCGCGGGCTGCTGATCGAGCAGACGCTGAAGACCGGCTACGAGGACTGGACGCACTGGCTGCCCTGCGACCGCGCCCTGGCCGTGCCCTGCGAGAGCGTCGCGCCGCTGACGCCCTATACGCGCTCGACCGCCCGGACCGCCGGCTGGCTGTGGCGCATCCCGCTGCAGCACCGCACGGGCAACGGCTACGTCTATTCCAGCCCGTTCATCAGCGACGACGAGGCCGCCGCCACCCTGATGGCCAATCTCGACGGCGCGCCGCGCGCCGAGCCCCGGCTGCTGCGCTTCGTCACCGGCCGGCGCAAGCAGGCCTGGAACAGGAACGTCGTGGCCCTGGGCCTGGCCAGCGGCTTCATGGAGCCGTTGGAGTCGACCAGCATCCACCTGATCCAGACGGGCGTGATGCGCCTGATCTCGCTGCTGCCCACCCGGAACCACGACTCGGCGGCGGTCGAGGAGTACAATCGCCTGTCGAAGCTCGAATACGAGCAGATCCGCGACTTCATCGTCCTGCACTACCGCGCCACCGAGCGCGACGATTCCGAGCTGTGGCGCTACTGCCGGCGGATGGCGCTGCCCGACAGCCTGACCCACAAGATCGAGCTGTTCCGCGAGCGCGGCAAGGTCGCCCGCTTCGACGACCAGCTGTTCGCCGAGCCCAGCTGGGTGTCGGTGTTCCTGGGGCAGGGCGTCGAGCCCCGCGACTACGACCGCCTGGCCGACGTGCCGCCGCTGGCCGACGTCCAGCGGGCCCTGGCCAATGTGCGGGACAAGATGAACCACATCGCCGACCGGCTGCTGACGCACGACGAGTTCATCGCCCGGCACTGCAAGGCCGATCCTATCTAGCCAGGCCTGGCGGCCGGAAGGCTTGCCAGTCAATTATCATACTTATACTTCTGATAACGGTAACAGCGCTGTCGCGCCGAGGTTCGCCTCGCGGAAGACGGCCCAGCGGGAGGCGACACTTGCGGATCCAGCATCGAGTCCGGACCGAGGGGGCGACCCGCCCTCGGCTCTTCCTGTCGGCCCTGGTCGCGGCCACGGCGCTGTGCGGCGTTCTGGCCGCCACGCCGGGCGCCGCCGCCGACCTGCCCAAACTGGTCGCCAAGGACGGCCGCCACGCCCTGATGGTGGACGGCGCGCCGTTCCTGATGCTGGGCGTCCAGGCCAACAACGCCGCCAACTACCCCTCGCAACTGCCCAAGGTGTGGCCGGCGGTGAAGGCGATGCACGCCAACACCCTGGAGATCCCGGTCGCCTGGGAGCAGATCGAGCCGGTCGAGGGCCAGTTCGACTTCTCGTATGTCGACGTGCTGCTGAAGCAGGCCCGCGACAACGACACCAAGCTGGTCCTGCTGTGGTTCGCCACCTGGAAGAACAACGGCCCGCAGTACGCGCCCGAATGGGTCAAGCTGGACAACAAGCGCTTCCCCCGGGTGATCACCGCCAAGGGCGAGACCCGCAACTCGCTGTCGCCGCACTTCCCCGCCACGCTGGAGGCCGACAAGAAGGCCTTCGTCGCGTTGATGCGCCACCTGAAGGCCGTCGATCCGGACCACACCGTGATCATGGTCCAGCCCGAGAACGAGACGGGCACCTACAACGCCGTCCGCGACTATTCGGCGACCGCCCAGAAGCTGTTCGAAGGCCCCGTACCCGCCCAGTTGGTCAAGGCTCTGGGCAAGAAGCCGGGGACCTGGAGCCAGGTGTTCGGCAAGGACGCCGACGAGTTCTTCCACGCCTGGTCGATCGGCCGGTTCGTCGACGAGGTGGCGGCCGCCGGTAAGCGCGAGCTGCCGCTGCCGATGTACGTCAACGCGGCCCTGCGCGACCCCTTCAACGACCAGGACCCCTACACCTACTCGTCGGGCGGCCCGACCTGGAACGTGCTGGACGTCTGGAAGGCCGCGGCCCCGTCGATCGACGCCATCGCGCCCGACATCTACCAGCGCGAAAGCGCCAATGTCCGCAAGACGCTGGAGCAGTACGGCCGCCCCGACAACGCCCTGCTCGTGCCCGAGATCGGCAGCGACAAGGGCTTCGCCCGCCACGTCTACGACGTGCTGGGCCGCCACGGGATCGGCTTCTCGCCGTTCGGCCTGGATTACACCGGCTATTCCAACTACCCGCTGGGCGCCAAGCAGGTCGACGCCGAGGCGCTGGAGAACTTCGGCGTCCACTACCGCCTGCTGGCCCCGATGGCCCGCGAGTGGGCCAGGCTGTCGTTCACGGGCGACGTCTGGGGCGCCGGCGAGGCCGACGACCGCAAGGCCGAGACCCTGAAGCTGGGCGATCGCTGGACCGCCACCGTCTCGTACGGCGAATGGCAGTTCGGCTCGATCGAGGCCCCCTGGATGTCCAAGGCCGAGAAGCAGCCCAATCGCGCGGTCCCCGACGGCGGCGCCCTGATCGCCCGGCTGTCGGCCGACGAATTCCTGGTCACCGGCTATCGCGCCCGCATCACCTTCGGCTCGGCCAAGGGCGAGCGGTTCATGATGTCCCGGGTCGAGGAAGGCCACTTCGACGAGAAGGGCCAGTGGGTGTTCGACCGCCTGTGGAACGGCGACCAGGTCGACTACGGCCTGAACCTGACCACCCTGCCGCAGGTGCTAAAAGTAAAGCTCGCGACCTACTGAACCCAACTTTTCAACCGCTCATCCCGGCGAATGCCGGGACCCAGATGGAATGGCTCTGGGGATGACGCCAAGAGCTCCGAGCCCTTCCAATCGGCCACTCGGCCTTAGGATCTGGGTCCCGGCATTCGCCGGGATGAGCGGAGATAAAAAATAGAAATCATAGGGAAGAACATGCGCATGCTGCCGAAGACCCTCGCCGCCGGCTTCGCTCTGGCCCTCCTGGCCTCGACCAGCGCCTTGGCCCTGGACGGCGCCTTCGAGAAGACCGCCGACGGGGTGATCGTCACCCCCGCCTCGGGGCCGGCCAAGAAGGTGCGGCTGCAGGTGATGGGCGAGCGGGTGATCCACGTCACCGCCACCCCGACCGACAGCCTGGACGTCCCGGCCAGCCTGATGGTCACCGCCAGGCCCACCGGCGCCTTCACGGTCGAGGAGGCGGCCGGCAAGGTCGTGGTCAAGGCCGGCAAGGCCACCGCCGAGGTCTCCCTGGCCAGCGGCGCGGTCAGCTTCCGCGACGAGACCGGCAAGCTGGTGCTCAGCGAGAACGGCCGCCGCCCGTTCAAGACCGAGACGATCGACGGCAAGACCTTCTACGGCGTCAGCCAGCAGTTCAATCCGGGTACGGACGAAGCCTTCTACGGCCTGGGCCAGCACCAGAACGGCCAGATGAACTACAATGGCCAGGACGTCGAACTGGCCCAGTACAACCGCGACATCGCCATCCCGTTCGTGCTGTCCACCCGGAACTACGGCCTGCTGTGGGAGAACAACGGGATCACCCGCTTCGGCGACCCGACGCCCTACGAACTCGCCTCGCGCGACCTGAAGATCTTCGACGCGGCCGGCAAGCCGGGCGGCTTCACCGCCAGGTACTATGTGGGGAACGACCTGAAGTTCACCCGCGTCGAGCCCGACATCAACTACCGCTACCTGAAGGACCTGCCCAACTGGCCGGCCGAGCTGACCGGTCCGGACAAGAAGCCGCTCAAGGGCGCGCGCGTGGTCTGGGAGGGCTCGGTCGAGGCCTCGGTGGCCGGGGTCCAGAAGTTCAAGCTCTACTCGTCCAGCTACGCCAAGCTCTCCATCGACGGCAAGGTGGCGATCGACCGCTGGCGGCAGAACTGGAACCCGTGGTTCCACAACTTCACCGCCCCGATGAAGCCGGGGGCGCGCCACAAGGTCCGCGTCGAGTGGGAGCCCAACGACGGCTATATCGGCCTCTTGCACAACAACCCGATCCCGGCGGCCGACCAGCACTCGCTGACCTTCACCTCCGAGGTCGCCCACGCCGTCGACTACTACTATGTGGGCGGCTCGGACCTGGACCAGGTGGTGGCCGGCTATCGCGGCCTGACGGGCGACGCGGTGCTGATGCCGCGCTGGGCCTACGGCCTGTGGCAGAGCCGCCAGCGCTACGAGACCGCCGACCAGCTGCTGGACGTGGTCAAGCAGTACCGGGCCCGCAAGCTGCCGCTGGACAACATCGTCGAGGACTGGCGCTACTGGAAGGACGACGCCTGGGGCAGCCACAAGTTCGACGAGACGCGCTTCCCCGACCCCAAGGGCATGATCGACCAGGTCCACGACCTGAACGCCCACTTCATGATCTCGATCTGGCCGAAGTTCTATCCGACCACGGAGCACTTCAAGGAGCTGGACGCCAAGGGCCACATGTATCACCGCAACCTCGAGCAGGGCGCGGTGGACTGGGTGGGGCCGGGCTACGCCAACTCGTTCTACGACCCCTATTCCAAGGAGGCGCGCGACATCTACTGGCGCCAAGTCAAGGACAGCCTGAAGGGCTTCGGCGTCGACGCCTGGTGGATGGACAGCGACGAGCCGGACATGCACTCCAACCTCGACATCCCCGAGCGCACCCTGCGCATGGGCCCGACGGCGATGGGACCGGGGGCCGAGTTCTTCAACTCCTACCCGCTGATCCACACCACCGGCGTGTTCGAGGGCGAGCGCGCGCTGAACCCCGACAAGCGCAGCTTCATCCTGTCGCGCTCGGGCTTCGGCGGCATCCAGCGCAACGGCGTGGCCCTGTGGAGCGGCGACGTGGTGGCCCGCTGGGACGACCTGAAGGACCAGATCTCGGCCGGCGTGAACCTGTCGATGTCGGGCGTGCCCAACTGGACCACCGACATCGGCGGCTTCTCGGTCGAGGATCGCTACACCAACAAGGACCCGGCCCACTGGGCCGAGTGGCAGGAGCTGAACCTGCGCTGGTTCCAGTTCGGCGCCTTCAGCCCGCTGTTCCGCAGCCACGGGGAGTTCCCGTACCGCGAGATCTACAACCTCGCCGACGAGGGGACCGAGGTCTACAAGGCCCTGGCCTGGTACGACGAGCTCCGCTACCGGCTGATGCCCTACGTCTACACCCTGGCGGCCGATACCTATCAGCGCGACGGCAGCATCATGCGCGGCCTGGTCATGGACTTCCCGTCCGACCTGAAGGCGCGCGACGTCAACGACGAGTACCTGTTCGGCAAGGCGTTCCTGGTCGCCCCGGTCACCGCGTTCAAGGCCCGCTCGCGCGAGGTCTACCTGCCGGCGGGGGCGTCCTGGTACGACTTCGAGACCGGCAAGGCCTTCAAGGGCGGCCAGACGATCAAGGCCGACGCGCCGCTGGCGCGCATGCCGCTGTTCGTGAAGGCCGGCTCGATCGTGCCGACCACGGTGGTCCAGCAGTACGTGGGCGAAAAGCCCGACGCCCCGCTGACCGTGGTGGTCTACACGGGGGCCGACGGGACGTTCGAGCTCTACGAGGACGACGGCCTGACCAACGGCTACGCCCGCGGGGCGTGGAGCCGCATTCCGATGAGCTTCGACAACGCCTCGGGAAGGCTGACGATCGGCGCGCGGTCGGGGAGCTTCAAGGGGATGGTCGAGAACCGGACGATCAAGGTGCGGTTCATCGGCGGCGGGGCGAAGCCGGTGGACTTCGAGGCGGTGGACCAGACGGTGGCGTACTCGGGGCAGCCGGTGGTGGTGACGCGGAAGTAGGTCAGTGGCTCACTGACTTGCCCCCACCTGACCGCTTCGCGGTCTGTCCGCTCCCGTAGGGGGCGGAGCCTTTGGCGCGGCGTCGGCGGTCGAGGCTCTTCCCCCTCTGGGGGAAGACGGTCGCGAAGCGACCCGTAGGGGCAAGTGTTCGCCGCCGAGGCTTAAGCCTCCACCACCAGCTTCTTCACGATCAGCTCGGCCGCGTTCACCCGCTCGCCGCCCGGCTCCATCACCTCCAGGTGCACGTGGTTGGTGATGCCCGGATAGTGCTTCTGCAGGCTCTGGTCCTTGCCGATCACCTCGCCCAGGCGCACGGCCTGGCCGACCTCGACCCCGGGGGTCACGTAGAAGGCGCGGGCGATGTAGCCGAGGGCCGGGTTGCTGATCTCGACGAACTTCAGGTCGCTGGAGCCGGCGTAGGCGTAGCCGATCTTGGTCACGTAGCCGGAGATCGGGGCCATCACGTCCTGGCCGGCCTTGGCCACGTAGTCGACGCCCTCGTGGTCGCGCGAGCCGCCGTCGCGGCGGGCGCCGAACCGGCCGTCGCCGAACTCGTCGTGGCCGCGCGGGGCGCCGCCGGTCGGGTTGGCGAAGTCGGGCGCGCCGTCGCCGTCGATGTCCGAACCGCTCCAGACCAGCTCCTTGCGGACCGGCTTCTGCGGCTTGGCGGCCAGGTCGGCCAGCAGGCGCTGCACGGCCGGCGTGGCGTGCGGGGCGTTGTGCGGATTCTCCATCGCCGCCACCATCATCGGAGCGAAGACCAGGGCCAGACCCAGCGCGCCGCGCGCCAGAGGGGCGAGTTTCTTCGCTGTCGATGCGTGCATGAAATCTTCCTGGATTTGTTTTGGGGATCGTTTCGGAGCGTTGAGCGTTGGCCCGGTTAACGATCAGATAAGGCAAAGACGTGGCGAACTCAGTGCGGCGCGAGGTCGCGCGCGCATTCGCCTATATCGGGATCTATTCCAAGCTTTACTGTTGGATGTGCTCGGGATCGACCGTGATTTCGCAGATCAATGTTCGGCCTCGGCCTTCCAGGCTTAGGCGCGAGTGGCCGTGCTCCAGCACGACCGCATCCAGCGGCGACAGGTCGATCGCGCCGCCGGGCCTCACGATGCGTAAGGGGTCCAGGGCCAGGACCAGGGTCACTCTGGCCTTGGCCGCCACGTCGCTGGCTCCGGTCACGGTCAGCCGACGGGTCCGCGCCCGCCAGGCGCCCCGCCGCACCATCACGTTCAGGTCGCTGATCGGACCGTCGGTCAGGCGGGCGGCGACCCGCGCCTCGCCGGGGAAGTCCAGGGGCGGGGAGGCGGCGTCCAGGGCCAGCATGCGGTCGTCGACCGTCAGCAGCAGGCCCTCGCCCTGGATCACCGTCAGCACACGGTCCACGCCCGGGAAGGTCGAGAACGGGCCGTCGGCGGCGATCTCGGCCAGGCTGATCCGCCACTCGAAGCCGTCCAGGTCGGCGCCCGACGGCCAGGCGGCCACCTCGCGCGTGACGCCGCCGCCGTTCTTCCACGGCGTGGCGATCCGGTCGGCGGCTCTCAGGACGCGCATCTAATTGATCCGATGAGCGGAGGAAGGGGGAGTATGGCTTACAAAATCCCCGGCAGGTCCAGCCCGTGCTCCCGCGCACAGTCCCTGGCGATCTCGTAGCCCGCGTCGGCGTGGCGCATGACGCCGCTGGCCGGGTCGTTCCACAGCACGCGCTCGATCCGCTTGGCCGCCGCCTCGGTGCCGTCGCAGACGATGACCATGCCGGCGTGCTGCGAGAAGCCCATGCCCACCCCGCCGCCGTGGTGCAGCGACACCCAGGTGGCGCCCGAGGCTGTGTTGAGCAGGGCGTTCAGCAGCGGCCAGTCCGACACCGCGTCCGACCCGTCCATCATCCCCTCGGTCTCGCGGTTGGGCGAGGCGACCGAGCCGCTGTCCAGGTGGTCGCGGCCGATCACCAAGGGAGCCTTCAACTCGCCCGAGGCGACCATCTCGTTGAAGGCCAGGCCCAGCCGGTGGCGATCGCCCAGGCCCACCCAGCAGATGCGGGCCGGCAGGCCCTGGAACTTGATCTTCTCGGCGGCCATGTCCAGCCAGTGGTGCAGGTGAGGATTGTCGGGGATCAGTTCCTTGACCTTGGCGTCGGTCTTGCGGATGTCCTCCGGATCGCCCGACAGCGCCGCCCAGCGGAACGGCCCGATCCCCCGGCAGAACAGCGGGCGGATATAGGCCGGCACGAAGCCGGGGAAGTCGAAGGCGTTCTCGACGCCTTCCTCCAGCGCCATCTGGCGGATGTTGTTGCCATAGTCGACCGTGGGCACGCCGGCGGCCTGGAAGTCGAGCATGGCCTTGACGTGCACGGCCATCGAGGCGCGGGCGGCCTTGTTGACCGAAGCCGGGTCGCGCTCCTTGGCGGTCGCCCACTGCTCCAGCGTCCAGCCCGCCGGCAGGTAGCCGTTGATCGGGTCGTGGGCGCTGGTCTGGTCGGTCAGCAGGTCGGGGCGGACGCCACGCTCGAACAGCGCCGGCAGCAACTCGGCGGCGTTGCCCAGCAGGCCCACCGAGATCGGGGTCTTGGCGGCGCGGGACTCTTCGATCCAGGCCAGGGCCTGGTCGACGCTGTCGGTCGAGCGGTCCAGATAGCCGGTGCGCAGGCGCATCTCGATCCGCGAGGGCTGGCACTCGATGGCCAGGCACGAGGCCCCGGCCATCACCGCCGCCAGGGGCTGGGCCCCGCCCATGCCGCCCAGGCCGGCGGTCAGCAGCCACTTGCCCGACAGGTCGCCGGCGTAGTGCTGGCGGCCCATCTCGACGAAGGTCTCGTAGGTGCCCTGCACGATGCCCTGGGCGCCGATATAGATCCACGAGCCGGCGGTCATCTGACCGTACATGGCCAGGCCCTTCCTATCGAGCTCGTTGAAGTGCTCCCAGTTGGCCCAGCGTGGCACCAGGTTGGAGTTGGCGATCAGCACGCGGGGCGCGTCGGGGTGGGTGCGGAACACGCCCACCGGCTTGCCCGACTGGACCAGCAGGGTCTGGTCGTCCTCCAGCCGGCGCAGGGTCTCGACGATCTTGTCGTAGCTCTCCCAGTCGCGGGCGGCGCGGCCGATGCCGCCGTAAACCACCAGCTCCTCGGGCCGCTCGGCGACGTCGGGATGCAGGTTGTTCATCAGCATCCGCAGCGGGGCTTCGGTCAGCCAGGACTTGGCGGTGAGCTCGGTCCCGGTGGCGGGGCGGATGACGCGGGTGTTGTCGAGACGGGTCATGCAGGGACTCAGGCTTGGGCGAAGGCGAGGCAGGCCTTCAGCACGTCGGAGAGGGCGGCGCGCAGCGGGGCGGCGCGGGCGGCGGCGTAGGGCGTGGGCCAAGTCTCGGCGGTCAGCGCCGCCGGCTCGTCGATGTAGCCGCGGCAGGCCAGTTCCATCTGGACGGCGTGGACGCCTTGGTCCGGCCGGCCGTAGCGGCGGGTGATCCAGCCGCCCTTGAAGCGGCCGTCGGTGACGCGGGGCAGGCCGGTGGCGTCGCAGGCGGCCTCGACCCGGGCGGCCAGGCCGGGATCGCAGGCCGCGCCGCTGTTCGTGCCGATGTTGAACTGCGGCAGCTCGCCGTCGAACAGCCGGGGCGCGCGCGAGCGGATCGAGTGGGCGTCGTACAGCACCACCTTGCCGTGGCGCGCGAGCAGACGGTCCAGCTCGGCCTCCAGCGCGTCGTGATAGGGATCGAAGAAGGTCATGCGCCGCCGGGCGATCTCGGCCGCGTCGGGCTCCTGGCCGGACTGGTACAGGGGTTCGCCGTCGAAAGTGTCGACCGGGCAGAGGCTGGTGGTCGCCTGGCCGGGATACAGCGACACGCCCGACGGGTCGCGGTTGACGTCGATCACCGTGCGCGAGACGCCGGTGCGCACCACCGTGGCGTCCAGGCCGTCGGCGAAGGCGTAGAGTTCGCCCAGCCACCAGTCGGCGTCCTTGCGGGCCAGCCACGGCGAGACCAGGCGGGCCTCGACGTCGGACGGGATGATGGTCCCGGCGTGCGGGATGCTGACGACCAGCGGGGCCTCGCCCCGGGTGAGGTGGAGCCAGTCGGTCGGGCTCAACGCACTCATGAGGTTGTCATCCCGGCCGAAGCGAAGCGTAGAGCCGGGACCCAGGTAAACCGCACCGCATTCGCCCAGTCCCCTGGGTCCCGGACAGCCCCTGCGGGGCTTCCGGGATGACAACGGTTTGGGGCAGAGCTCATCCCTCCACCCCCGGCAAGTCGATCGCCGAAGCCGCCGCGATCACCGCCCCTGACCGGACCAGCGCGTTGGCGGCCTCCATGTCCGGATGGAAGTGGCGGTCGTCCGACAGGTGCGGGACCTGGGCGCGCAGCACGCCGCGCGCGGCTTCCAGGGCCGGGCTCGACGTCAGGGGCGCGTGGAAGTCGCAGCCCTGGACGGCCGCCAGCAGCTCGATGCCGATCACCGCCTCGGCCGCCTCGACCATGGCCAGCAGGCGCCGCGCGCCGTGGGCGGCCATCGAGACGTGGTCCTCCTGGTTGGCCGAGGTCGGGATGGAGTCGACGCTGGCCGGATAGGCCTTCTGCTTGTTCTCCGACACCAGGGCGGCGGCGGTGACCTGCGGGATCATGAAGCCGGAGTTCAGGCCGGGCTTGGGCGTCAGGAAGGCCGGCAGGCCCGAGCAGGCGGGGTCAACCAGCATGGCGATCCGGCGCTCGGCGATCGAGCCGATCTCGCAGACCGCCAGGGCGATCATGTCGGCCGCGAAGGCCACCGGCTCGGCATGGAAATTGCCGCCCGACAGGGTCTCGTCCGTGTCGGGGAAGATCAGCGGGTTGTCGGAGACGCCGTTGGCCTCGGTGGCCAGCGTGACGGCGGCCTGGCGCAGCACGTCCAGGGCCGCGCCCATCACCTGGGGCTGGCAGCGCAGGCAGTAGGGGTCCTGCACCCGGGCGTCGCCCTGGCGGTGGGAGTCGCGGATCGCCGAGTCCGCCATCAGGGCGCGCAGGGCGGCGGCGGTCTCGATCTGGCCGGGCTGGCGGCGCAGGACGTGGATGCGCGGATCGAAGGGCGTGTCCGAACCCTTGGCCGCCTCGGTGGCCAGGGCGCCGGTGACCAGGGCCGACTGGAACAGCCGCTCGGCGTCGAACAGGGCGGCCAGGGCGTTGGCGGTCGAGAACTGGGTGCCGTTCAGCAGGGCCAGGCCCTCCTTGGGACCCAGGGTCAGGGGTTTGAGGCCGGCTTCCATCAGGGCCTGGACCGCCGGCAACCGCTGGCCTCCGACGAAAATCTCGCCGACCCCGATCATGGTCGCGGCCATGTGCGACAGCGGCGCCAGGTCGCCCGAGGCGCCGACCGAGCCCTGGCACGGCACGACCGGCGTCAGGCCCTTCACGAGCATCGCTTCCAGCAGGTCGGTCGTCGCCGGCCGCACGCCCGAGGCGCCTTGCGCCAGGCTGGCCAGCTTCAGGGCCATCATCAGCCGGATCACCGGGACCGGCGACGGCGCGCCCGTGCCGGCGGCGTGGGACAGGACGATGTTGCGCTGGAGCGTCTCCAGATCGGCGTCGCCGATGCGCACGCTGGCCAGCTTCCCGAAGCCGGTGTTGATCCCGTAGACCGGCGCGCCCTTGGCCAGGATGCGCTCGACCGCCGCCGCGCTCTCGGCGATCACCGGAGCGGCGCTGGGATGTAGCCGCGCGGGCGCGCCGCGGTAGACGGCCTTCCAGTCGGCGAGGCTGACTTCACCGGGGTTGAGAACGACTTCGGTCACGCGATTTCACCCTTCCAGACGCGCGCATGGAGCGGATTGAACCCCATGCGGTAGACAAGTTCGGCGGGACGCTCGATGTCCCAGACGGCCAGGTCGCAGGCCTTGCCGACCTCCAGCGTGCCGACGCTTTCGAGGCGGCCGATCGCCCGCGCGGCCTCGCGCGTGACGCCGGCCAGGCACTCGTCGACGGTCATCCGGAACAGGGTGGCGGCCATGTTCATCGTCAGCAGCAGGCTGGTCAGGGGCGAGGTGCCGGGGTTGCAGTCGGTGGCCAGGGCCATCGGCACGCCGGCGGCGCGCAGGGCCTCGATGGGCGGAAGCCTGGTCTCGCGCACGAAGTAGAAGGCGCCGGGCAGCAGGACGGCGACGGTCCCGGCCTTGGCCATGGCGGCGATCCCGGCGGCGTCCAGATGCTCCAGGTGATCGGCCGACAGCGCCCCGAACTCGGCGGCCAGGGCCGCGCCGTTCAGGTTCGACAGCTGCTCGGCGTGCAGCTTGACCGGCAGGCCGTGGGCGTGGGCCGCCTCGAACACCCGGCGGGTCTGGGCGGGCGTGAAGCCGATGCCCTCGCAGAACGCGTCTACCGCATCGGCCAGGCCCTCGGCGGCGACGGCGGGGATCATCTCGCGGCAGACCAGGTCGACATAGCCGTCGGGATCGCCGGCGAATTCGGGGGGCAAGGCGTGGGCGCCCAGGAAGGTGGTGGTCACCGACACGTCGCGGACGTCGGCCAGGGCGCGGGCGGCGCGCAGGCTCTTCAGCTCGTCGTCCAGCGACAGGCCGTAGCCGGACTTGATCTCGACGGTGGTCAGGCCCTCGGCGATCAGGGCGTCCAGTCGAGGCAGGGCGGCGGCCACGAGGTCGGCGCGCGAGGCGGCGCGGGTGGCCTTCATGGTCGAGACGATGCCGCCGCCGGCCCGGGCGATCTCCTCGTACGACGCCCCGGCCAGCCGCAGTTCGAACTCGTGGGCGCGGTCGCCGCCGAACACCAGGTGGGTGTGGGGGTCGATCAGGCCCGGGGTGATCCAGCGGTCGGCGCAGTCGATCGTCTCGCGCGCCTCGAAGGCGGGGGCGTCGGCGGCGGGGCCGGCATAGACGATACGGCCGCCCCGCGCGGCCACGACGCCGTCCTCGATCGCGCCGATTCCGGAACGATCGGCGGCGAAAGTGGCCAGGCGGGCCTTGCTCCACACCCGATCGCAGCGCATGGCCTGGGGTCTCCCGAACGCCGGTCCGGTCTCTTGCCGTCGGCTTCAATATGTATAGACATATTCGCTCGACACGAGGATTGTCCAGTGACCGACGACGCGTTTCCGCCGGAAGCCGACCAGGACGACGACGCTCCGATCTACACGCCGCCTGAAGAGGCCGCGGCCGCGCCGCCGCGCGAGCCCGAGCCCGAGCGGGCTTCCCCGGTCGACGCGCCCGCCGGTCCCCAGACCCTGTGGTTCGAGCAGGCCCTGCTGGCCGACGGCTGGGCCAGGGACGTGCGGTTCACGATCAGCGAAGGCATGATCAGCCGGGTCGACACCGACGTGGCCCGCCAGTCCGGCGAGACGGCCCACGGCCCGTGCCTGCCCGGCCTGCCCAACCTGCACAGCCACGCCTTCCAGCGCGCCATGGCCGGCCTGACCGAGACGCGGGGACCCACCGGCGACAGCTTCTGGACCTGGCGCGAGCTGATGTACCGCTTCGTCGACCGGCTGGGTCCCGACGAGCTCCAGGCCATCGCCGCCCTGGCCTATCTGGAGATGCTGGAGACCGGCTCGACCCGCGTGGGCGAGTTCCACTACCTGCACCACGACAAGGACGGCGGCGCCTACGCCGACCCCGCCGAGATGGCGGGGCGGATCGCGGCGGCGGCGGACGAGACGGGGATCGGCCTGACCCTGCTGCCGGTGTTCTACGCCCATGCCGGCTTCGGCGGCGTCGCGCCGGGCGAGGGCCAGCGGCGGTTCATCCACGACGTCGACGGCTACGGCCGGCTGATCGAGGCCAGCCGCGCGGCGGTGGCCGGCCTGCCCGACGCGGTGGTCGGCATCGCGCCGCACAGCCTGCGGGCGGTGACCGGCGAAGAGCTGGCCGCGATCATCCCCCTGGCCGGCGCCAATCCGATCCACATCCACATCGCCGAGCAGACCCAGGAGGTCGACGACTGCCTGGCCGCCACCGGCGCGCGGCCGGTACGCTGGCTGATGAACAACGCGCCCGTCGACAAGCGCTGGTGCCTGGTCCACGCCACCCACCTGAACGCCATGGAGACCGAGCGCCTAGCCAAGAGCGGCGCGGTGGCCGGCCTGTGCCCGATCACCGAGGCCAATCTGGGCGACGGCGTCTTCCCGGCCCACGACTATCTGGCGGCCGGCGGGGCGTTCGGGATCGGCTCGGACAGCAACGTGCTGATCGACGCGGCCGAGGAGCTGCGCACCCTGGAATACGCCCAGCGCCTGACGCGGCGGGCCCGCAACGTGCTGGCCAAGGCGCCCAGGAGCTCGACGGGCGGCGACCTGTTCCGCGCGGCGGTGAACGGCGGCGCCCAGGCCCTGGGCGTGGCCGGCGGCCTGCGGCGCGGGCGTTCCGCCGACTTCGTGACCCTGGACCGCGCCCATCCGGCGATGATCGGCCGCGACGGCGACGCCCTGCTGGACAGCTGGGTGTTCGCCGGGCGACACGGGGCCATCGACGGCGTCTGGCGCGGCGGCCGCCAGGTCGTCAGCGGCGGCCGCCACCATGCGCGCGAGGCGATCCTGGCGCGCTACGCGACGGCGTTGAGGAGCGTGCTGGCTTGAGTGATCCGGGCGTGGAAGGGGGGACGCTGTATCGGCGCATCCGGGGCGAGATCGAGGACCTGATCCGCTCGGGCGCCTGGGCGCCGGGCCGCAAGATCCCCTCCGAGATCGAGTTGATGAGCCAGTTCGGCTGCTCGCGGATGACGGTCAACAAGGCCATGTCGACCCTGGCCAAGGAGGGGCTGATCGTCCGCCGCCGCCGCGCCGGCTCGTTCGTGGCCCGGCCGCGCGTGCACTCCACCGTGCTCGACATCCCCGACATCCAGGCCGAGATCGTGGCGCGGGGCGAGACCTATCGCTTCGACCTGCTGGAGCGGAAGCGGCGCAAACCCAAGGCGGGCGATGTCGAGGAGGTCGCCCTGGCCGCGGGCGGCGAACTGCTGGTGCTGCGCGGCCTGCATGTGGCGGGCGATCGACCCTTCGCCCTGGAGGACCGGCTGATCAGCCTGGTCGCCGTGCCCGAGGCCGCCGAGCAGGATTTCGCCGAGGAGGCGCCCGGGGCCTGGCTGCTGCACCACGTGCCGTGGACCGAGGCCGAGAACCGGATCAGCGCCGTCGGCGCCGAGGCCGACGTCGCCCGCCTGCTGGCGCTGGACGAAGGCGCGGCCCTGCTGGCGGTCGAGCGCCGCACCTGGCGGGCCGGCGAGCCGGTGACCTGGGTGCGCCAGCTGTTCCCGGGCGAGGCGTACGACCTGGTGGCGCGGTTCGGGCCGGCGCGGACCTGAATTCCGCTCATCCCGGCGAATGCCGGGACCCAGATGGAATAGCTCTGAGGCTGACGCCAAGAACGCCGAGCCCTTTCAGTCATCCGCTCAGCCATGGGATCTGGGTCCCGGCATTCGCCGGGATGAGCGGAGTTTAGAGGGACTGCCCGTCGTCCACCGTGAACACCGAGCCGGTCACGGCTCTGGCCGCATCGCTCGAGAGATACAGCGCCATGGCCTCCAGGTCGCTCGTCTCCATCAGCCGCTTCCTCGGGAAGCCCGCCACCAGCTTTTGGCCGCCTTCGCTGTCGAACCAGTCGTCGTTGATCTCGGTCCGGATATAGCCGGGGCACAGGACGTTGACGTTGATCCCCTTGCGCGCCCACTCGCGGGCCAGGCTCTTGCCCATGTGGGCCGTGGCGGCCTTCGAGGCGACATAGGCGGTGAGACCCGGCAGCACCTTGTGGGCGCCGATCGAGGCCACCAGCACGATGCGGCCGCGCTCGCTGGCCGGGCTGCCGGCCTTGATCATCCGCCGGGCGCCTTCGCGGGCGGTCAGGAAGACGCCTCGGGTGTTGACCGCCATCACCTTGTCGAAGTCCTCGATGGCGATATCGAGGGCCAGGCCCTCCATGTTGATCCCGGCGTTGGCGATCACCGAGTCCGGCGCGCCGAAGGCGGCCTCGACGGCGTCGTAGGCGGCGATCACCGAGGCCTCGTCCTCGACGTCCATGGCGAAGGCCCGGGCCGTCCCGCCGGCGGCGGCGATCTCGGCGACCAGGGCTTCCAGCTTGTCGGCCCGGCGGGCGGCGGCGGCCACCTCGGCCCCGGCCTTGGCGGCGGCCCGGGCCAGGGCGGCGCCGATGCCCGAGGAGGCGCCGGTGATCAGGACGGTGCGGCCGGCGAGGGAGGTCATGGGGGCGCTTCCTTTTTTCGGCAGTCTGGGGAACTGCCGTAAGGGGCGTCAATGCGCAGCGGCTCACCCGCTTGCCCCCACCTGACCGCTACGCGGTCTGTCCGCCCCCGTAGGGGGCGGAGCCTAAGGCGCGAGGCTCTTCCCCCTCCGGGGGAAGACGACCGCGCAGCGGTCCGTAGGGGGCAAGTGTTCAGACCAACCCAGGTCCGGAGATTTTCAAAACCGGCGTGAAAGCCGGCCGCGCGCTCGGTATCTCAACCCGCAGCCCCTTGCCGTCCCGCTTGAACGCCAGCGGCGCGGGCGAACCCACCAGCTCCACCCGCCGCACCTCGCCCCCACTCGTCGGCCCGCTCGTCGCCAGGCTCTCGATCACTAGCTCGCCCGACGGCCAGGCCATCGGCAGCGCATACAAATCCCCGCCCTTGGTGACGAACCGGATGTCGGCCGCCTCGAACGGCTTGGCCGCGCCTTCGTTCTGCATGCCCTCGACCAGCTTGGTCGGGCCCTCGCCGAAGATCCGCCAGGGGCGCGAGCCGTAGATGGCCGGACCGTTGACGGCGATCCAGCCGGCCATGCCCTCCAGCACCCTTTCCTCCTTGTCGTCGATCGTGCCGTCGCCGCGCTGGGGGATGGAGAGCATCAGGCAGCCGTTTTTGCTGACCACGTCGATCAGCCGCTGGATCACGTCCTGGGCGCTCTTGTAGCCGTCCCGGTCGTAGAGGGCGCGGTCGTAGTGCCAGTTGCCGATGCAGGTGTCGGTCTGCCAGGGCTCGGGTCGCAGGCGGTCGGAGAAGCCGCGCTCGACATCCTCGACGATGCCCCGGCGCTGCAGGGGGCTGAGCTTCTTGCCGGTGACGACCACTCCCGACGCGCCGCGCCAGGCGCGGGCCCGGTTGTAGTAGTGGGCCGTGGCCGAGAGCCCCGCCTGGCCCAGCGGCAGGCCGTAATTGTCGAAATAGACCATGTCGGGCCGGTAGCGGTCGACCAGGTCGTTCTGGCGCGCCAGCCAGTTCGCCGTGAAGGCGGGATTGTTCGGCGGCGGGGTCTCCAGCCACTCGCCGTCGTGCTTGTCGTGCCAGGCGTTGGCGGCGGCGATGCTGTCGATCCCGTCGGGGATCACCATGTTGCGGCCGGTATAGAGGTCCTGCGGGTCCAGGCCCTGCCACCACTTGCCCTTGCCGTCGGCCTTGGTCAGGCGGAAGGCGTCGTAGCGCCGGCCCTTCAGCGGGCCTTCGGCGTCGTAGCCGTAGGCGGTTTGCCACCAGTGCCAGGCGTGGGCCGAGTGGTTGGAGACGCCGAAGCGCAGGCCGTGCTGGCGGGCGACCTTCTCCCACGTCCCGACGATGTCGCGCCCCGGGCCTACGCGCAGGGTGTTCCAGGCATGGTGGCGGCTGTCGAACATGTCGAGGTTGTCGTGGTGGTTGGCCATCGACATGAAGTACTTGGCGCCGGCGGCCTTGTACTTGCGCATCAGGCCTTCCGGGTCCCAGCGGTCGGCCTTCCAGCGCGGGATGAACTCCATGAAGCCGAACTGGCTCGGGTGGCCGTAGGTCTTGACGTGGTGGTCGTAGAACGGGTTGCCCTGCTGGTACATCTGGCGGCCGTACCAGTCGCCGAACTCGGGCACGCACTGCGGACCCCAGTGCGACCAGATTCCCAGCTTGGCGTCGCGGAACCAGTCGGGGGTCTTGTAGCCGTCGGCCAGGGACTCCCAGCTGGGCTGGAAGCCCCGCTTCGAAGCGGCGAAAGCAGGCCCCCCCAGAGTGGATTGGGCCGAGGCGGCGGCCAGGCCGGCGCCGAGGTTCAGAAGGTCGCGGCGATTGAGGCTCATGCCTGTCCCTAGTTCTTGGCGGGCGACGGATCGCCGTAGAGGATGCCCCGGCCGTGGACGCCCAGATAGACGCGGCCGTAGCGGTTCGGATCGCCGGTCAGGGCGCGCAGTTCGGCGAAGCCCCAGCGCTGGTCGTGCAGCTTGACCCAGGTCTTGCCGACGTCGTCCGAGCGGAACACGCCCTCGACGCCGCCGACCTTGCCCCAGACGAACACCGCCGGATGGGTCTGGCCCGGGGCGGCCTTGCCGAAGCCGACCAGGCCGGCGTCGTCGACGCCCGCCACTGCCTTGAAGCCGGCGCCGCCGTCGGTCGAGCGCATCAGGCCCTGGGACGTGGGCAGCCAGACCTCGCCCTCGATCCCGGGCACGGCCTTCAGCGGGCCGCCGCCGGCCAGGCCCCGGGCCGTGACCTTGAAGGTCTCGCCGCCGTCGGCGCTGGCCAGGACCGCGCCCAACGCGGCGTCGTAGACGTAGAAGCGCAGCGGGTTCACGCGGTCCGAGGCCGGGGTGAAGTCGGGGCGCTCGCCCTTCGTGACGCCCTGCACCGGCCGCCAGGTCCTGCCGTCGTCGCTGGAGACGTAGGGGGCGGCGTTGCGCATGGCCCAGACCATCCGCGCGCCGTCGGCCGACAGGGCGATGCGGCCGGTGTGGATGTGGGCGTCGCGGGGCGGAGAGGCGGCGAAGGGCGTCCAGGTCTTGCCGCCGTCGGTCGAGCGGAAGCCGGCGGTGGGCGTCGGATCGCTGGTCCGCAGCAGGACCTGGGGCTTCAGGGCCGCGTAGTCCAGCCCGCGATTGGTGCCGCCGTGCGGGTCGAAATAGCGGCTGGCCGCGGCGTGATCGAGGTCGTCGTGGCGGAAGCCGCCGATGTCGCCGATCGTGCTGATCAGGGGCTCGCCGGGCGGGCTGACCAGTTCTAGGGCCACCGTCTCCTCCAGCCCCTCGTCGTCGAACCGCCAATGGGTGGCTCCCGAGCGGTCGGCCTCGGTCAGGTTCGTGGTCCGCCACAGGCCGTAGCCGGTGACATAGATCGCCTCGTCGGGATTGGTCGGGTCGATGTCGATGTCGCCGATCCAGTGACCCATGGCCCGGCCGGCCTTGGACTCCAGGCTGCGCACCCAGGGCGCGCCGCCGGTGTCGTGCTCGGATTCCTCGCGCAGGGCCTTCCAGCTCCTGCCGCCGTCGGTGCTGCGGAAGACGTCGTCGCCCGCCGCCCAGCGATCCAGGGTGGAGACCACGATCGTCCCCGGATGGGCGGGGTCGAGGCTGAGCCCGCCATAGCCGAAGACGTCCGTCCCCTGCGGCTTGACCGGGGTGATGTCGGTCCAGGCGCCGGTGTCGGGGTCCAGCTTCCAGACCGCGCCATCCGTGACGTCGTTGGGGCCCAGGCCGTTGCCGTAGGCGACGTGGACCACGCCCTTGGCGTCGATGGCCAGGTGGTGCGGGACCAGGCCCTTGGGCTGGCCGGTCACTAGGCCCCACGTCGCGCCGCCGTCGGTGCTGACCAGCAGGCCGCCGCCGCGCTCTCCCGCGACGCCCGCATAGAGGATCGCCGTCTCGCCGGTCTTGGTCTTCATCACCGGATCGAAGGCGACGAGGGTGACGTGCAGGCGCGGGAAGGCCTCGACCCGCGACCAGGTCGCCCCGTGGTCGGCGCTGCGGTAGAGGCCCTCCTTGGTCCCCAGGAACAGCACCGCGCCCTGGGCCGGATCGACCATCAGCCGCTCGCCGGTGTTGCGGCCGTCCTCGTTACCGCCGATGCCGACCGGCAGCTCGGTCTTGGCCCAGGTGGCGCCGCGGTCGGTGGAGCGCAGCACGGCCCCGCCGCGCGCGCCGGGACGGGTGTACTCGCCGGCCGCCATGTAGAGCCGGTCCGGATCGCGCGGATCGACCGCCAGGCTCAGGGCTCCGGCCAGCTGGCCGTCGGCGCGGGGCAGGGCGTCGTTCAGGGCGACCCAGCGGCCGGTCGTCCGGTCCAGGCGATAGGCCCCGCCGATGTCGGTGCGGGCATAGACCAGCCCCTTCTCGGTCGGGTGATAGACCACCCCGCTGACGAAGCCGCCGCCCAACACCTCGACGGTGTTCCAGCCGTAGGGCTGGACCTTGGGCGCGGCGGCGGGCGCGGTCCCGGCGAACGCCACGACGCCCGCCGCGACCGCCAGGGCCAGGATGCGTTGAAGGCGAGGCACTAGCGGGCCGGCGTCAGACGGACGGCCGCGCCGCCGCTGGGCGCCAGCTTCAGGGTCAGGACGTCGCCGGCCTTCACCGTCCGCGTCGAGGCGACGAGGTCGGTCGGCGCCGCCCCGTCCTGGCGGATGTCGGCGGTGAAGGCGCCCGCGCCGAGGAAGCCCAGCGGGATCTTCACGGTCCGGCCGGCGTCGTTGGTCATCGCCCCGATCCACCAGTCCGCGCCCTTGCGGCGGGCCAGCACGACCGACTGGCCGATCTCGCCCGTCACGAACCGCGTCTCGTCCCAGGTGGTGGGGGCGGCGGCGACGAAGTCCAGGCCCGCGGGGCTGTCCTTGTAGGTGTCGGGGCTGTCGGCGACGATCCCGAACGGGCTGTCATAGACCACGTACATGGCCAGGGCCTGGCCGCGCGTGGTCTGGACGAAGGGCAGGGTGTTGCGCGGATCGAACGTGGCCGGCGCCACGTTGCGGAAACCGCCGGGCGTGTAGTCCATCGGCCCCAGCAGCATGCGGGTGTAGGGCAGGGTGACGTTGTGGGCGGCGGTCACCCGCCGGCTCCACTTGTTGTACTCAGCGCCCATGACGCCTTCCTGGGTCAGGTAGTGCGGATAGGTGCGGATCAGGCCCGTCGGATGCTCGGCGCCGTGCAGGTCGACCATCAGATGGTGCTGGCCGGCCTTGGTCAGCAGGCGGTGGTAGTAGTCGACCATGGCCTGGTCGTCGCGGTCCATGAAGTCGACCTTGATCCCCTTGATCCCCCACTGCTCGTACAGCGGGACAGCCTCGTCCATCTGGGCGTCCAGGGCCTTCCAGTTCAGCCACAGCCACAGGCCGACCTTGCGCTCCTTGGCGTAGGCGATCAGGCCGGGCAGATCGAGTTCGGGGATCGGGCGGGTGACATCGACGCCCGGCTGGACCGCCCCGCCGCCGCCGGCGCCCGCGTGCCAGCCCTCGTCGATCAGCATGTAGTCCAGGCCGTTGGCGGCCGCGAAATCGATGTAGCGCTTGATGGTCTCGGCGTTCATGCCGGGCTTGGCCACGCCGCTGATCGACGGGCCGTTCCACCAGTCCCAGGCCGCCTTGCCCGGCTTGATCCAGGAGGTGTCGGCCACCTTCGACGGCGCGCTCAAGGTGGTGACCAGGTTGCTTTCGATCAGCTGGCCGGCCTTGGGGGCCACCATCACGACGCGCCAGGGCGAGACCACGTCGGCGCCGATGCGCGTGCGCACGGCCACGGTCGGATCATCGAGGCGGGGCGACAGCTTGGCCTGCACGCCCAGCCCGCCGTCGCCGCGTCCGGTCAGGTAGAGGCCGGCATAGTCCTTCAGGTCGGCCTCGGCGATGGCGAAGGCGGCGTTGGCGCCCTCGCAGACCAGGGGCGCGTCGTAGAGATTGTGCTCGCGCAGCTTCGAGGCCTGGACCGGATCGAACTCACCCTCGTGGCTGGTGCCGAACTTGCCCAGGTTCAGGCCCCAGCAGCGGTAGTCGGCCGGGAAGTCGAAGCGGGTCTCCTCGTTGCGGATGTTCACAGCGTCCAGGCCGGGCTGGCGGGGCAGCACGTAGCGGAACGCTACGCCGCCGTCATAGGCCCGCACGACCACCCGCAGCCGGCGCTTGCCGCCCTCGGGCTCCTGGAAGTCGACGTCGAGCTGGTTGTAGCGGTCGCGGACCGTCCGGGTCTTGCCGGCCACGAGATCGTAGGTCGCGTCGCCGCTCGAAGGCGCGGCGCCGGCGATCTTCAGCCCGTGGCTCAGCGAGCCGCCGGCGCTGAGCACCAGGCCCAGCGGCGAGGGCGCCAGCAGGGGCTGGCCCTTGTAGGCCACGGCGTAGCGGGCCTGGCCGTCGCTGTCGGAAACCGTGACCTGCAACGCGCCGTCGGGCGAGGTCAGCCGCTGTTCGGCGGCGAAGGCGGGAGAGGCGGCGACGATCGCCATGGCCGCACCGGCCATCAGGCCCGCTGCATGAGTCCGCATGTGGTCGTTTCCCCGCTGGTTGCTTATGGGCCGCTTAATGGGCGTTTCTATTTGTCACACAAATTAGACCGTGTATGGATCGCCGTCGAGCTTTTAGATACCGGTACCAGCAAGGCGTACGGATTGCCCCGACATCGTCGGCGTGCGACTGACAACGTTGTCGGAACCGAACGATAAAATGTGGGGAGTTATGAACACCAAGGCCTTCTGCGCCGCGTTGCTGGCGACCACCCTCCTGACGACCACCGTCATGACCGGCGCGGCCTCCGCCGCCGACTCCAAGAGCACCGCCCACCCCGCCCTGTGGCCCGCGGCCAAGAGCCAGGGCCTGGTGGATCCCCAGACCGAGGCCTTCGTCGACGCCCTGCTGGCCAAGCTGACCCTCGAGGAGAAGGTCGGCCAGATGATCCAGGGCGACATCGGCTCGGTGAAGCCGGAAGACCTGAAGACCTATCCCCTGGGCTCGATCCTGGCCGGCGGCAGCTCGCCGCCGCTGGGCGCGCCCGACCGCTCGCCGATCGGCCCGTGGGTCAAGTCGGTCGAGGCCTTCCGCGCCGCCGCCGACCAGCGCCAGGGCGGCACGCACATCCCGCTGATGTTCGGCATCGACTCCGTGCACGGCCACGGCAACGCCGTCGGCGCCACGCTCTTTCCGCACAACAGCGCGCTGGGCGCCACGCGCGATCCCGAGCTGATCCGCAAGATCGGCGCGGCCACGGCCCAGGAAACCGCCGCCAGCGGCTTCGACTGGGCGTTCGGCCCGACCCTGACCGTGCCGCGCGACGACCGCTGGGGCCGGGCCTACGAGGGCTATTCGGAAGACCCAGAGATCGTCCGCAGCTACGCCGGCCAGATGATCCTGGGCCTGCAGGGCGCCGTCAGCCAGGGCGGCGTCATCCAGCAGGGCCACGTGGCGGCCAGCGCCAAGCACTTCCTCGGCGACGGCGGCACCCACAATGGCAAGGACCAGGGCGACACCCAGGTCTCGGAAGCCGACCTGATCCGTCTCCACGCCCAGGGCTACGTGCCGGCGATCAACGCCGGGACCCTGACCGTCATGGCCTCGTTCTCCAGCTGGAACGGCGAGAAGATGCACGGCAACAAGAGCCTGCTGACCGACGTGCTGAAGGGCAAGATGGGCTTCGACGGCTTCATCGTCGGCGACTGGAACGGCCACGGCCAGGTGGCCGGCTGCACGCCCCGCAACTGTCCGCAGGCCGCCAACGCCGGCCTCGACATGTACATGGCGCCCGACAGCTGGAAGGAGCTCTACGCCAACACCCTGGCCCAGGCGAAGTCGGGCCAGATCCCGATGGCCCGCATCGACGACGCCGTGCGCCGCATCCTGCGCGTGAAGGCCAAGATGGGCCTGTTCCAGCAGGCGCGTCCGCTGGAGGGCCGGGAGTCCGTCATGGCCTCGCCCGAGCACAAGGCCATCGCCCGCCAGGCGGTGCGCGAGTCGCTGGTGCTGCTGAAGAACAACGGCGTGCTGCCGGTGAAGGCCAGCGCCAACATCCTGGTGGCCGGTTCGGGCGCCGACGACATCGGCCAGCAGGCCGGCGGCTGGACCCTGTCGTGGCAGGGCACGGGCAACACCAAGGCCGACTTCCCCAACGCCCAGTCGATCTATTCGGGGCTGAAGGAGACGGTCGAGGCCTCGGGCGGCACGGCGACGCTGAGCGTCGACGGCAGCTTCGACAAGAAGCCGGACGTGGCCATCGTGGTGTTCGGCGAGACGCCCTACGCCGAGGGCGTGGGCGACATCAAGACGCTGGAATTCCAGCCCGGCAAGAAGACCGACCTGGCCCTGCTCAAGAAGCTGAAGGCCGCCGGCGTGCCGGTGGTGGCCGTGTTCCTGTCGGGCCGGCCGCTGTGGGTGAACCCCGAGATCAACGCCTCGGACGCCTTCGTGGCCGCCTGGCTGCCGGGCTCGGAAGGCGGCGGGATCGCCGACGTGCTGATCGGCGACAAGGCCGGCAAGCCGCGCACCGACTTCCACGGCAAGCTGTCGTTCAGCTGGCCCAAGACGGCCGGCCAGTTCACCCTCAACCGCGGCGACAAGGGCTACGACCCGCAGTTCGCTTACGGCTACGGCCTGACCTACGCCTCCAAGGTCCGGGTCGGGACCCTGTCGGAGAAGCCGGGCTTCACGGTCGCCACCGAGAACGTCAGCGACTACTTCGTGGCCGGCAAGACGCCCGCGCCTTTCGAGTTCAAGCCCACGCCGACCACGGCGGTGCAGATCCGCCCGGTCGACGCCGGCAACGTGCAGGAGGCCGGCCGCCAGCTGATCTTCTCGGGCGACAAGCCGGCCACGGTCGCCCTGGCCGCCGACGAGGCCTTCGACCTGTCGTTCCAGACCAACGCCGAGATGAACCTGCTGGTCGAGTATCGGCTTGACGCCAAGCCGACCGGTCCGGTCACCCTGGCCAACGGCTGGGGCAAGCTGGACCTGACGCCGGTGCTGAACGCCGCGCCGACGGGCGAGTGGAAGAGCCTGAAGGTGCCGCTCAAGTGCTTCCAGGCGGCCGGGACCGACGTGACCAAGGTCACCACGCCGTTCGCTCTGTCGACCCCGGGTTCGCTCACGGTGTCGCTGCAGACCGTCAAGCTGACCACCGAACCGGCGGGCGCGACCTGCCCGGCGAAGGCTCAGGACTAATTATTATTCCGCTCATCCCGGCGAACGCCGGGACCCAGATCCTATGGCGGTGTGGATGATTGGAAGGGCTCAGCGCCTTTGGCGTCAGCCTCAAAGCCATTCCCTCTGGGTCCCGGCATGCGCCGGGATGAGCGGATTTTGGGAGTAGGCTCATGCGCTCGAAGTTCCTTGGCCTCATGGCCGCAACGGCTCTGACCGCGCTGGGCCCGGCCCTTGCCCAGGCCGCCCCGCTGCTGGCCCCGGTCTTCACCGACCACGCCGTGCTCCAGCGCGGCCAGCCGATCCGGGTGTGGGGCGCGGCCCGGCCGGGCGAGGCGGTCGAGCTGTCGTTGGACGAGGCCAAGGCCACCGCGACGGCCGACGCCCAGGGCCGCTGGTCGACGACCTTCCCGGCCCGCGAGCCGGGCGCGGCCCTGACCCTGACGGCCCAGACGAGCGGCGAGCGCCAGACGATCTCGGACCTGCTGGTCGGCGACGTCTGGCTGTGCTCGGGCCAGTCGAACATGGAATACCCGCTGCGCCGGTCGCTGGCCGGCGAGGCCGAGGCGGCCAATTCGGCGGACCCGAACATCCGCCTGCTGCAGACCGGCCGCACCAGCCTGCCCGAGCCGACGACGGCCCTGCCCAAGGAGGCGGCCTGGCGTCCGGCGACCCCGGAGTCGGCCAACAACTTCAGCGCCGCCTGCTTCTTCATGGGCCGCGAGATCAAGAAGACCACCGGAGTTCCGGTGGGCCTGATCGACGCCACCTGGGGCGGGTCGGTGATCCAGGACTGGATCAGCCGCGAGGGCCTGCACGCCCTGGGCGGCTATGACGAGGGCCTGGCCGTGCTGGCCGACTACGCCAAGTCGCCGGACCTGGGCATGGCCAACTGGAGCGCCATGCTGGGCCGCTGGGCCGCCAAGGCCGAGCCCCAGGCCGCGACCTGGAATCGCCCGGACTTCGACGACCGCGACTGGAAGACCATGCCGGCCGAACAGTTCTGGGAGACCAATCCCGGGCTCGAGACCTTCGACGGCACGATCTGGCTGAGGGCCACGATCACCCTGACCGCCAAGCAGGCCAGGCAGGGCGCGACCCTGTCGCTGGGGCCGATCGACGACCTGGACACCACCTTCGTCAACGGCCGCGAGATCGGCTCGTCGCAGGGCTGGGACAGGCCGCGGAACTACAGGATCGCGCCGGGCGTGCTGAAGGCCGGGCCGAACCTGATCGCCGTGCGGGCCATCGACACCAGCGGCGGCGGCGGGGCCTGGGGCCCGGCCGCCCAGAAGGGGCTGAAGTTCGACGACGGGTCGTTCGCCCCGCTGGGCGCGACCTGGCGCTACAAGGTCTCGGCCACCATCGCGCAGTCGGGCCTGCCGCCCACCGCCCCGTGGGTGGGGACCAGCGGCCTGTCGACCCTGCGCAACGGCATGATCGCCCCGCTGGTCCCCTACGGCGTCAGGGGCTTCGCCTGGTACCAGGGCGAGGCCAATGTCGCCGAGCCCCAGACCTACCAGCGCCTGCTCACGGCCCTGGTCGCCGACTGGCGCTCGGCGTTCAAGGCGGAGGGCGGCGGGCCGGACCTTCCGTTCCTGGTGGTGCAGCTGGCCGACTTCGGACCGCGCCACACCGCGCCCGTCGAGTCCGGCTGGGCGGGCGTGCGCGACGCCCAGCGCCGGACGGCGGCGGCCGATCCCAAGGTCGGTTTGGCCTCGGCCGTCGACATCGGCGACATCTACGACATCCATCCGGCCAACAAGCAGCAGGTGGGCCACCGCCTGGCCCTGCAGGCCCGCAAGCTGGCCTATGGCGAAACGACCCTGGTCGCCGCCGGGCCGGCCCCGCTGTCGGCGACGCTCTCCGGCGGCGCGGTGGTGGTGCGGCTGGACCAGCCGGCGGTGGTGCAGGCCGACGTCCGGCCCGTCGGCTTCGAGCTGTGCGACGCGGCGGGCGGCTGCCGTTTCGCCGAGGCCGCCCTGACGGGCGAGGGGGTTCGATTGGCGGTCCCGGCTGGTTTCTCGCCGGCCAAGGTCCGCTTCGCCTGGGCCGACAGCCCGATCCTCAACCTCTACGGAGTCACCGGATTACCGGCGACGCCGTTCGAAATGGCGGTGGCGCCCTAGGCTCGTCTGGGCCGCGACCGGGCGGATTCCGAGGGTTTCGCTCGATTTCCACCCGCCTTCGGCCGCGCCTACGCTGGTGGTCTGGCTTGTGCTGGGGCGCAACCGAACCCGGGTTTGGACGCGGCCCGGCGCGGGCAGGGGGCGGACGGCGCGCGCTGAACCGCGCGCGCCGTTAACCAGCAACGCATTGACCGCAAAGGCATTTGTCTCTCGTGAGGAGAGCGTAGCGTGCCCGATGTCGCGTACCAGGAACTGGCGGAGCTGTGGGAGGCCGTGTTCGGCGAGCAGCCTTCCGTCGTCGCCGAGCCCGGCCTGACGGCCCAGATCCTGGTCGACTGCCTGCCGCCGGCCGAACCTTACAGCTTCAAGACCGAGGACGAGGAAGAGTAGGGCGCTTAAGCCGCCTTGGCCCCCGCCGCCGCGACCAGGGCGCCCAGCGCCTCCATCGCGGTCATGCCGCCCAGCAGCTGGCGCACGATGGTCAGGGTGTCGGAATAGATCCGCTCGCAGACCAGGGTCTCGCCGTCGAACAGGAAGAAGGCGGTCATCTGGCAGCTGAACGGGCGGCCGGTGGCGGGCAGCGGGCCCAGCGGGCCCGACTGGGTTCCTTCAAGAATGAACTCCACCACGATCCCGTCGTCGACATGGCGCAGCGACAGCAGGGTGTTGCGCTGGTCGGGGAAGGTCTGACGCGAGGTCGTGTAGTAGCGCTCGACGTCGGGGCGGCCGTCATGGACCGCGCCGGTGGCGATGATCTCGTAGTGGGGGTGGGGGAAGGTGGCCAGCACCTTGTCCCAGGCGTGGTCGATCTCGTCGGCCATGTGCTCGCGCACGATCTTTTCGCGGCGGGCGCGCAGGGCTTCGTCGGTCATGGTCCGTCCTCCCGGCCGCTCTGGGGCGGCGTCGGGCGGGATCATAGGATCGTCGAACGGGCGTTTGGAAGCGCTAAGCCGCCGCTTAGGCCGCCCAGGCGGCCGCGAAGCGCTTGAGCTGCGAGCGGGCGACGCTCTCGGCGCCTTCGCCCAGGGCCTCCAGGCGCAGGAAGAGGTCGCCGGCGCGGTGCGGACCGCGGGCGGGCAGGCCCTGGCCCGGCAGGCGCACCAGGCCGCGCGCGGCGGCCTTGGTCGAGATCCAGACGAGGCGCGGGCCCAGGGCCGTGGCCACCTCGATGCGGCCGCCCTCGGCCAGGGCGCGGGCGTCCAGCCGCGCGGTCAGCCACAGGTCGCCGCCGCGCACCAGGGCGTCGGGGTCGTGCTTGAGCGTCACGCGGAAGGTCACGTTCTCGACCCGCACCTTGTCGTTCTCGCGCAGGCCGGCGGGCAGGGTCAGGCGCAGCTTGCGGCCGTCCAGCGCCAGGTCGAGGGTCCCGCCGGCGAAGGCCAGGGCGGCGTCGACCTGCAGGACGGCCTGCTCGACCCGGGCGGGCTCGGCCACGGCGGGCGGGAAATGGATCTGGCGGGCCGGGGCGTCCTGCAGCAGGCGATAGGCGGCCAGCACGTCGCGGAACAGGGCCGCGTCGCCGCCGGGACGGTCGGGGTGGGCGCGCTTGGCGGCTTCGCGATAGGCGGCCCGCAGCTCGCGCTCGTCGGCGCCCGGCGCGACGCCGAGGATGGCGCGGGCGGCCTGGAGGCTGAGGGCGTAGGACGAGCCGGCGGTCATGCCGCCGACCCTGCCGCCCTTTGGTCAACGGGGGGTTAAGTTAACTTCTAGCGTTTTCGAGCGAAGTGGACACCGGTTCGCGTGAAGAAAACGCGCCAAGCGAAAAACTAACGAATCTGACCGCTTAGCAGCCAGACCAGGCCGAAGACGCCGAACACCCCCGCCACGAAGGCGATCACCGCCCACGAGCCGCTGCGCTTGTGCCAGGTGACCGGCACGTCGACCTCGGGCCCCTCGACCCGCGCCCGCTCGGCCGCCTTGGCCCGCAGCCGCCAGAAGTTCCAGGCCCCGCCCGCGAACAGGAACAGGCCGCCGGCCGCCAGGATGATCCAGTCCTGGGTGTCGTCGCCCTTCCACTTGATCGCCTGGGCATAGCCGATCCACAGGCCGGCCGCGCACCACAGCGCCAGGGGGATCCAGGCCAGTCGCGCCCGCGTGCCGAGTTTCATAGGGTGTCCTTCATGTCGCGCGGCAGATGCGCGCGACCGGCCATCCTCGTCAAGCGTGACCCGCCGCTCTATATCCGTCCCATGACCGACGCGCCCCTGATCCCCGCCTCGCCGTCCGAGGACGACTATGTCCGCCAGGTGACCGAGGCGACGCCCCCGCCGCTGCTGCCCGAGGGCGATCCGATCCACCTGTTCGAGGACTGGCTGGCCGAGGCCGGCAAGGGCGAGCCCAGCGATCCCAACGCCGTGGCCCTGTCGACGGTCGACGCCGACGGCCTGCCGGACTCGCGCATGGTGCTGCTCAAGAGCGTCGATGCGCGCGGTTTCGTCTTCTACACCAACACCCAGAGCGCCAAGGGCGTGGAGCTGGGCGGCCAACCCAAGGCGGCCCTGCTGTTCCACTGGAAGTCGCTGCGCCGCCAGGTGCGGGTGCGGGGCGTCGTCGAGCCGGTGACCGAGGCCGAGGCCGACGCCTATTTCGCCAGCCGCGCCCGCCACAGCCAGCTGGGCGCCTGGGCCAGCGATCAGTCGCGGCCGCTGCCCGATCGCCTGGCCTTGGAGCGCCGGGTGGCCGAGATGGCCCTGAAGTTCGGCCTCGGCAAGGTGCCGCGCCCGCCGCACTGGTCGGGCTACCGCGTCGTGCCGCAGGTCATCGAGTTCTGGCGCGACCGCCCGTTCCGCCTGCACGAGCGGCTGGTCTACGACCGCGTCGGCGAGGGGTGGGAGACCAAGCGGCTGTTTCCCTAGGAGGCCGCGGCCTTTCGAGGACGACCGCCCCGCTTCCCGTTCGCCACGGAAGCGGCGGCCTTGGCGACGCTGGTGGCCTTGCCGCCCTGGCGACCCAGCTCCTGGGCCATCCATTGGCGCGTGCCGGTCAGGCCCCGCAGAAGGCCGGGAATGTAGAGGCTGGCGTCCAGCTGGGGGAAGTAGATCGCCGAGCCGCGTCCCGACACCTCGATCTCGGCCAACTGTTCGGGCTTGGCGCCGGCCAGCTCCTGATAGCGCTCGGGGGCGAACGTCACTTCAAGCCCGTTGTTCATCTCGATCAGGACCCGGTGCCGCTCGGGCAGCCAGGTCGCGGCCACGGCGCGCGGCTGGAACCGGTTCTCGTCGGCGGTGCGCGCCTCGACGGCGGCGAATTCGGCTTCAGAAAGCGCCATGGACCTCTCTCCACGCCTGGCAGAGCCTCTTCAGGTGCTCCGTCACGAACGCGATGATCTCGTTCAGTTCCGCGAGCCGGTATCCGTCGACTTCGCGCACGCCGACCGGCCCGTGCCGGGTGTCGTCGGTCTCGCAACAGTTCAACAGCAGCACCGCCTCCTTGTTCACGCCGTTCACGTGGACGTGGGAGGGCGCGTGGTCCTGCGTGTAGATCTCGATCCGCGTCCGGCCCGTGTTGTCGGGAAATCGCAGCACCGTCGGCATTGCGGACCTTCTACCAGAAACCCAAGCGGTTTGGAATAAAACCCAATCGGTTAGGTTCTTTGCGTCCCATACCGCGCCAGGAAGGTCTCCACCGCATCCGCGCAGATGTCCGCCAGCGGCCGGAGCGGCTGGGCTTCGTCGCCGGCGGTCAGGCCCAGGACCAGGGTGGCGTCGTCCAGCATGCCCAGCAGCTGGCCGCCCGCCCAGGCCGGCTGGCCGATGGTCAGTTCGCCGGTCTCGACCAGGTCCTCGAGGACCTGGATCGCCACGCGCCTCAGGTCCTGGTGCGCGCTGTGCAGGACGGGGTCGGTCACGGCCCCGAAGCGCGGCCGCTCGCCCGCCACCATCCGGAACATGGCCCGGGTGGCCGGGCGCGACATGACGCCGGCATAGGCCAGGGCCAGGGCGGTCAGGCGGGCGCGGGCGTCGCCCTGGACCTCGAGGCTGGCGCGCACGGGCTCGGCCATGCGTCCCACGGCCTCGTTGACCACCACCTCGAACAGCTTGGCCTTGCTGGGGAAGTGCGCGTACAGGGTGGCGGTGGACACGCCGGCCATCCGGGCGACGGCCTCCATGCCGGCGGCCGTATAGCCCTCCCGCAGGAACACGCCGCGCGCGGCGTTGAGGATCTCGCTCTTCTTGCGTTCCGAGCGGGTGAGGACAGCGCCTGCGAGCATTGTGGTTATGACTCGATCTATGGTTCACGGACCATAGACATGCAACTTAAGCGTAAGCAAGCGCGCCGGGCGCGACGCCGCGCGAACTTTCCGCTATGGGGACGCCTTCGCCCGGATCAGGGGCGAAAATCCCAGGGCATGGCAGCCGAAAGTGGATGCCGGTTTCGGCGGCCGCCATGCTCGGAATGATGAAATGGAGCCTGTTCGGACAGGCTCCGGTGTTTTGGACGAGGCTTGGGCGTGATCAAGGACGCGGAGACGGTTCGCGAGCAGGAAGTGGCCGCCTGGATGGGCGAGCGGGCCGATCGGGTGATCGAGACCTCGTGCGCCCGCGTGTTCCTGGTTGGGGAGGCGGCCTGGAAGGTCAAGCGCCCGGTCAATTTCGGCTTTCTCGACTACTCCACCCTGGAGCTGCGCCGCTGGTCGCTGGAGCGCGAGCTTTCCTTCAACCGCGCCGCCGCGCCCGACATCTATCGCGCCGTGCGGCGCCTGACGCGGACCGGCAACGGCGGGGTCGAGATGGACGGGGCCGGCGAGGTGGTCGAGTACCTGCTGGAGATGCGCCGCTTCGACGAGCAGGGCGTGCTGGCCCAGCAGCCCTGGGCCATCGACGACGCGCTGGAGGAGTCGCTGGGCCGCACCATCGCCCAGTTCCACGCCGGGGCGCCGCTGCGTCCGAAGGGCGGCGGGGTGGGGGCCCTGGGCTACACCATCGCCTCGAACGCCAACCTGCTGCGCGGCCTGGCCCCGCGCCTGGGCGCCCAGGCGGTGGAACGGCTGATCGCCGAGACCGACCTGGCGCTGGAGCGCCTGGGTCCGCTGCTGAACGCGCGGGCCGGCCAGGGCTTCGCCCGCCACTGCCACGGCGACCTGCACCTGGGCAACATCCTGGTCGAGGACAACAAGCCGATCCTGTTCGACTGCATCGAGTTCAACGACTCGCTGTCGGACATCGACATCCAGTACGACCTGGCCTTCCTGCTGATGGACCTGGACTTCCGCCGTCGTCGCGACGCGGCCGGCCGGGTGTTGAACGCCTATCTGGACGAGGCCGCCCGCACGTTCGGCGAGGGCCTGTGGACCGGGCTGGCCGCCCTGCCGCTGATGCTCAGCGTCCGCGCCGCCGTGCGCACCCACGTCTGGGCCTACAGCAACGACGACGAAGCCGCGCGCGCCTACCTGGCCACGGCCCTGGAGCACCTGGCGCCCAAGCCGGTCAGCCTGGTGGCCACCGGCGGCTTCTCGGGCTCGGGCAAGTCGACCTTCGCCCGCGTCTGCGCGCCGGGCCTGGGTGCGGCGCCGGGCGCGGTGGTCCTTCGCACCGACGAGATCCGCAAGCGCCTGTGCGGCGTGCCCTCGCTGCAGCGCCTGCCGAAAGAGGCCTACACGCCGGAAATGAGCGACAAGGTCTATGACGAGCTGTTCCGCGACGCCCGTCTGACCCTGGCGGCCGGCCGCTCGGTGGTGGTCGACGCGGTGTTCCTCAAGCCCGAGCAGCGCGCCCGCGCCGAGGCCCTGGCGAAGGAGGTCGACGTGGCCTTCCAGGGCGTCTGGCTGGAGGCCCCGCCCGAGGTGCTGCGCGCCCGCGTCGCCGCCCGCGTCAACGACGCCTCGGACGCCGACGTGGCGGTGCTGGAAAGCCAGCTGACCCGCGACACCGGCGAGATCGCCTGGCGCAGGGTCGACACGGTCAGCGCCTTCGAGGACGAGGCCCGGGCCCTGGCGGAGTCGATGGGCTAGGGCTGCTGGGGCTGGGGCGTCGCGCCCTGGACGGGACCCGGCGAAGCAACGAGCTTGCAGGAGAAGATGTTCGCGGTGGCCGGCCTCGCGGCGGCGTCGCCGACACCCATGCCCAGGACCGCCGGCCGTTGGCTGATCAGTATGGAATAGAGCTGATCGCGATCCTTGCCGCGCGGGCACGGCTCCCTCGCGATCGCCGTGATCGCCGCTCCGGGCGGATCGACGGGCTTCAGTCTCACGGAATAGGCCAGCTCCTCGACTCCGTCCGAGAAGCCGGTGACGGGGGAGGTCGACAGCACGCGCGCCGTGATGGTGGAGAGGGGATCGGCGGCGGATGCTGGATTTGCGGAGACGCACCAGGCCATGGCCAGGATCGTCAGGGCGGAAGCAGGAGCTCGGATCATGGCCCGAGGCTCCGTCGCGCCGCAGCGGAAGTCAATCGGACCCTGGCCGCTACGACCCCGTCGCCGCTTCCGCGCAGCCCCTGGCCTTGCCGCGCACCGCGCCGCAGATCGACGACAGCAGTTCCACGGGACGGATCGGCTTGCCCAGGTGGTCGTCGAAGCCCATGGCCAGGAAGCGCTCGCGGTCGCCCGACATGGCCGAGGCGGTCAGGGCGATGACGGGGATCGCCGGGTCGCCCCCGCGACCGGCGCGGATCTCGCCCAGGGCGGTGATGCCGTCCATCACCGGCATGTTGATGTCCATCAGCACCGCGTCGAACGTTTCGGTCGCCAGGGCGTCCAGCGCCGCTTGGCCGTCGCCGACCACGGTCAGGCCCACGCCGGTGGCCTCCAGCATGGTGCGCACCACGACCTGGTTGATGGCGTTGTCCTCGGCCATCAGGATGCGCAGGGCGTCTAGGTCGGGTTCGTCCTGGTCCTCGACCTCGTCGATCACCGCCGCCGTTACGGCCTGCGCCGCGATCGGCGTGGCGTGCAGGGTGAAGACGAACGTCGCCCCGCCGACGCCGCTCTCCAGGACCAGGTCGCCGTCCATCTGGCGGGCCAGGGCGCGCGAGATGGTCAGGCCCAGGCCCGTGCCGCCATGGCTGCGCGAGACGGCGTTGTCGGCCTGGGTGAAGCTTTCGAAGATGCGGTCGTGGACGTTGGCGTCGACGCCGACGCCGGTGTCGATCACCCGCAGCCGGATCTCGCTGTCGCCGTCGGCCAGGGGCGCGTTGCGCGCCGACAGCTGGATCGTCACCCCGCCCTGGCTGGTGAACTTCAGGCCGTTGGAGATCAGGTTCATCAGCACCTGGCGGATGCGCTGCGGGTCGGCCAGGATCCAGGCGGGCGAGGAGGGGGCGATCTCGACCTTCAGCCACAGGCCCTTCTCGGCGGCGGCGTCGCGCCAGGCATCGCCGGCCGCGCGGACCAGGTCGTGCAGGTTGACGGCCACCCGGTCCAGCTCGACCTTGCCGGCCTCGATCTTCGACAGGTCCAGCACGTCGTTGAGCACCTGCATCAGGCTGTCGCCCGACTTGATCATCAGGCGCACGTGGCGGCGCTGGGCCTCGTTGAGGTTGCTGCGGTCCAGGGCGTAGGCCATGCCCAGCAGGCCGTTCATCGGCGTGCGCAGCTCGTGGCTGGTGACGGCCACGAAGGTCGATTTGGCGCGGTTGGCCTCCAGGGCCCGCTCGCGCTCCTCGCGCAGGCCGCGGGTTAGGGCGTCCATTCGCTTGGCGGCGGCGCGGTTGGCCAGCATGACGTTCAGGGTCGTGGCCACCACCATGACCAGGCCCCAGCGGGCGATGTTGGGACCCACGCCCTGGTCGGGGAAGAAGAACAGCGGGAAGACCACCAGGCTGACCATCGGCGCGAAGGCCGACACCGCGACCAGGGCGGCCGGCTGGTGGCGGAAGTTCTGGGTGTAGACGATCTGGCCCACCCACACCGAGGCGGCGGCCAGCCGCATGTCGTGCAGCGGCGAGAACCACATCGCCGCCGCCAGCCACGACCAGGTCAGGTTGATCGGCAGGGCGCCCAGCAGGAAGACGGCGCGCATGGTCGGCGTGCCGGCGACGCCCGGCTTGAACCGCCCGGTCGCCAGTCGCGCCAGGCCTTCGCTGGCCAGGAACACCGTCAGCCAGCACAGGGCGAAGTTCAGGCCCAGGGCCATCTGGGTGACGCCGGCCGCCATCGCCGCGGGGATCACGCGGGACAGCAGCAGGCGGTGGGTGTCCATCGCCACTTCGTCCAGCCGATCGTCGGCCAAGATGGCGTCCACTCGTCCCACTCGAATCCCAGCCCGCTATGTCGTCCAGTCGACCGATTATAGACGATCAAGGCTTCCAGGAGCTGAACAAGGGCTGCGGCGGATCAGCGCGATGCGGCCCGGGTTCGCCTCGGGCGCGCCGCGCGTTGCACCGGGGGCCGCGCGCCGCTAGCCTTGCCTGAACAACGATAATGGACTGAGAGAGCGGGGAACGATGCAGGGCTTGATGCAGCATGGGGCTTTGACGGTCGACAAGATCATCGACCACGCCGCCCTGTGGCATGGCGGGCGCGAAGTCGTCACGCGATCGGTCGAGGGGCCCATCGTCCGCACCACCTACGGTGCGATCCACGACCGCGCCAAGCGGGTGTCCAACGCGCTGCTGGGCCTGGGGATCAAGCCGGGCGACCGCGTCGGCACCCTGGCCTGGAACACCGCCCGCCACATGGAGGCCTGGTACGGCATCATGGGCGTGGGGGCCGTCTGCCACACCCTGAACCCGCGCCTGTTCCCCGAGCAGATCGCCTGGATCGCCAACCACGCCGGCGACCGCGCCATCTTCGTGGACCTGACCTTCCTGCCGATCATCGCCGGCGTCCTGCACCACCTGCCCACCGTCGAGCACGTGGTGCTATTCACCGACCGCGCCCACATGCCCGCCGACTTCAAACCGGCCGGCGAGGCGCCCAACTTCAAGGGCCTGCTCTGCTACGAGGACCTAGTCGCCGAGCATTCGGCCGACTGCGCCTGGGGTGGGTTCGACGAGGGCACGGCGGCGGGGCTCTGCTACACCTCGGGCACGACCGGCGACCCCAAGGGGGTACTGTACTCGCACCGCTCCAACTTCCTGCACACCCTGATCACCCTGCAGCCCGACGTGATGGGCCTGTCGCAGAAGGACGTGATCCTGCCGGTGGTGCCGATGTTCCACGCCAACGCCTGGGGCGTGGCGTTCTCGGCCCCCGGCACCGGCGCCAAGATGGTGATGCCCGGCGCCAAGATGGACGGGGCCTCGATCTACGAGCTGCTGGACACCGAGGGCGTGACCTTCTCGGCCGCCGTGCCGACGGTCTGGCAGATGCTGCTGCAGCACCTGAAGGAAAGCGGCGGCAAGCTGCCCAACCTGCGCAAGGTGGTGATCGGCGGGGCGGCCTGTCCCGAGGTGATCATCCGCGCCTTCCAGGAGGACTACGACGTCGAGGTGGTCCACGCCTGGGGCATGACCGAGACCTCGCCGGTCGGCACGCTGTCGGTCATGACCGACGAGCTGGAAAAGCTGCCCTACGACCAGCAGATGCCCTACCGCCTCAAGCAGGGCCGGCCGCCGCTGGGCGTGGAGCTGAAGCTGACCGACGACGCGGGCCAGCGCCTGCCGCACGACGGCAAGAGCTTCGGCAACCTGAAGATCCGCGGCCCCATCATCGCCGCCGAATACTTCCGGGGCGCCGGCGGCAGGATCCTCGACGACGAGGGCTTCTTCGACACCGGCGACGTGGCCACGATCGACGACCACGGCTTCATGCAGATCACCGACCGGGCCAAGGACGTGGTCAAGTCGGGCGGCGAGTGGATCAGCTCGATCGACATCGAGAACATCGCCCTGGGCCATCCCAAGGCGGCGATGACGGCGGTGATCGGCGTGCCGCATCCCAAGTGGGACGAGCGGCCGATCCTGCTGGTCAAGCTGAAGGACGGCGAGACGGCCACCAAGGAAGAGTTCCTGGAGTTCCTGCAGGGCAAGATCGCCAAGTGGTGGATGCCCGACGACGTGGTCTTCGTCGACGAGATCCCGCTGGGCGCGACCGGCAAGATCGACAAGAAGCTGATCCGCCAGCGCATGAAGAACTATGTCCTGCCGGGCCTGGCGGCCGCGACCGTCGCCCGGGCGGAGGAAGCCGCGCCCGAGCCGCCGCCGCCCGCCGCCCTGGCCGCCGCCGACGGGGCCCAGGCCGCGCGGATCTACGCGCCCGAACCGGAAGAGCCGCTGTCGGAGCCGCCGCCCATCCCCGAGCCTGAGGTGGTCGAGGCCCTGGCGCACGCCGATGCCGACGCCGAGGCCGAGGGCGCGACGCC